>NZ_RXIU01000157.1 GCF_004217665.1 Candidatus Magnetaquicoccus inordinatus | reverse complement strand
GCGCCAATTCGTACAGCATCCCCATGGGGGTAGAGCTGGCGAGTCATCGCAAACCGGGTAGACCTGGCAAGCCAGCACGAACCTGAATAGTTACCGGCGTGTATGCGTATTGACTGGCGAAAAAGGGGTGTTTATGCCAACCCCCTATGCTCTTATACCTTTTCTGCTGCAGGCGGCCATCTCTGGCAAGCTGCATGCAGAATAAAAGCCCAGCCTGCCTGTGCTTATGGGTGGGCTATTGTTTGAGAAATGCCATAATCCTTTGCTTGCGTCAGCCCGCTGTTCTGCTCCGAAAAGCAAAAAAATCCTGTTCTGGCATTGGTTTGCCGATCCAATATCCCTGAATCGTTTCACAACCACGCTGCTGCAAATATTCGGCCTGTTCTGCTGTTTCCACCCCTTCGGCCACCACTTTTAATTGCAGCCTGTGGGCCATATAGATGATGGCATCTACGATAGCTCCGTCATCTTGGCAACCTGGTAAGCCACGGACAAAGGAGTGATCAATTTTTAAGGTATTGATGGGAAACTGTTTCAAATAACCCAGCGAAGAGTAACCGGTGCCAAAATCATCCATCGCCAAGGAAATCCCCTTGTTGCGCAACTCTTTCATCAACTGGATGGCTTTTTCCATGTTGCTCATCACTATGCTTTCGGTAATTTCCAGCTCCAGTTGTTCTGCTGCGAGCTCACTTTCTTGAAGAATCTCTTCGATTTGATTGAGAAAATTTGGTTGCTGAAACTCTTTGGCCGAGAGGTTGACGGCGATGGTAAAGGGAATGGCGTGCTGCTGCTGCCACTGTCTGGTATGGCGACAGGCGGTAGTCAAGATATGTTTACCGATGGGCAGAATCAGGCCAGTCTCTTCGGCAAGAGGAATAAAGAGACCGGGATTGACCAGGGAGCCATCCTCTTTGCGCCAACGCACCAACGCCTCTGCGCCGTTAATGATTCGCGAAGACAAATCCACTTTTGGTTGATAGAAAGGAATCAATTCCAACTGCTGCAGAGCACGATGCAATTGACTTTCCAAAGAGATGCGATGCGTGACCTGGGCATAGAGCTCGACGGAAAAGAAGCGATAGGTGTTGCGCCCCGCCTCTTTGGCCTGATACATGGCCATATCGGCATGCTTGATCAAGGTTTCCAAATCAGGGGCATCTTTAGGGAAAGTCGCAATACCGATACTGGCGCCTACATAGATCTCCTGGCCCAACAAGATAAAGGGCTGTCGCACGGAACTGATCAATTTTTCAGCAACCAGGGCAGTTCTCTCTGGCTGAACGGCGCTGGTAAGAATAATGGTAAATTCATCTCCTCCCAGGCGGGCCACGGTATCGCTTTCCCGCACGCACTGTTTGAGCCGTTGCCCGACCTCCTTGAGCAGATCATCCCCCGCCGAGTGTCCGAGAGTATCGTTGACCCATTTGAAACGATCGAGGTCAATAAACAACAATACCAATTGGTTGTTTTGGCGATGTGCCAGGGCGAGGGAGTGGGTGAGGCGCTCACGGAAAAACAGACGGTTGGGCAGACCTGTCAAGGCGTCATAAAAGGCGAGCTGTTCCAGACGCTGTTCTGCATCCTTGCGGTCGCTGATATCGAGAAAGATGGCCACATAGTTGGTCAACTGGCCAGAGCTGTTGCGCATGGCATTGATGGAGATCCATTTGGGAAAAATTTCGCCATTTTTGCGACGATCCCATACCTCTCCCTCCCAATGATCTTCCCGCAGCAGAGTCTGCCACATCTCTTGATAGAAGGATTGATCATGACGACCAGATTTGGTGATGTTGGGATTTTTTCCCAAAACCTCTTGTCGTTGAAAACCGGTTACCCGTTCGTAGGCGGGGTTGACATCGGTAATCAGCCCATTGTGGTCGGTAATCACAATGGCCTCGCCAGCATTTTCAAAGACCTCACGCGCCAAAAGCAAGTTGTCTTCGGCTTTTTTGCGATCGGAAATGTCATGGATAATACCAACAAACAGATGGTTGTTTTCATCACGCATTTCACCAATAAACAATTCAGCGGGAAAGGTTGTTCCTGTTTTGTGTCTGCCAACCACTTCACGTCCAATACCGATTATTTTTTTGGTGCCTGTTGTGAGATAGTTGTCAACATATTGATCATGCTGCTGCTGATAGGATTCCGGCATGATGGCTTTGACATTTTTTCCCAAGAGTTCTTCTGCGCGGTAGCCGAATAATGTTTCGGCAGAGCGATTGAAGAGGACAATCTGTTTGTCGCGGTTGATGACGATGATGCCGTTGATTGCCGTTTCGATGATGGTTTTGATGGTTTGTTCACTGCGGCGCAGCTCATCGGTCATGGTCGCAGCCAACGATACAGCACGATTGCGACTGGAGAGCAGGGACCAGAACAGGGCTGCAAAGAGGAGGCTGGCCAAAATGCCTGCCTGGGCAATCAAGAGCGGACGTTTGCTATCTGTCAGTTCGGCAAAACCGGAAAGGGAGCGAATATGGATGGTCCAGGGATGTCCGGCAATTATCAGTTGTTGGCTGCTGGTAAAAAGAGCTGGTGGGCTGTTTTGTTTGTTTGCAAGGTGGCCATCTTCGTCAAAGAGTAGCGTTTCGCTGTTGGCTATCGGGCCATCAAAAATTTCCAGATCCAGTTGCTGAATGGACTCGCCCAAAATACCAGACATCAGGTTGTTGATCCGAAAAGGAGAATAGGCCCAACCAAGCAGATTGTTTTGTCGTTCTTCCGGGCTGTTGTTGGGTTGGTTGTTGCGATAAATGGGTACATACAACAGAAAACCGGCCTGCACCTGTTTGCCATCTTCCTGAACCAAGGTGACTTTGCCGGAGAGGGTCGGTTCACCGGAATCTCTGGCTTGAGCCATGGCGGTATGCCGGATTTGCTCAGAAAACATATCATAACCAAAAGCGCGCTGGTTGCGGGTATTGAAGGGTTCCAGATAGATGATCGAGGTGTAGAAAGGACGTTCACCAGGAGGGCGAACAGAATAGTGTGCAAAGCCTTCGTTACGGATGGCTAAGAGGTGTTGTTCCAGCTCTGCAGAGGGTATCAGCAGAGAGAAACCGATTCCTTGGATGCCAGGATAATTTTTTTCCAACTGCAACTGCTGAACATAGGTACGAAAGGCTTGCCGATCGACTGGATTCGAGGCAGAGAACAAACCGGAGATGCCGCGCAAAACCTGCTCATAGGTAGCCATGCGCTGGCTGATGCGCGAGGTGATTTCGCGAACCTGATGGTCGAATTGCTGACGGAGAAGCGCTTCGGCATCCTGGCTGGCATTGCGATACAGAGAAGATGTAGCGAGCAGACCAATGGCGAGCACCATCCATGGCAACAGCAATAAAGCCGTTTTACGCATTTTATTCCTGCATGTAAAATAGGGGGAGAAAGAACAGCAAAACTATGTAACTATATAGTATATTATAATTATTTGTGAGTGACAAGCAATCGGCAACAGGACCAGGGCAAGCGCATTTGCCAATTTCCTCACTGTTGCCACAAGCGAAACTGTGCATGTCGGGTGTCCGCCTCCCAAAGATTGTCCCTGCCCTGCAACAGGACAATGCCGGGAAAAAGCAACAAAGTGCAAAAATTGCTTGCTTCTGCAAAGCTCCCTGACTATTGTTCTACTGCTTAGTAGTACTGTCAATGGTTTGGCAGGAAACAGGGCGCAAGGGGGGGATTATGCGGCATTATCTGGCCAATTTGACGATTCGGGCCAAACTGTTATGGGGGTATGGAGCGGCCCTGCTGCTTTTTGCTTTGCTCGGCGTTCTGCTGTTTTATCCCATGGTGCGCAGCATGTATGAGGAGAGCGTGGTCAATGAACTGCAAAACACCTCGCAAACCTTGCGCAGTATGGTGGAAGCAGCGGCCAACGCTTCCGTAAAAAATTATCTGCGTGGCATGGCCGAAAAAAATCGCGATATTCTTGAAGAGTTTTATCAGCAATATCAACGTGGTCAATTGAGTGAAGAGCAGGCAAAAGAGCAGGCGGTTGCCGTGCTCTTGAGTCAGCGTGTGGGCAAAACCGGCTATATTTATGGTTTGGATGGACAAGGAATCATCCGGGTCCATCCTGTCAAAGCGCTACTCAATGTTGATTTGACCCGCTATGAGTTTATTCAAAAACAGCTCAAGGATAAAGAGGGCTATCTGGAGTATGCCTGGAAAAATCCAGGAGAGGCGGCCAGTCGCAAAAAGGCTCTCTATATGACCTATTTTGAGCCCTGGGATTGGATCATTTCGGTCTCATCCTATCGCGATGAGTTCAGCTCGCTGATCCAGGTTCAGGATTTTCGCGACAAAATTCTTTCCATTCGTTTCGGCAAGACCGGCTATTCTTATGTGATCGATACCGATGGCAATTTGATCGTACATCCCTATCTGGAGGGTAAAAATTTTTTTCATGTCCGCGACTCCGATGGCCAGGCATTTATTCAAGAGATGGTGCGCCAAAAAGAGGGGACAATCATCTATTCTTGGCAAAATCCCGATGAATCGGTGGCACGCTTCAAATTGGTGGTTTTTCGTTTTATCCCCGAACTGAACTGGATTGTTGCCTCTTCCAGCTATCTGGAAGAGTTTCAACAGCCCCTGCATCGCATCCGCGACCTGTTGTTGATTTTGTTGCTGGTCTCTTTTTTCTTCGTGTTAACGGTTACCTTTTTTTTCAGCTCCTATTTCAGTCGCCATTTGGATCGACTGCTATTGGCTTTCCAAAAAGGGGGTGCCGGAGATCTTTCCGTGCGTTTGCAACGGGCGACACAAGATGAGTTTGGTCGCTTGGCTACCCATTTTAATCTCTTTATCGGCAAGCTCAATGAGTCGCATCAGGCATTGCAAGAGCAGTTGCAGGCCAGAGAACAGGCGGAAGAGCAGTTGCGACGGGCCAACGATGTCCTGGAACAGCGGGTGGAGGAACGTACCCGCGATATTGAACAAGCCAGAGCTGCCGCAGAAATGGCCAATCGTGCCAAAAGTACCTTTCTGGCCAATATGAGCCATGAGTTGCGTACCCCATTGAATGCCATCATCGGCTACAGTGAGATGCTGGAAGAGGATGCAGAAAACGATGGTCTGGACCATTTTGTGCCGGATCTGCAAAAAATCAATGCCGCAGGCAAACATCTGTTGCAATTGATCAATGATGTTTTGGATCTCTCCAAAGTGGAAGCTGGCAAAATCAATCTGTTGCCGGAGGTGATCGATTTGCGGCAACTGCTCCATGAGATTGTTCATACCATTCAACCGATGCTGGCCAAAAACAACAATCACTTTCAGTTGCTGATGGAGGATGCTCCCGGACAGGCGCATACCGATCCCATTCGCTTGCGTCAGGTGTTGTTAAACCTGTTGAGCAACGCCTCCAAATTTACCGAACAAGGTGTGGTGAGTCTGGAGCTGAAACGGCTACACAAAGAGGAGGGGGATTGGTTGTTGTTTCATGTTCATGATACCGGTATCGGTATCACCAGAGAACAAATTGAACAACTTTTTCAACCTTTTGCGCAGGCAGATGTCTCGACGACGCGCAAATATGGGGGGACCGGTTTGGGTCTCACCATCAGCCGTCGCTTTTGTCGCATGTTGGGGGGCGACATCGAAGTGCATAGCGATCCGGGAGAGGGTTCCACCTTTACCGTCTCTATTCCTGCCCAATTGCCACTATTGCGTGCCAGTGAAATCAGCCATGGCTTGGCAACAGTGACAACACGTGCGAAAATGGCTGAACATCAGGCAACAGTATTGGTGATTGATGATGATCCCACTATTCGTGAACTGCTGCAGCGACTTCTTGATAAAGAGGGCTATTATGTGGAGGTGGTGGCCAGCGGTGATGAAGGGTTGCAACGGGCACGAGAGATTATCCCCGATGTGATCACTCTGGATGTGATGATGCCGGTAAAAGATGGCTGGTCGGTTTTGACCGCCTTGAAGGCCGATGCGTTGACCTCCACGATTCCGGTGATCATGTTGACCATGCTGGATAACGAAAATCTGGCTTTTGCCTTGGGGGCAGCCGACTATTTGACCAAGCCGGTGGAACGGGATCGTTTGTTGGGCAGTGTGCATCGCCATTTGACCAGTCGTAAAGGCAGCAGGATCCTTCTGGCCGATGATGATGAACTCAATCGCAAAATCATCCGGCGCCTGTTGGAACAACAGCATTGGCAGGTGATAGAGGCGCACAATGGCAAAGAGGCTTTGCAGATTCTGGCCGATTTTATTCCTGACCTCTTTCTTCTGGACTTGATGATGCCGGAGATGGATGGTTTTGCCGTGGTTGAGGCGCTGCAGCAAAAAGAGGAGTGGCGTTCCATCCCTGTGGTATTGATCACCGCCAAAGATCTGTCGCCAGAGGATGTGCAGCGCTTGCATGAAGGTATCGAACACACTATACAAAAAGGTTCCTGCAGCCAGGAAGAGCTGCTCAATCAGATCCAGCGTTTGCTGCCTTCTGGCAATACCTAACAGGGAGATGTAGTTCATGTCGTTGATATTGCTTGTAGAAGATAATGAAATGAACCGGGATATGCTCTCCCGTCGTTTGCAACGCAAAGGTTTTCGGGTACATTTGGCGGTAGATGGTGCGCAAGGTTTGACCCTGGCACAAAGCGAACATCCCGATTTAATCTTGATGGATATGAGTCTGCCCATTTTGGACGGTTGGGAAGCGACCCGTCGCTTGAAGGCGGATCCGGCAACTGCAAAAATTCCCATCATTGCCTTGACTGCCCATGCCATGGAGGGTGATCGGCAACAGGCATTGGCAGCCGGTTGCGACGATTATGACAGTAAACCCGTTGATTTGCCGCGCTTGATGGAAAAAATGCTGCGTCTCTTACCGCTCAGCAACAACAGCAGGAGCCCATGAGCGAATCGTCCGATCTCTCTGCCAATAATCCTCTTCGTGACCGGAATGGTTGGAATTTGCCGGTACAACATGCTTTGCGCAATCAACTGAATGCCATTGCCGGCTATAGCGAAATGGTTTTGGAGGAGTTGGACGAACAAAGCGGTCAGGAAGAGAGTTATCATGCCGATTTGCGGCGGATTCGAGCCGCCAGCGAGCAGTTGTTTCATTTTTTGCAGGATTCCCACCCCGATTTATACACCCCGGCTGTTGCTGAAAAAGTGTTGCATGGTATCCGTACCTTTGCGACTACCATCATCGGTTATGCAGAATTGGTCATGGAGGAGGGGAATGATACCCTTCTTGCCAAGGCGGGGCGCACGCTGCAGATTATCCGTGATGCCGGGCAACAAATTGTGCTTCTGATGCAACCCTTTATTTTAGGCAACAGCACGGAACAAAGAGGTGTGGATCTGCAGGGGGTGGTCGGCGAAATCTATCCCTTGCTGCGTGATACTGCGGTCAACCTCTGTTCGTCTGTGCAGTTGGAGAATAATAAAAACCGCAACAGCCGTTTACTGGTGGTCGATGATGATGTGGTGAGTCGTGATCTGGTGATCCATGAGCTGTTGCGCCAGGGATACCAGGTTGAATCGGCAGACAACGGGCGACAGGCTTTGGCGATGATTCACAGCACCCAATATGATCTGGTAATCCTGGATCTGCTGATGCCAGAGATGAGCGGTCTGCAAGTGTTGGAACAACTGCATCAGGAGCGTCTTCTCGCCTATTTGCCGGTGATTGTCATCTCAGCCTGGGCGGAAATGGCCGATGTGGCGCGCTGCATCGAATTGGGGGCCGAGGATTATCTGCCGCGCAAATTTAATCTTTCGCTGTTCAAAGCACGCATCCGTGCCTCTCTGGAAAAAAGAGCCTTGCGGCAACAAAAGGAGCTGTGGTTGCAGGAGCGGCAACAGATCGAACAGGCGGCTTTGCGTAGCTCTGAAGAAAAATTTCGTAATTTGGTCAATAGCGCCCTGATTGGCATCTTTCGTCTGGATTCCTTCGGAGTGGCCTTGGAGGCCAATCCGGTGGTGCTGAAAATGCTCTCTTTTCCCAATCTCCACGCATTGAATCACTCTGGGTTGATCAATTTGATTGTGGATGCCCAGGAACGGATGCGCTTGAAAGAGTTGCTGGCTGAAGGTCCGCTGGCTCATTTTGAGACCCGCATGCGCCGTTTTGATCAGGAGATCATCGATGTCAGTATCTCCTTGCAATGGGTGATGGATGCCTCCCGTTCGCGGCAGCTTCTGGAGGGCACCCTGGAGGAGATCAGCGATCGTAAACATTTGGAACGCAAAATTGTGCGTTTGAATGAAGAGCTTTCGGCGCGAGCCATCAGTCTGGAGCGGGCCAACTATGAGTTGGTGCGGGAAAATGCCGAACGCCAGCGTGTGGAGGCGCAATTGCGCCTGCACAAAGAGCAGGCCGAACAGATTGCCCGCGCCAAAGGGGAGTTTTTGGCCGCCATGAGCCATGAGATCCGTACTCCCATGAATGTGCTTATCGGTATGACCGAGCTGCTGCAAGAGACCGGTTTGAACCAGGAGCAACAGGTGTTCATGGACCGCTTGCAGGTGGCCAATCGCAATCTGTTAAACTTGATCAATCAGATTCTTGATTTAACCAAGATTGAGGCCGGACAGCTCATTCTCAACGAAGAGGCCATCGATCTGCGCCGTCAGTTGAGCGAAATTTCAGATTTAATGAGGGTCTCCTCAAAAAGCCCCTACCGCAATTGATCTTCTACCCTGAGATGGGTACGACCTATCGGCGGTTTTTGCCA
>NZ_RXIU01000156.1 GCF_004217665.1 Candidatus Magnetaquicoccus inordinatus | reverse complement strand
CAGGGACAGATCTATTTCTATCCCCAGGGTGGCATGAGCGGCATGTCTGGGATGAGCGGCATGGGTGGCATGTCGGGCATGGGCGGTATGTCCGGGATGAGTGGCATGGGCGGCATGTCCGGGATGAGCGGCATGGGTGGCATGGGCGGTATGTCCGGGATGAGCGGCATGCAGGGCCAGGGTGGTCAGAACAACAACGCTGGACAGTGGACGCCTCCGGCAAATTGATCTGTTGAATGTGCATAGCCCGATCCCGTCTTGTCGCACCTTTCCAGTGGACAAGGCGGTGATCGGGTTTTTTTCTGCTTTTTTGCTGCCATTCCGTCATGGGTTGGCACAACCGGCGAGAACCAAACATGTCCTACACAATGCACCGTTCCATGGCGGTATTGACCGTCCTGATTCTTTATTTGCTGGGGTGTATTCCCGTTTATGGAGCTGACTATCAAGAGGCGCGTTGGCATCCCCTGCATTTTCCGCCTGCCATAGATCAAGCCAGCAATGCCGATTGTTTGAACTGCCATCAAGAGATAGTACAGCCTTCACTGCGCGAGAGTTCGCCATCGGGTGTTCTGCCCAGCCAAACTTTGGCCTGGTATCAGACGATCGGCGGCTATGAAGGGGAGCAGAAAAACTTTCATCAGCGCCATTTGACCACTGCGTTGGCAAAGCAAGTGATGAATTTGCAATGCAATTTTTGTCATAGAGGCAGTGATCCGCGTGAAAAAGCTCCCGCCCTGTCGGGAGAGAATACAGCACAAGAGAAGCGTTTTACTTTGCGCAAGACGGTGAATGTGGAGGAGAGCTGTTTGCGTTGTCACGGACGTTTTCCCTATGAGTCGATGGAGTTGCCTGGGCCGTGGCATGAAGTAGGCGCCGATATGCAAAACAACTGTTTGTTGTGCCACGCCACGATTCGTACCAAGCGACATCAGGTCAGCTATTTACACGGCAAGGCGATTGAAGAGTTGGCAGAGAAGGATTCAGACCTTTGTTATGGATGCCATGGTGGGCGGGCCTGGTATCGGCTCAGTTATCCCTATCCTCGGCACCCTTGGCCGGATATGCCCAAAACCACACCGGATTGGGCCAAAGGTCGTCCGAGTGATTCAGAACAACGGTTTCGCCTGGCTGGCGAAAAACCCTGATTGTAGCCACGCGCTGGCGGAAGGAGTGGTAGGATGAGTGAAGCATCTGGTGGGCGCGGCCCGAAAGTCCAGTTGAACATGAATCGGCGCAGTTTTTTGCAGACGGCAGCCGGTGGTGCGGCATTGGCAGCCAGTTCTGGTCTCTTGGATTGGGGGGGCGTCAAAAAGGCTGAGGCTTTTCCCTATGAGCCCTATCCACGGGATGATGAGTTGGAGACAGTGGTGACCAGTTGTGCCCATAACTGTGGCTCACGCCATGTTTTGGTGGCCCACAAGAAAGGTGATGTCATAGTTCGCCTTTCCACTGATGATGGACGCTTTCAGCAGGATGGCAGTTTTGGCAAGGATACCTTTGAGGAGCCGCAGTTGCGCGCCTGTTTGCGTGGCCGCTCCTATCGCAGTCGGCTCTATTCTCCAGAACGTTTGCTGCATCCGATGATTCGTAGCGGTGAGCGGGGATCGGGACAGTTTCGCCGGGTCAGTTGGGATACGGCGTTGGATTATGTTGCCGAAAAGATGGTCTCCATCAAGGCGCGCTGGGGCAATACCGCTTTGTTGGATCAAAGTTATGCCGGGGCCTCTTATGGGGTTTTGCACAAATCCGATCAGATTGAGGGATTGTTGGGGCGCTTTTTGGGCATGTTTGGCTGTCGGACCAGCTCCTGGTCTATCCCCTCCTATGAGGCGACCAAGTTCAGCTCACGCATGACCTTTGGTACCATCGAAGATGGCAATGAAGATGATACCTTTGCCCACTCCAAATTGATCATCATGTGGGGTTGGAATCCTGCCTATACCTTTCATGGCGGCAATACCTTTTATTATATGCGTTTGGCCAAGCAGCAAGGGTGCAAGTTTGTGGTCATCGATCCGCAATATACCGATTCGGCAGCCACCTATGATGCCTGGTGGATTCCGATTCGGCCCAATACCGATGCGGCAATGATGGCAGGTATGGCCTACCATATTTTTGAGCGCAATCTGCAGGATCAGCAGTTTATCAATCGTTTTTGTCAGGGGATCGATGCCGGGACCATGCCTGAATGGGCCAAAGGGCAGGAAAATTTTCGGGATTATCTGTTTGGCAAATATGATAATACTCCCAAGACCCCGGAATGGGCTGAAGCGATTTGCCAAGTTCCGGCCAAGGATATTCGCAAGCTGGCCGAAATGTATGCCACCACCAAGCCGGCAGCGCTCAAAGCCTCCTGGGCCCCAGGACGCAATGCCTATGGCGAGCAGTATAACCGTATGGCGGCAGCGTTGCAGGCCATGACCGGAAATATTGGGGTGTTGGGGGGCTGTTCCGAGGGAATTGGCAAGGCTTGGCATGCGGAGGCGGTGGCCTATCCCTATGATCAATATGCCAATATCTATTTTGCTTCCATCAAGTCCGATACCTGGGCCCATTGTGTGTTAAACTATCCCAATGTGCAACGCGAGGATATTGGTCTTTGGCCGCGTGCTGATGCAACGGATGGAGTGATTCCCAACATCAAGGGGATTTTTTGGCAAGGTTCGGATTGGCTGAATCAACTGCCCAACATCAACAAACAGTTGCAGGCAATCAAAAAGCTGGAGTTGGTGGTCTGTCTGGATTCAACAATTACCCCCTCTGGGTTGTGGGCCGATGTGTTGTTGCCGGTTGCCACCCATTTTGAGCGCCATGATGTGGCTTTGCCATGGTACAAGGGCCACTATTATATCCATCGGCCCAAGGTGATCGAGCCGATGGGAGAGAGCAAGAGCGATTTTCAGATTTTTACCGAGCTTGCTTGGCGAATCAGTCCGGTTTTGGGGCAAGCCTACAACCCGCGTGCTGCTCGTGACTATTTTCATCACCCGGATGATGTCGATGAAGCCTATTTGTCAGCCTGGTGGCAAGAAAAGGTGATGGGGCATCAAAATGTGCGCATGGATTGGCAGACCTTCAAGCGCACTGGCATCTATAAATTTAAGTTGGACAAACCGCACGTGGCTTTTCGTGAGCAGATTGAAAAGGGTGTTCCTTTTCAGACCCCTTCGGGCAAGATTGAAATCTTCTCAACGCAGTTGGCAACCATTCAGGATTGGAAAAAAAGCCAATTTGGCACAGCCATTCCGGCTATTCCCAAGTGGATTGAGCCTTGGGAATCATTAAATAGTCCAAAAACGGCGACGCATCCCTATCATCTTATTAGTCCACACCCACGCTGGCGTACCCACTCTATTTTTCACAACATACCCTGGTTGCGCGAGACCTATGATCAAGAGGTGACCATAAACGCCAGGGATGCAGAAAAATTGGGCATTCAGACAGGTGATACGGTGGAGCTCTATAATGATCGGGGAGGGGTCGTGGTTCCGGCCTATGTGACCGAGCGCTGCATGCCTGGAGTGCTGGTGCTCCATGAAGGGGCGTGGATGGATCTGGATAAAGAGGGTTGGGATCGTGCCGGCAATCCAGATTTTCTCACTCTGGATGCGCCTAGTCCAGCCGGTGGCTTTGCCTACAACACGGTATTGGTGAAGATGCGCAAAAGCAAAGAGCGCAGCCATCGTCCGGGTTGGGATCAGTTGGCAATCAGCCGAGCCCATATTTTCCGGCGCGACCAGTAGCGGGCCGATTAGAATAGTCAAGGAGTAATGCAAGATGTCCATGCTGGAACGAGATCAAGTGCTGGAAGGGATTGCAGCCAAAAAACGAGTCGTTTACAAAGCGGTAGTGCCCAAGGAGCAGTTGGGTTTTGTCCATAATAATGTGGACTGTATTGGTTGTCGGGCCTGTGAAATTGCCTGTAAAGATAAGAATGGTTTACCGCCGGGGCCGCGCTTTCGGCGGGTGCAATATATCGAGGGTGGTCGTTATCCGGATGTGTTTGCCTATAAGGTCAACATGTCTTGCAATCACTGTGCTGAACCGGCCTGTCTGCCCACCTGCCCTACCGGGGCTATCTGGAAACGGGCCGACAATGGGGTAGTGGATATTGATTCCACCTTATGTATTGGTTGTCGGCGTTGTGAAGCGGCCTGTCCTTTTGGGGCGCCGCAGTTTGATGCCGAGGCCAATGTTGTGAAAAAGTGTAATTTTTGTATCGATGAGTTGGAGGCAGGTCGCAAGCCCTATTGTGTCCAGGCCTGCATGATGCGGGTGCTCGATATGGGTCCGGTTGAGAAGATTTGGTCAGGTGAGTTGGAGAGCAAGGCGATTGCTCCTGGTGACAAGGTGGTGCGCCAGGTACGCGACATGGCCAATCCTGAGTTGACCAAACCTTCCATCGGTTTTATTGCGCATCGCATGGGTAAAGTCAGCGAATAGGGTCTGCTCAAGCAGGTAGTGGTTCTCTGGCGCCATTGTCTGGATGCGGCGCTCAAACAGAGTATGGTGGAGGGAGTTTAGTCTGCAGCGCGTTTCTTTATGTGGCCAGACAGAGTTTGGAGAGGGCGTTTTGTTGTTATCGAGCGCCCTCTTGCTGGCTTGCTGAGGTTGTGGCAAGAGACCTTTGCAGGTGCTTTGTGGAATAATTGCCAGGTGTTCTGGTTGTCTGTCAGAACCTCTCGTTCTCTCCTGGATTTTTTGGAGAGTCGAGTGGGCAATTATCCGCAAGCTGCTATTATCGAGAGTCAGAGTGCAAGACTCGCGCAATCATCTCCAGCAAGGTTTTTTTCTTGATGGGTTTGGCGATGTGTTGGTCGAAACCGGCTTCCAGGCTTTGGGCGATATCTTCCTGCAATGCGTAGGCAGTGAGGGCAAAAATGGGTAGTCTGGGCCGATGCTCTTGTTTTTCAATCTCTCTCCAGGTGCGGGTGGCGCTATATCCGTCCATCACAGGCATTTGTACATCCATTAGTACGAGATCAAAAGAGTGTAGGCGCATCATCTCCAGGGCGCTTTTACCATTTTCTGCAATCTGCAAAGCGTAGGCAGCATTTTTTAGGTAGGCAGCAATAAGCAGGCGGTTTTCTTCGGAGTCATCCACCAGGAGAATGCGCCAGGGAGTTTTTGTCGCACCTGTACCGCTGCCATGAGGGAGTGCAGAGAGGTTTTTCTCATCATCTGTCCCAGTGGGATCAATCTGTGCAACCGCTTGCACCTTTTTTCCTAATGCAAATGGCAAAAGCAGGATAAATTCCGTGCCTGTACCGGGTTGGCTGGCAACCTTGACCTCGCCTCCCATTTTTTCTACCAATTTTTTGACAATAGGCAAGCCCAGACCAGTACCACCAAAACGGCGGGTAATGGAGCTGTCGGCCTGAACAAAATTTTCAAAAATGGATTGCAAACGCTCTTCCGAAATGCCAATACCGGTATCCTTGATTTTAAATTGCAGCAGGACAGCCGTTTGTTCTGGCGCTTGCTCAGTTGGCGGGCATGTCGCTTCAAACAAAATCATACCCTGTTCAGTAAATTTGATGGCATTGCTTAAAAGATTGAGAAAGATTTGCCGCAGGCGTATGGAATCACCCTCCAGATGATTCGGTACAGCAGGATGAATATATTGTTGCAATTGCAATCCTTTGCTGTTGGCTCGCAGTGCCATTATTTCGCACACAGTATTCATTTCATCAGCAAGATGGAAAGGGCGTGTTTCAAGGATCAACTGTCCTGCTTCAATCTTGGAAAGATCCAAAACATCATTGATGATCCCCAGCAGATTTTCCCCGGCGGAACGAAATACCTTAACAAATTGGCGTTGTTCAGGATGCAGATCGCTCTCCCATAACATATCTGCCATTCCCAGAATGGCGTTCATGGGAGTACGAATTTCGTGACTCATGTTGGCCAAAAATTCACTTTTTACTCGCGTGGCTGTTTCAGCCATATTTTTGGCCGCTTCCAGTTGCAGAGTAGTGCGTCGCTGTTCCGTGACATCCAGGAATGCCCATACCGATTCACCTGTTTCTGTTTTGAGTAGAGAGCCACTGACATCCATCCACATGGGAGTACCCTCTCTATTGCAAAATTCCCACTGTGTTCGGAACACCTTTCCTGATTGGAGAACAGGAGTGGCTGCCTGAATAAACGCTTGGTGTGCATGCGCACTGGTGAAGTGACTTTTAAGCGGAACACCAACAACGGCATCACGCTGATAGCCGAAAAAGTGCTCGAAGGCAGGATTGGCCCAGAGGATTGTTTGTTCTTTGATGGTGATTATTCCGATCAATTCGTTGTCCAGGATCGCTTTCTGCTCTGCCAAGAGTTGCTCAATTCTGCGCTGATCCCGATTGCGTTGCGTGATATCCTGAAGAACTGTAAAACTTTGCACAATTCTGCCGTTTGGATCACGTTCACCAATGGCTGACAATAAAATATCCAAAACCTCGCCATTTTTGGTGACAAATTGGTAAGGGATGTCATTGGTAATGCCCTTACGGAAAAAAAGCGGGAGAACCGTTTCGATGGCGCGTTGACGAGACTCATCGGTCAAAAATTCTGTCGATTGGCGGCCGATCACTTCAGAGCGGTTGTAGCCCATTTTTTTCAGCCAATTATCGCTGACATAGATGATCCGGCCATCGGCATCAATCGAATGCAGCATGGCCGGAGTAGATTCATACAAAATCCGAAACCGTGATTCACTGGCCCGCAAAGCGATTTCCCGCAGTTTGATCTCGGTGAGATCAGAAAATTGGAGAACCAAATGCGGTTCGCTGTTGAGCAGAACGGGGACGATTTGACACTCGACCCAGATCTCTTTGCCGAAAGAGGAGGGAACATGAATTTCGCGGCGACGTGCTTGCTTATCGGCCAAAGAGTTTTGACACGCTTCGTACAATCCCGTGGAGATAAAGGATTTGATCTGGTGGAGGTTGCGTGCCATCAAATCCTCTCTGGAGCTGCCAACAAGGATGGCATAGGCTGCATTGGCGACCACGCAACTGCCATTGGCGTGGTAGACCCCCACCGCCAGAGGTGATTGCAGCAGAATGGATTCGTTAAAGGCAAGAAGCTCCTGTAAACGAGCCTCCGCATGTTTGCGATTGCTAATTTCTCGCCAAGCACCCAACAACATCTGTCGTCCCTTGTACAAACAACGACCAACGGTGACTTCAGCCCAAAAGGGAGTGCCATCTAAACGGCAGTGTACCCATTCAAACCGCATATATCCCTGCAGAAAGGAGGAGAGAATGATTTCTTTTCCTGCTTCGGCGGAGAGTCGTCCATCTGGTTGCTGAACAGGCGAAATATCAATGACACTTTTGCCGATAATTTTTTCACGAGGCCCGCCAAGCAATCCTTCTGTGGCGTTGTTGCATTCGATAATGTAACCATTTTCTGGATCAACAATTACCGAAGCATCAGGTGATCTGGTGAAGAGAACCGCATGTTGATCGGCCAATTCTCGTAACTGGGTGACATCATACATTACAACCAGGTGTTGTCCGATAAATGGTACTCCCAGTGGTTCAATGGAGAGCAGAACCGAGCGCAACGAATTGTCGCTGCAGCGGATACTCACTTCCAAGGGTTCAACGGGAGTGGATGTTTGTTTGCATTGTTCAATTCTCGCTCTCCATTCGTCTACCACTTTTTTTCGAGAAGAAGAGTCGGGATAGGTGCACTGCCACCATTGCTCCAGTGTTGGGATCTTGTCCAGTGAATAGCCAAACACAGCTTCAAAGGCGGGATTGAGATAACGAAATGAGTCTCCTTCGTTGATTGCAAGAGGAACAGGCGAGGCATTCATCACTGCCCAGAACAGTTGTGCATTGTTTTTATTTTGCGCTTGTTGAAATAGTGCACGCCTTGCCAGCCAGCCTGAGGCAATAGAGAGCAGTAAAATGAAAACGGCTTCAACAGTTATGCGTGTCGTAGAGATCCAACCATCCCATGGAGCGATACTCAACATCCAACGACCATTCGGCACATCGATGACGGAGGTTGCTGGTTCCACTTTTAGCGCATGCTTTGACTGTGCAAAAACATGGCGGTTGTCATTGTCGGGGTAAATTCGCCACAGTTCATAGCTGTAACCATCTGCCTCCAGATCAGAAAGACGCACAATATCAAGCAGTGCTGGCATCCTGATCAAGACCATTGTAAATCCCCAGAAGGTTTGGGGATCTGCTTCATCAAAAAAAACCGGCAACCGTCCGATAATGGCTGTGCCACCCTGCAGCAGTTCAAATGGTCCTGCCAGAGTCAACTTTCCGCTCTCTTTTGCCAGTCTTGCCTCTCTATTGCGTTTTTCATCGCTCAACAAATTGTCTGAACTTTAGAGTCGCAACCATCCAATCCAAGATCGTTTGATTCGTGGAAAGTGTGGTGTGCAAGTGAGAAATGGCCGATTTTGGGATACGTTGTCCGACGCGCAGGTTCAACCGGTCAGTGGGATGTCGTTTGGAGGCATGAATTTCCGGGACTTTGAGTTCCACCAGTCGCGAACTCGGATGTGGGAGAAATGGCTTTGGAGCCCGGTTCGCACCAAACCGGCCGTTACTGTGCGATTGATGCGCCAAGGGGTGAAGTTGGCGAGTTGTCTGACTTGTTCTCCGCCCAAGATGGTCAGGAGTTGTGGAAGTGCATAGGCGGCAAAGAGGATGTGTACCCATCGGTGAAGAACCTGTCTGGACTGTTGCCATGTTTCTTTCCAGCCCCATCCATTTTT
>NZ_RXIU01000155.1 GCF_004217665.1 Candidatus Magnetaquicoccus inordinatus | reverse complement strand
TCAGGGTGGGTCCTGTTTCCAGAGTACCGCCTCTGCGAGCCCAATGCTCGATTATTGAAATGTAGACGCAGGCTGGGTGCCGTGCGGGACGTGGCTTACCGTTCTGCTCCTCCCTGCTGAAACTCTAAAGTCCAGTCATTTGGTACAACAGACTGTTTTACCAGTATTTTCTTTCGACAATGTCATGAAAGATTGGTCTGTGATCCTGACCCAACTGGCAGAATCACCGCGAAAACGTAAGCGACAAATGGCTGTATCGGGGAAAACATGTTAGCGCATATGGGGAGGTGCCCTCCCTGGACCCGCAATGGTTTTGGGTGGTGAACAGTTACCTCTATTCTCCCCCCTCCACAGCCGCTGGCGCCACTTCCGGCTGCACAACAGCTCGCGAACGACTATAACGACGCCCCTCAGAACGACGCCCTTCATTCGCTCCAGCAGCTTCATCCAAATGGATGGCACAACGTCCTAGCGGCATGGTGGGTGGTATAGTGACCTCACCGCCGCGATCGTCCGGTTGGCGAAATTCCAAACGAACCTCTACACGACGACTCTCCTCGGCACTCTGCTTGATACCGGTCACCGATGCCCCGTCAATGATCAATAACTGACGTAACTTCTCCTGCTGCGCCTGCGGCAACTCCACAGAAAACAAGGCACAAACCACCGCTTGCGCCCGATTCAGGCTGAGATTGACATTGTATAAATAACTGCCACTGGAATCCGTATAGCCCTCAATATGGATCCGCTTCAACCAGTTTCGCTCCTCAGCCGAAGCAACAGGCGGCTCCAACTCCAACAATAACGGCACAAAACTTCTTAACGACTCCTGTGCCGCCGCCGACAGTTGATAACTGTTAAAAGCAAAACTGGCCTTCTCGCCAAAACTGATCGTATGGGTCGCGCGATTGATCTCCAAACCAAGATTTTTCTCTTTGGCCCGCTCTTCCAAACGGTTGAGAATCACCTCGATGGCACTCTCCCGCTCCTGCTTCTCCACCATGGGCCGCGTGGCAATTGCCACAATGGCAATGCTCATCACCACCAAAAACAACATGGCCAAAGCGGTCATCAAGTCAGCATAGCTGATCCAAAACGGATTGCCACCATCCTCAATCTCCCGCTGCACCCTTGAGATTACCTTTGCCACTGCACCTTCATCCTCTGCATTCGCCTCTCCCCAACCAACTCCTGCCGCTCACAGCACGCCACTTCGCCTACTCGCGACAAAACAGCTCCGTCGCCAGCCACTGCTGCGCCTCCTGCCGTATCTGCCGTACCACCTCTTCTGTCAAACCTAACATGCGCTCAATATACTCTTGGTGACGTTGCCACTCCCATTCGCTTAAATCACCCTCTGCCCACTCGGTCAACAACAAGATAGCGTGCATAACCATATATTTACGCTCTTTGACTGGCCTGCCAGCAAACGCATCGGTCTGGTGATGCCCCTCAATGGTATAGACCAACGCCTTCGGCAGTTGCCACAATTCACACAACAATGCACTCAACAAAGCATGGGTCATTTGATAACGCTCCATCTCCGCCATCTCCAGCGACACTCCCAACGGTCGGGCTGCCACATCCAACAATTGCGGATAATCGGCAAAATGGCGCAACATGACCAACTGACCACAATCATGGAGCAAGCCAGCCACATAGGCCTCATCTGGCGGAACTATCGGCAAATAGCCACTTTGACAACCCGGTGAACGCTCGGCAATCTGCCCAGCCATCCAGGAGGCCAAAGCTCCTGCGCGAATACTCTTCACCCGCAAGTTTTGCGTCCAACTCTCGCGCCGCGCCATCTCGGCCGTTAAAAACAGATCCTGGGTCGCCTCACGCAAACGATCCTGCCCCAATAGCACTATCGCGCTCTCCAACGATTCCACTTGGCGTTGATAACCAGGCAGGCGGGTATTGGCTGCCTGCAGCACCTGTGCAACCAAGGCTACATCACGCACAATGGTCGCCCGTACCTGCCGGGGATCAGCCATCCATTGATTCTGAATCTTTACCGCCTGTAGAATCACCGTCGGACGGGTCGGCATGACAAAGCGCTTGACCAGCCGATTTGCCTCCTTCAGATCCAATGTGTACGTCATCGTCATGACCAAAAGGATAGTTTATTGGCAAACAGATCCCAACAGCGCCCCGCCTCCAGCATTGCCTTCTGCAAACGTTCCGCCTGCCATCTCTGCATCGCCTGCAACGCCGACTCCTCGCCGCCCACCCCACGCAGCAAAAAACGTTGACTGCTCTCAATGTGCAACAACAAATGCAACGCCTCCTGCATGCGCTGTAACGCCTCAAGAAAAATCAACCGCCCATCGCCACTGATGCGGCCCCGTTTGTTGGCAAAAAGCTCGGCAAACAAAACCACTGCATCTCCCAACTGATCCAACTCAGTCACCAAAGCACTGCGTTCGGCAAAGGTCAACTCCGACCACTGCAACCCCTGTCTGCGCACCCGTTGATAACTCTCCTGTAACCATTCGCCAGCACGCCTCTGTAGTGGCAGATCCAACTCATCACGCACCAAAGGATCAGAAAGAAAATCCCACAAACCGCCATGCAGCCAATTGTGCATCCCCAAAACCAGGCGCGTAAAACGAAAACTGCGTAAACCCTTTTCCAAACGTTTGATTGCCAAAAGCAAACCATTGCGGGTTTTGTTCAACAACGCCTCTAAACCGCCATGACCAACAAACTGCTCCAATAATGGTTCCACGCTGATCTGCTGCAAAACCTGACACTCCTGCACCAGCAGCAGCTCTTTTAACAACCAACCAAACTCATTCTCCCATTCGGAGGATACCGAACGCGGCAACAATGGATCAAAAAATCGCAACAAAGCATGCAGCCGTCGCACATGCAGATGCAACCAGGCAATTCCCTCCAACTTGGCCGCCCTGTTGCCATAGAGCACCGCCTGATGCTGTTCGCAAATGGCCTGCAACACCTTTCCCGCCAACTGCACAAAGATCTGTCGGGCACTCAGCTCCCCAGATAACGGATAAAACTGATCCGAACCATTTATCCCCAAACGCGGCACAAACAACAACGGCGCCGCAGCACTGGCAACCGGCAATAACAACTGTCCAGTCATGCCACCAAAGGCGCGCAACGCCGGTCTGTCAGCCAACAATGTCGGTCCATAACGCTCGAATGGCGACTGCTCCTCTCCCTCTTTCTGCTCTACATGAAAGAGGGACCATGCCAGCTCTAAAGCGGTCTGATACCAGCGCGCTAAGGCTCCCGTTGGCGTGTGCATGACCAAATCATGAAAAGGATAGCGTTCGGCACCAATCTTCCAATAGCCCCGCTCCTCGGCAAGAATAAACCCCTCATTCTCAGGAAAAGATAATCGCCAGCTCCGTTCACGACAATGCAGAGTAAATACCGGCTCCAAAGCACGCATATCCTCAACCGTCAGGAGCGGAAACAGGGAGAGCTTGCGCAACGGCTTGATATCCAGTTGTGCCTCGGTCAAAACCGTCTCTACCCATTGCAAATCGGAAGATCCCTCCTCCTGACGACAGCAGCGCTGAATCCACTGCTCGTCACGACGCACAATCAATAAAGAGATACGGTTGCGCCGCAGTTGCAGATTGGGGGTATCATAATGAATCTCATTCCACTCCCGCACCCCAAGCTCTTCCCCCGCGACACGCAGCAGGGGATCCCCCTGCAACAAGGCACTGAAAACTGTTGCCGCTCGGCTGACCTCCAGCCGGATCATGCGGTCCAACGATGGCCTCACACCCCTTTACCCATCCTCCCTATTTGCTGCGCAAACGACGCCGTAACGCCTCCAGCCGTTCGCCAAGCATCTCGATAAATACCGTCTGCTCCTGCCCAACCGTGCTGATGACCTCTTCCAAACCACGTCCCAAATCACTCACTCTCTGCAACATTTGCTGCGTGCTCGCCTCATTGCGGCTGAGCAATCCCTCACGCATCCCTTCCAAATCATGACTCAGCGTCTGGTTCAACTCACCAATAATGCGCGTCAAATGTTGTTGGTGGCTGGTGACATGGTTGATCACATCACCCAGCTTTTGATCCAACTGTTGCGATTGCTCACGCTCCGAACGGGAACTGTCCTCACGCCAGTCGGCTACCGTCGAAACAATGGTACTGCGCTCCACCGCCAAACGCTCACGCAACTCATCCAAACCATGCGACAAACTGCCTAAACTCTGCTCCAAACGCCCGGAAAGCTGCTCAATCACCTGTTCGGCCAAAGCCTCCGTCTGCTCAGCCGGATTCTGCGACTGCATCGAAAGCGCAACCTGCTGCTGCAACTGCTCTGCCAACTCCTGCACCTGTGAACGATTGGCCGCCGCATAGTGCTGCAATAAATCCTGCAATTGCATCGCCAAACGGGATGCCCACTCGGCCTGCGCTGATTGCTGACTGGCCAAAAGCTGGACCACCTGACCACGCAATCCCTGCATCCACTCTTCCGCGACCTTGGCCTCCCTCTCTGGTGTCGCCTCAGCCTCCTGGGTCACCACCTGTACCCTGCCTGCCTCAGCCTCCTGCGCTTGTACCCGCAATGCGGCCAGCTCCAACTGTACCTGGGTCAACAGTTGCTCCAACTGTGCAGATTGCATACCCTGCTGCCGCTGCCAGGCACTCTGCCACTCCTCTTGCCACTGTTGCAAATGGGCACGTGTCTGCTCGCCTGCACGTGCACCAGCCTCCTCCTGCTCTTGCCACTGCTTCTGCAATGCCGCAAGCAACTGCTCCATCTGCGCCACCTGACTCCCCTCCTGGCGCTGCCATTGCCCGCTCATCTCCTCTTTGAGCTGTGCCATCAGCGCAGACAAGATCCCACTCCGACTCTCCTCTGCCTTCTGCCACACCCCTGCCAACTCACCCTGCAACTGCAGAGACAACTGCTCTGCCTGCAACGCTTGACTGCTCCTCTGCTCCTGCAACTGCTGGGCAAAAACTCCCTGCAACTGCTCTTCCAGACGCTTCTGCAACAGACCCTGACTCTCCTGCTGCTCTTGCCGCTCTGCCGTTACCGTCTGCCGCAACCCAGCCAACAAACGCTCCGCCCACTCCCCCTGTACCCTCTCCTGCTCTTGCCACTGCCTGGCTAAATCGCTTTGTAAACTCTGTAAAAGCAGCCGCAACTGCTCCCCCAACTCCTGCATATTCTGCTGCCACTGCGCAGCCAATTGCTGCAACAAGTGCTCAATCTGCCGCTGCCCACTCTCCCACTGTGCCGACTGCTCCGTGCGCCACTGACTCCACACCCCCGCCTGCTCTTGCCACTGCTGCAATTGTGACTGCAACTGCTCCTGCAACTGACCATGCTGACGCACAATCTGCTCTTCCAACTGCTGCAACTGCTCCACCACCTGCCCGCGGAGACTCTGCAACGACTGCAGCCACTCCTGCTGTCCCTGTTGCCACGCCTGTTGCAACCGTGCAAAATCCTCCTTGTCCGGCACACGCTGCGCCAACTCCCGCACCTGCTCCTGCCAAGAGTGCCGCCCCTCCTCCTGAAGCTGCTGTGCCTGCTGCCACTGCTGCAACAACTCCCGCGCCGGTACAGCCTCCTCCACAAATTGCTGCAGGCTCTTGTGCATCTGTTGCAGGCTCAATACCTGCTCTTGCATCCCCTCCTGCAACCGCCACTGCCCTTGTCGCTCACTCTCTCCTGTGCTGTGCCGCCAATCGTGCAGCGCTGACACCAATCCCTGCAAAACTTCAGTTTGTTTTTCTATAGCCTCGGCAAAACGCGAGGAGGCAGGATCAACCTGCTGCTCGCGCATCTGCTGCTCCCGAATCTGTTGTGCACTCTCTTGTTGGGCCACCTGCCGGGTCAACAAGACTAATTGCTGCTCCATCGCCGCCAAAGTAGCCGCATGGTGACTGTGCATCTCCTCTTTGGCCTGCAACACCAGATTGGCAAACTCGCTCATCGCCACATCCAGGCGCTCTCCTACTGAAAGCAACTGAATCTCAAACGATCTCCCCTCCTCGCGACGACGCCCATAGCTGTCCACCGTGCGCTGTAACAGTTGAGAAAATTCCAATAAAAATTCGCTCATTACCGTCTTAACCGTTTGTGCGGTATCGGCATCTGAGGCCAGCTCCTGCACCGAACCCGCTGCTACAAACCCGCTGCCACCCCCTGACATCGGCAAGGAGAGTTGCTGGGTCAAACGAGCCAAATCATTGTGCAGCTTGGCCAATTGACCCGGACCTTGCTCCACCAATTGCGCCAGATATTCCGGTTCCACACCTGCGCGAAACAGATCATCCACATCCTGTTGCAAGGCGACCACCTGCGCATAGCGCCAATGCAATAAAAATTTTTCCAGGATGGTGACCAATATGGCGGTAAAAATGGCAAAAAATGAGGCTATGAAGGCTGTGGTAATACCAGAAAAGAGGTTTTTCAGTTGGAGAGTAATCTGTTGGGCATCCACCGCTGGGTTAAACTCACTCAACCCCAACAAAATTCCCGCAAAAGTGCTGACAATTCCCGCCCCAGTCAAAATCCCGGGCAAATGGCGAAAAAACTCCACCCGCATCGGCACATTGACCAAAGCCTGGGTGCTGAAGATGGTTTCGGCAGGCAACGTGGAGCGATAGCTTACCCGCTGTGGCTCCTCCTCAGGAGTGGGCAAATTCTGGACATGCAGCGTCTCGGCATATTCACGCCACAAACGACTAAAATGGGGATAGCTCAACCAACGCCAATGCAATGGCGATTTATGCTGACTGCCCTGTGCCGGCAAAGTATGGGTCAACCAGCCCAGTCGATCAGCACGGTGCAAGGTACTCCGTACCAGCGCCAGGCGCAGATAATCCACCAACGCTTGCAAAACATAGCCAGCCAGAAAATAGACCACAAAGGCGGCAATCACACCCGCCAGGGTAATCACAATAGTGCTGTCGGCCTGGTGTTGCAGGGGGGTACGCAGAAAGGTTGGCAAAACATCTAAAAGCGCAAGAGCTTCCAGGCTTTTTCCTTGGGTAACCTGATAACCAACCCAGCCGGAAAAAGCCAGCAAGAACCAAGTCCACAAGGTGGAAAGCACAGCCGTGATCAGTCCAAAAGCACTGCCCATTGTCTACCTGTAATGAAAGATAGGATATAGAAAGAGCGAGCTGGCCGAATTGCTTGCAGAAACGGTCCCCCCGCAGATTAGACAAGGGATCGTTATAGCATAAATGTATGCCAAGACAACAGGATTAAACCCCGCCTACACTGTAGCCCGCCGCTTGCGTAACCACAAATCGACCTGTTGCTGTACCGCCTGACGTTGTTCACCAGTCAAGAGATCAGCCAAATAGCGGCAAATCTCTGAGGCCTGTTCTTGTAAATCAGTGGGAGCGGCTACCGCAGAAAGCGACAACCAAAAATAGGCTTGTGGCAAATCGGTCGCCACACCCAACCCTTCAAACAATAATGCGCCCAAAGCATGTTGTGAACGCGGATCCCCCTGCTCGGCAGCCTGACGAAACCATTTGACCGCTTCGAGCGGATTACGCTCCACGCCCTGCCCTTGCAGCAGCATGACCGCCAAATTATGTTGCGCCGGAAGAATATTCTGCTCGGCAGCCCGACGCATCCACTGGAGCGCCTCGCCATCGTTGCGGGCTACCCCCTGACCATGCAATAACATCGCTCCCAAATTATATTGAGCCTTGCCATTACCCTGTTCCGCCAGGGTATATAACAACTGCAAATATTCCTCCGCAGAGGGAGGAGAAGAAGAGGCGGGAACCAATCGAATATTCTCCTGTCCAAGGCAATTTTGTTTCTACACAACAGGGTAACACAGCCACCCCTCAGGACCAACTCTCTCACATTACAACATTATCTTCAGGATTTGACCATGACGCAACAATCTCCACGTGAAATTGTCACCCCTCGTATGAAAATGCCCATGGCCATTCCCGAAGGAATGACCGCTGTGGAATTTTTTAATAGTCCAAGCAATTTGAAAAACTTGGCAGAAGAGAATGGCCTGTTGCGCACTCCCGAAGATTTTTTGCTCTACCGCAAGCTGCTCGGCCATAGCATGGAGTTTGATACCTCTATTATTTTAGACACTTCACAACGCATTCTCAATCCTTTGGGTCGCCCAGTACGCCGTGATCAGTTGAGCGAACGGGAAAAAAAGGTCTGGAGCCGCATGACTCAGACCCTGTTTCACTATATGTTGGAAAAATATCCTGATCCCGAACAAGCGTTGGTGATGTGTGGTGAGGCCAGCCTCGATCCGACTTGGCCGCTCAATAAACCAGGTGTCCCCTCCATCCGTATGATCCATAACCATTTTATTGTTTTTCCCCAAGAGTGGCTGCGCAATGGTAAAGAGGCTCATCCCCAGGATATCAACTTGACCGACAGCGACCATCATGGCCTTTTTCTGAACAAACTCAGCGATGTCTACCACCGCTTTTTTGCCATCCTGGATCTAAAATTGTTGAAACCAGTGCAAACCCAGCAATCCCAACTGCAGGCAACCGGCTATCCCCAAGGTCTGCCCAGTTGGGAGTTGGATGGTGGCCCGGAACATCTGGGCAATCCGCTCTTTTGGCAGGATTATGATCGCATTCTGCTTGGTTTTCTCGATTTTTACCGCACCTTCTTTGGCTTGGCCTCCGATCGTACCGCCTCCGTCCCCGCCGCAGTCAATTTTCCCGACCATGTGGATAATATTCTTCTTTTTAACAATGATTTCTACCATGCCGCCAGAGAAATGCGCCACAAAATCTTGATGGATCCCAAATTTGCTAACGAAATTCG
>NZ_RXIU01000154.1 GCF_004217665.1 Candidatus Magnetaquicoccus inordinatus | reverse complement strand
CGCCGCACATTTTCAGCAGGGCTTTGCCCTGCACCCACCAGGAGGAGATAATCTCCTCCTGGACCTCCATAATAGTTTTCTGATTTTCAAATGCGATTGCCCTGTAGTCGTGTGTGATTTTTTTTGGAAGTTGTGTTTTGTTACTGCTTAATCCGGTTCATCCAATCCAAACTTGAAGCGTTCCTAATATCGCACAGCAGGCGATTACCAGCATGATCTCCAGCTTTAATTTCCACAGCGCAATAAAGCTGGCAGCGGCGATCAGCACTGCCGACCATTGCAGAGGAGCGGCAAAAGGTTCAGCAGCGGTTGCCTGCGGCCAAAAGGTGTGCCAGGCAAAAAAGAGTGCCAGGTTGACGATGACGCCAACCACAGCGGCGCTGATGGCGGTCAGTGGTGCGGAAAATTGCCGGTTGTCGCGGCTGCTTTCGACCAAGGGGCCTCCCGCCAGGATAAACAGGAAGGAGGGGAGAAAGGTAAAGAAGGTGGCGACTGTAGCGCCAGCCAATCCGGCGGCCAGTGGCTGGGCTGCAACCTGATGCGCGACCCCACCCAGATAGCCGACCCAGGTGACAATCATGATCAGCGGACCCGGTGTGGTTTCGCCAAGGGCCAGGCCATCGATCATTTGTGTTCCGTTCAACCAGTGAAACTCCTCGACTGCTCCCTGATAGACATAGGGTAAAACGGCATAGGCGCCACCGATGGTCAGGAAGGCCGCTTTGCTAAAAAATAGACCCATGCTGTAAAGTGTCTGCTGTCCATGCACCAGCCAAAGAGCGCCAGCCCAAATAATGATAAAAATAATAAGCATGAGCAGCAGCTTGTTCCAGGAGAAGCGGGCGTGTGCTGGGGGTGGGCTGTCATCGTCGAGCAGCGCCGGACCATACTGTTTCTGGTTATGGCTGTGTTGGGGGGCGGAGCTGTGAAACAGATGGGGGGCGAACTTTCCCCCCCATATGCCCAGCAGTGCGGCGGTCAAGATGATCCAGGGAAAATCAATATTGAAAAGAAAGATACCGATAAAGGCGAGAATGGCAATAGCCAACAGTACAGCGTTGTGCACTGTTTTGCTGCCAATGCGCCAGGCGGCAAAGAGGACGACCGCGACCACAGCCGGTTTGATACCCTGAAAGAGAGCCAGCAGCAGCGGCAGATCGGCAAAGTGGAGATACAGAGCAGCCAGCAGAGAGAGGAGCACGAAAGCGGGCAGAAAAAAGAGTATGCCGGCCATGAGCGCTCCGGGAATGCCATGCAGCAACCAGGAGATATAGATGGCCAATTGGATTGCCTCTGGTCCCGGCAAGAGCATGCAATAGTTGAGCGCGTGCAAAAAGCGCTGTTCGGAGATCCACCGCCTTTTTTCCACCAGCTCTTGGTGCATCATGGCAATTTGTCCTGCTGGTCCGCCAAAGCTGATAAAGCCCAGCTTCAGCCAATAGGGAAAGGCTTCAGCCAGGGAGGGTGGGTCAGGAGGGGAGGAGGGCAGGGAGGGAGTGGCCATGCAGGATGTGATCAGAGCTGAGTACGGTCAAGATCCTGGTTGATCCGTTGCTGCATTTCAGGAGTGAGGAGTGATGGATTGCCGAGGCTACTCTCTTTTTGCGGGGTACGCCAGCGCAGGATGGCACGCCAGAGGGCAATGGCACCCAGGAGCAGGCCCACAAAGGGTGCCCACCAGAGGATTTTATTTTTACCCTCGGTTGTAGGTTCCAGATAGATATAATCCCCGTAGCGTTGGAAAAAATAGTCGCGAATCGCATGCTCTGCTTCACCGGCCTGCACTTTATCGCGGATGATCTGCAACATATCTTTGGCCAGATCGGAGTTGGATTCGTAGACCGATTGATTTTGGCAGACAGCGCAGCGCAAGTCGCGGGCAATTTTGCGCACCATGGCTTCACTGGCCTCTTCGTTACGGGTTGAGCTGTACAGAGGTGCGGCCAGAAGCAGCGCCAGTAACAGACTGAGGAGCGCAAAGAGCAGAGAGGATTGTTGTTTCATGGGGTTGCCTCTTTTTGCGCAGAGGGGGTGGATTGCAGCAAAGGCAAGGCCATTTTTTCAAACCATCCTGGATAGAGGGGACCGGTGTGTTTGAGGCGAATCACCCCATTGGGGTCAACCAAATAGGATTCTGGTGCCCCATAGACTCCCCAGTCGATGGCAATTTTTTGGTTGGGATCAAAGGCATGGCGATAGCCTGGATTGCCATGGCGGGCCAGAAAATGTGCCGCACCCTGTTCGGTATCTTTGAAGTCCACACCGATAATTAAAAAATCGCTGCGTGCACGTGTAGAGCGGGCCAACTCCATCAGGTAGGGATGTTCGGCGACGCAACTGACGCACCAGGAGCCCCAAAAGTTGACCAAAACCCATTTGCCGCGATGGTCAGAGAGGCGGATGGGTTGGCCATCCAGAGCCTTGGTGGCAAAATCGGGAGCAGGGCGATTGACCAGGGGTGAAGGAATTTCCCGGGGATCATTATGCAGGCCAAGGGCGAAGAGGGCCAGGATGGCCAGAACGCTGAGCAGCAGGATGCTTTGCCAGATAGGTTTCATGGGTGCACTCGTGATCAGGAGGGACGCCGACCTTGCAGCATGGCAAAAGTGACACCGAGGACCATGAGTCCGGTGCCCCACCAGAGCCAGACGACCAAGGGGTTGCGATAGATACGGAAGTTCCAGGTATTTTCTTTTGCGAGATCACCGAGGACGATATAGAGATCCTCGCGCCAGGTGGTATGGATGGCCGCTTCAGTGATGGGCTGAGAGTGTTTGCTATAGGTGCGCTTTTGTGTTTTGAGCACAACCGTGGTTTGACCTTGCTGGGCGCGGAAGGTGGCTTCCACGGCTGTCCAGTTATATTTGGCGGCTGGTCCGATGCTGTCGAGGGTGACGGTCCAGTTGCCGAGTTGCACAGAATCACCGGGGGAGAGGGTGAGATCGAGCTCTTGCTGGAAGAGTCCCGAGCCGATAAAACCGGCACACATGGTGATGATACCGAGATGGACCAGCAAGCCGCCATAGCGCCGTTTGTTGCGAGTGAGCAGTTGTTGCAGGGCGCTCCATGGGGGGAGAGTGCGGGGAGGAGTCTCTTTTTGAGCGGCGGCGCGCCGGGCTTGCACACCACGGAAGAGATCCAAGAGATGGCTGCCGAGCACAAAGAACATGAGCGTGGCGGTAGCGATGCCATAGGGATGGGTGATGGCGAACAGAGGGGCCAGGAGCAGGGCCAGGAGGGCCAGCAGGATCGGGATGGGCAGATCTTGTTTGAGGCGCGAGAGGATGGCGCGCCGCCAATGGATCATGGGTGCGATCCCCATCAGCAGCAGGATGCCGAGCATGATGGGGATAAAGACCTTATTGTAGTAGGGGGCGCCGACCGAGACCTTGGCTGAAGAGAGGGTCTCCACAGCCAGGGGATAGAGGGTTCCCAACAAGACGGTCAAGGCAGCGACTACCAGCAACAGGTTGTTGAAGAGGAAGGCGGACTCTTTGGAGAGCAGACTTTCCAACTGGATGGGGTTGCGCAGCAGTTCGGCGCGCAGGGCCAGCATGCCGAAGGAGAAAAGCAAGAGAATGCTCATAAAAAGCAGGATATAGACGCCACGACCTGGATCGCTGGCAAAGGCGTGCACCGAGGAGAGGACGCCGGAGCGGACCAGGAAGGTGCCCAGCAGGGAGAGGGCAAAGGTGGTGATAATCAGGAAGAGGTTCCAGGTTTTGAACATGCCGCGTCGTTCCTGGACCATGACCGAGTGCAGGAAGGCGGTGGCGGTGAGCCAGGGCATGAAGGAGGCATTTTCGACCGGATCCCAGGCCCAATAGCCGCCCCAGCCGAGCACATAGTAGGCCCAATAGGCGCCGAAGACGATGCCGATGGTGAGGGTGAGCCAGGCAAAGAGGCTCCAGCGGCGGGTAGCAAGAATCCACTCATCGCTGGCCTGACCGGTGATCAAGGCGGCCATGGCGAAGGCATAGGGGATGGAGAAGCCGACATAGCCCATGTAGAGGAAGGGGGGATGGAAGACCATACCGGGATCTTGCAACATGGGGTTGAGGTCGCGACCATTGCCGGGAGCAGGGATGAGGCGCTCAAAGGGGCTGGAAAGGAAGAGGATCAGGATCAGGAAGCCGGCGAGCAGGGCACCAAGGATGGCCATGACCCAGGGTATGGAGCGGCTATGGGTTGACCAATGGCGCCAGATGGCAATGGTATTGAACAGAGAGAGCAACCAGGCCCAGAGCAGCAGCGAGCCTTCATGACCGCCCCAAAGCGCGGTAGCCAGATAGAAAATGGGCAGCTCCAGAGAGGAGTGCGAGGCGACGTAGCGGACGGAGAAGTCGTGTTGCAGGAAGGCGTTGATCAGGGTGGCGCCAGAGAGGGTCAGCAGCAATAGGGTAGCCATGTTGGCCTGCTTGGCGACCCGGATCCACACCGGTTGGGCGCGATAGATTCCGAACAGGGTGGTGCTGGTTTGGGTAAGGGTCAGCAGAAAGGCGAGGATGGCAGCAAAGTGCCCAAGTTCGATCCACATGGCATATCCTGGTAAAACTATTAAAAAATCATAGAGATCCAACAGAGAGTTTCCGGTTCAGAGTAAAGCAATCCGACATTATTTTCAATGCAGTGTGCGTGTGATCTGATTTTTTCCCGCTGTTCAGGGGTTTCTATCAGAGTGATTGGCTCTTTTTTTGCGAAAAAATCTGTTTGCGAATCGTGCAACTGGTGTATAAGTAGATGAGATTGGTAGATAATAGTGGCGGAATGGCTGGTTGAGAAACTGGAGAGACCGTGTATCCTGGCAGAGAAGTTATGAATAACGATGGGTGATTTTGACGATTCATTGTATGGGGAGTGGACTACCCGCGCATTGGCTGGTGAAATGCTCAAGGAAGAGGATGGTTTGCGCATTTTACAGGATGAGAGTTTGCAATTACTGTTGTTGTTGCAGGCGGCATTTCGGGTACGCGAGCACTATTTTGGCCGACGGGTACGGGTTCAGGTATTGAACAACGTGCAGAATGGCTACTGTCCAGAGGATTGTCATTATTGTGCACAGTCGGTGGAGAGCAGTGCGGCGATTCAGCGCTATCGGGTAAAAGGGGATGAGGAGATTTTGGCGGAGGCGGAGCGGGCATGGCAAGCAGGGATGTATCGATACTGCATGGTCTTGTCTGGACGCGGCCCCAATACCCAACGGGTGGAGCATATGGCGGATCTGGTGCGGCGCATCAAATCCCGGTGGCCGATTGAGGTCTGCCTCTCGGCAGGCTTTATTGACCAGGCCATGGCAGCGCTCTTGAAAGAGGCGGGACTGGATCGTTACAACCATAATCTGAATACGGCAGAGGGACATTATGGGGCCATTTGTCGTACCCATACCTATCAGGATCGTCTGGCCACCTTGCAGGCGGCACGTGCGCAAGGATTGGAGGTGTGCAGTGGCTTGATTGTGGGCATGGGGGAGTCGGATCAGGATATTGTGACAGTTGCCAGTACCTTGCGCTCTTTGCAGGCGCGTTCCATTCCGGTCAATTTTTATATGCACATTCCCGGTAGTCCGTTGGGCGATGTGGCACACGGTTTGACGCCAGAGCGTTGTTTGCGCATCTTATGTCTGTTTCGATTTTTGAACCCCGATGCTGAGATTCGTGCTGCGGGTGGGCGGGAGCTGCATTTGCGTTCGTTGGCAGCCTTGGCGTTGTATCCTGCCAATGGTCTGTTCAGCGCCGGTTATTTGAATGTGGGTGGACAAAGTACAAGCGAGGTCCAACAGATGATTCAGGATGCTGGTTTTACGGTAGAAGTGGTGGAAGAGGCAGAGTAGTATAGCGGTAATAGATCGGAGCGGCTAGGCAGAGTCAATGGGACACGCGCTCAGGGGGGGTGGATCGGCCATCAGACCCGGAGGAATGGTGCAGGGGCAGGGATTGAAGCGATATGGCGGGATCAGCAGAAAGTTCGGGAGGGGGATTTTTTGGACTATTCAAGAAAAAGGCGTCCGAACCGGCGGCAACGATTGCTCCGGTTGATAAAGAGACGGTTTTAGATACCTTTTCGGCGATAGCACCGGCGTTGTTGGCAGCTTTGGAAGATAAATTGCCAGTACGGGTTTTGTTGGGCAACTCCTCATTTTCCTACTACACCCATTTTGAATGGGAGTTGTTGGATGATGGCAATGGTTTGGTGGTGCAGAGCAAAACCTATCTGGAGGAGGGGCAATATCTGTTATTGGCGACAGTGGATCCGCCGATTGGCAATTTGAAGATTCGCAGTGCCGGCGAGATTCGTTTGGAGTTTGCCTCCAAATATCATCGTCTGGAGTGTGAGACCAGTTTGCAGCAGATTACTCCTGCCAAAAAGCTGCGCATGAGTTTTCCCAAGAGTGTGTTGCAGAAGCCGCAACAGCGCTTGGCAGTGCGGGTTCCGGTGGAGCGCAACACCAATATAGTGGTCACAATAGTCCGTCCTTCCGGCATTGTGTTTGAGGCCAAGTTTCGCGACATCAGCGCGACAGGTGCCTCATTTTATCCGACAGGAGCGACGCCACGCATTGCCGATCATGCGCGGGTACAGATGGCCATCACCTATCCAGAGGGCAATGTGGAGGTGGATGCGGTGATTTTGGGTGCCTTTGTCAGCGAAGGAGAGTTGGTTTTCCGGGCGCAGTTTTTGGTGGCCAGCCACCAAAGTTCACAGCAGATCAGTGCGGCAGTTGCCTATGTGCAGCGCTGCAATATTCAACGGCGCAAAGAGACATTGCAATAATTCAGCAAGAGTTGCGAAAGGGGTGTGAAGAGGTCATGTCTTACTCTGTCGAGTCTACGGCACCGGCGGTCAATCCGAGTGCTGCGGCCACACGTTACCGGGTCAAGCTGCGCAATTTTTTACCGATCATTTTTTGTGTATTGATTGCGTCGGTCTCCTTTTTAATCATTTTTATTACCCAGCGTTCGGCAACCTCTTCGATCGAGGCGTTGGCGGGAGAGGTGATGACGCGGGTCAGTCAGCGGGTGGTGGAGCGGACCAGTGCCTATTTGCAATCGGCGGCGCAGGCGGTACGGATGAATGCCACCTCCTGGCAGCGTTCTGCCACGGTTTCGGAGCAGGAGGAGCAGCAGTTTTTACAATTTTTCAACCGGACCAGTCGCGAACAGTTGCAGATGTTTCCCTATTTTGGTTTGGTCTATTATGGGGATCAGCAGGGCAACCATTGGTTAAACAAGCGGGAGCATGATGGCACCATTCATGTGCGTTTGATTCAGCGCAAAGAGGATTCACCTGGCAGTCGGCAGGCGTTGGAAAAATGGGGACGCCATCCCAAAGCGACTGAGGCGGAGCGACAGGCTATTGCCGAAGGTTTGGCCCCCTATTTGGAGACCTGGTGGTATGAGCAGGATAAACAGGGTCAATTGCAGCGCAGTGAGCAGGATCCAATCAAGGTATATGATCCACGCAGTCGTCCGTGGTATGTGGGTGCCAAGAGTCAAAACAAGCTGTTTTGGACAGATGTGTATGCTTGGGAAGAGAAGTATCAAGGGGTAGTCAGCCGTCAGGCGGGTATTACAGTTTCGGCACCGGTGGTCCGCCAGGATGGGCAGTTGGCCGGGGTGTGTGGTATCGACATCAGTTTGCAGGCTGTATCGTTATTTTTGCGTGATCTGGAGATCATGAAGAGTGGCCGGGCTTTTATTCTCAACGGCAAAGGGGAGACGGTGGGTTTGCCCAACTATGCTGAGGTTTTGGAAAAGAGTTCCAGCTCTGACGATACGGTTGCTTTGAATCAGATTCAAAAAATCAGTGATTCGGCGATAGTGGCCTCGTTTGCGACGGTACGCAAGGCATTGTCCAGCACAGGACAGCAGCCTTTTGTCTTGACCAAGGAGCAGTTGATTACCTTCACGGCAGAGGATAAGCAATATTATGGTTTTTATAAGCCTTTTGCCACCGAGTTGGGGTTGAATTGGACGGTTGGGGTGATTATTCCGGAAGATGATTTTCTGGGTGCGATCAAGCAGGAGATGCGGCGCAGTTTATGGATTGCTTGTGCCAGTATTGGGGTCATGATTATTGCCGGGGTGTTGATTGCCCGGTTGATAACCAATCCGCTGACCCATTTAGGCAAGGAGGTAGAGCGGATCATGCAGTTGGATTTGGCGCCGACACCCTCACTGGTGACGCGCTTTGTGGAGTTCAGCATGATTTCGCGGGCATTTACTCGAATGAAGCTGGCGTTGGCTGATGTGGTCAACACCATTTCTGTCCATACCAAGACCCTCGATTGGTCGGCAGAGGAGTTTGGCAATGCGGCCATGACTCTGGAAGATGCTGCCCAGAGCATGCAGAGTGATTTGCAAGCGATAGAGCAGCAGTTGCAACAGTTGCCGACAGATTTGCCAGGTCGGGAAGAGATTATTCAGGCGATGCAACAGGTGGAGAGTGATGTGCAACGGATGCAGCAGCTCAGCCATCCCATGATCGAACGGGTGGAGGAGATGAACCATATTGTGCATGCCTTGCGTCAGACTTTGCAGGTGGTGCGGATTTAAGTGCATGGCGGATGGTTGGAAGCTGCTCGCAATTTGTAGATAGTTGTTTTCTTTTGCAAATTGCTACAGTGTATATCCCTCTCTTCCTGTCGAAAATGGTAACTATTCAGGTTCGTACTGGCTCGCCAAATCTACCTGGTTTGCGATGACTCGCCAGCTCTACCCCCATGGGGATGCTGCGCGGATTGGCGCAAAAAGGCGCGCCAATCCGCACAGCTTGCTTCCATTAGGCGCGCCGCGCCGACGCAAAAAGCGCG
>NZ_RXIU01000153.1 GCF_004217665.1 Candidatus Magnetaquicoccus inordinatus | reverse complement strand
GGTGAAACCCCACTGGATACTATCCGTCGCTACCTGTGTCGGGATTTCTTCAAAGACCACCTGAAGACTTACAAGAAGCGGCCCATCTACTGGCTCTTCTCCAGTGGTAAGTTGAAAGCATTCGAGTGTCTGGTGTATCTCCACCGCTACAACGAAGGCACCCTCTCCAGGATGCGGATGGAGTACGTTGTTCCCCTTGCAAGCCGGATGACATCCCGGATTGAGCAGATTGGTAAGGATATCGGACCTTCCACCTCCACAGCTACCAGGAACCGACTCCAGAAGGAGCAGGACAAGCTGAAGAAGCAGCAGGAGGAACTTAGTAAATTTGATGAGAAACTCCGCCATTACGCTGACCTCCGTATCACGCTGGACCTGGATGATGGCGTCAAAGTCAATTATGGTAAGTTTGGAGACCTGCTTTCAGACGTGGCTGCCATCACCGGCGATAAGGGAGAGGATTGATGTTTACCAAGCTGGAGTTGACCAACTTCACGGCATTTGAGCATCTTGATATCGAATTCTCACCAGGAATCAATGTTTTGGTAGGAGCCAACGGTACAGGTAAGACCCACCTGATGAAGCTGCTCTACTGCATCCAGGATTCCTTGCTACCGCTCAAATCGCTTGAAAAGAAACTTAAAACCGTTTTTAGACCTCGGAACGAGGATTTGCACCGCTTGACCAGACGCAATCAAGGTGGAACCAGAACAGAAATCACAGCACAATGGAATGACATGTTGTTTGAATTTGTCAGACCTGTGAATTTCTTCTGGTATGATAATTCTAACCAGTTCTTCTCAGAATCTGCCATTCTTGACCATATCGAATCTCCTGTATTTATTCCTGTTAAGGAATTCCTCTCGTTTGCTCCAGGTTTCATATCTCTGTATGACAAATACAGCCTAAATTTTGATGAGGTCTATTACGACATCTTGAAGTTGGCATATCTTCCAAAGAGAAAAGGTGGTCTTGATAAACAGGACCAGGAGATACTTGAGACAATCCAAAGTCTGATTGGTGGCCAAGTGGTCACTGAAGGAGAGAGTTTCTTCTTAAGTCAGGGAAATTCCAATTTGGAGATGCATCTGGTAGCAGAAGGCTACCGGAAATTGGCTCTCATTTGGCAATTGATTAATAACGGCTCATTGTCGAAGGGAAATACCTTATTCTGGGATGAGCCGGAAGCTAATTTAAACCCATCGATGATGCAGTATGTTGCAAAAATCCTCCTGCTGTTGGCACAAAGAGGCATCCAGATATTCGTTGCCACTCACAATTATGCATTCTTGAAAGAAATTGACCTTCAAAAGGAGGAAACTCCAGTCACTTATTTTGCCTTGAACGATACTGGCAAGAATGGAGTGGAAGTATGTTCCTCTTCCAGCTACTCCACCATATATCCAAACAAAATTGCTGATGAATATCTACGCCTCTATGACCAGGAGATACAGAAATCCTTCAATGGAGGTTTGAAATGAACTCCGAGTGGCAAGAAAGTGGCCTCTATTTTGATTTCTCTGGAGCCATATCAGTCATCTCTCTTGATAATCATGGGAAGGGACATGGTTTGAGCCATATCCTTAAGGCTGTTGATTTTGTTGTGGAATGGGATGATGAATTCTGGCTGATTGAGGTAAAAAATCCAGAGAACCCAACCATACCTTTGGAGCATCAAGAAAGAAACAGACAGGAGTTCTTTGAGAGAATTGAATCAAAATTACTTATTGATGAAGAATTGTATCCAAAATTTATTCACAGCCTTCAGTTCCTTGGCCTGGATAGTGGTATTCCATCTAAACCGATGCGATATTTAACACTGATTGGTTTATCAAATCTAGAGCCAGTTCATTTTTCTGCTCTTGCTGATGCTCTCAAAGGACATTCCAAAGGTCTGCTGCAAGGTCCACCAAGAACCGGTTGGTCCAAAGGGTTCTCTGTTCATCTGTTCAACTTGGAACTCTGGAATAGAGCCTTACCACGATGCCAAGTCACCCCTGTTAAGGAGGGAACCGCTTGATGTCCTCCTTGGAAAACATCCAATCAACACTTACCAAACTCTTCAAAGATGGCCATCGCATTGTTTTTTGGCAAGATTCTGATAGAGAGTTTGAAGAAGCACTCCATCAACTTACCCTGGATGGAGTCTCTTTGATACGATTGGACCAGGAACCGGCCTTACTGGTGAAGTACCGTTTGGAGATTGAAGCACCTGAGCAACCATTCCTGCTCTACCAACCAGGACCACCACCTCCACATGAAGAGGATTGGTTTCTTGATGTAAGGCTGTACGCTGCTCCATTTGCTGCTGATAGAGCCACCATGCACCTCCGGGAGTTGGGATTGCATCAACAAAGCTTAAGAGACCACCTGGCTGAACGAGCAATCTTCCTGTCCAACAAAGACCGGATGGCACGTCTCAAGAAATTTATCCAACCGGATGATGGAGAAGAAGCAATCGACCGTTCGATGATGGCGGTCGTCACAAAAGCTGACCAAACTGATTTATTCAATATTATCATTGCATTGCTGCAAGAGTTGGATGGAGATGCTCTTGAGGGTATCCCAACCGCATGGACTGAGTTCGGAAAATTTGGACTGGAGCAGTCATTCTGGAAGATGGTGGAGGAGCGTTTCGGATATTCAGAGGAGTCCAGCAGTCTCAGAAACTTACTGATTCGATTGATGGTTTCAGATTTTGCCAAGAGCCTTCATGTTCCTCTTCCAACCTCTCTACGCCATCTAAGTCTTCCAGAGAGAGGTGCGGCCAACTCTGTGGTATGTCTCGGCCAGTGGCGTGACAGTGCCAAACGTAGCCAAAGATACGAACACCTCTCATCGGTTGTTGCCAGCATCATCAAGCTGGATGAACACCTCCCGAACTTAAGCATCGAGGATATGGCTGATGTCAAAACCTTCCTGGAGGTTGAGAAGAACATTGCCAGCCAGCTGCGTACCCGGATTCTGGAAACAAAAAATATCATTAACTTAGATGAGATTCGCAGTATCGTCTCTCAAAGATTGGATGGCTATTGGGCATCGAATCAGTTATCCAATACAGAGCATGCTCCCAGGATACCGATGCGTCGTGTTTATGATGCCCTTCTTTATGCCTCTGAATTATTTGATTTGAAAAACAATTTGCAATATGACGGATTGAAGGCCCAGGGTCCGAAGGACTACTTTGACCTCTATACACAAAGGCTCTACCGGGTTGACCAACTCTACCGATTGTTCCATGAGGCATCCACAGAAGCCAAGAAGTCTGGATGGGACATCTTGAAGTCCCTGGCTCCAGAAGTTGAGGCTCTATACGGAAACTGGTTCATTCAAACCCTATCCCTTAATTGGGGTGTTGTGGCTGAAGAGTTGGTCAGAGATAAGTGGCGGATTTTGGGAATTAATGATTCTGTATCCAAGCAGTTTGAATTTTATGATAAACACGTTAAATTCTTATTGGAAAAGAATGATTCACGCCGAGTCTTTGTCATTATAAGTGATGCTCTGAGGTACGAGGCAGGAAAAGAGCTGGCTGACCAACTTAACGGGAAATATCGCTTCTCTGCAAGAATCGAGAGCCAAGTCTGTGTTCTTCCATCTTATACAGCTCTTGGAATGGCTGCTCTCCTTCCTCGCAAGAGGTTGGACTACACCGATAACGGAACTGTATTGGTAGATGGTCAATCCTCCAGCGGATTGGAACAGAGGAGCAAGATTTTGGAATCTTTTAAGGGTAAGGCTATTAAAGCCGAAACCCTTATGAGCATGAAGCAGGCTGAGGGAAGAGAATTTATCAGAGATTTCCGGGTTGTTTATGTATACCACAATGTTATTGATGCTATCGGAGATTCAGCTTCTACTGAAGAAGATACCTTTCAAGCCGTCCGTACCACAATCAACGACCTGTCAGCTCTGATTTCAAAAATCGTCAATGATTTTGGTGGGAACAATCTTCTTGTAACATCTGACCATGGATTTCTATTCCAATTGGATGCACCTTCAGAAATCGATAAAAATGCCATCACAAACAAACCACCAGGAACAATTCTCTCCAAGAAACGCTACCTGTTGGGTCGTGACTTACCTCAAGACCCGATGGTGATTAAGGGTTCCACGAACAATACCGCCGGAACCACGGATGGATTGGATTTCTGGGTTCCAAAAGGAGCGAATCGATTCCATTTTGTTGGTGGTGCCAGATTTGTTCACGGGGGTGCCACTCTTCAGGAGGTGGTGGTTCCCATCATCAAAATACAGCAGATGAAGGGTAAGTCATCCGAAGCCACCAAAATCCGTACTGTCGGCATAAGTGTCTTGGGAAGTCCACCCTTCAAAATCACTACGAACAGACATCGATTTGTTTTTATTCAAAATGAAGCAGTTACAGAGCGTGTCAAACCGCTCATTGCTCGGATTGCAATTTATGATGGAGATAGTCCCATCACCAACGTAGAAAATATCACCTTTGACAACCAGTCCAAAGACCTGAATGAGTGGAAGAAGGATGTCCGATTGACTCTCTCCAGCCGCACTTATGACAAGAAATCCCGGTATCAACTTATTGTCCGCAATGCCGATACTGGCGTTGAAGAGCTGCGAATGGACGTAACCATAGACATGGCGTTCTCAAATGACTTCTGAAACGGAAAATCGGGATGTAGATACTCTTCTCAACCGTCACTTTACCGGACGTGTTGTGAGGAAGGATTTGACCAAGATGGTCAAGGAAGGGGCCAATGTTCCAGTCTACGTTCTGGAATACTTATTGGGTTCCTACTGTGCTTCCGATGATGAAGAAACCATTCAGGATGGGCTTGAAACGGTTAAGAAAATCCTCGCTGAGAACTATGTCCGTCCAGATGAAGCAGAGAAAATCAAGTCCAAAATCAAGGAGCGTGGCAGCTTCAAAATCATTGATAAGGTCACTGTCCGTCTGAATGAGAAACGGGATGTCTACGAAGCATTCCTGGCCAATCTTGGGGTCAAGGATGCCGCTATCAACGATTCCGATGTTCGGAAGTACGAAAAACTGCTGGTGGGTGGTATCTGGTGCATTGTCACGGTCCATTACTTTTACGAGGAAGGTCAGAAGATATCTCCCTTTAGTATCGGTGACTTAAAACCCATCCAGATGCCAAACATGGACCTGGAGGAGGTTTTTGAAGGTAGGAAGGCATTTTCCGAAGAAGAATGGATTGCGGTACTGCTCCGGTCTTGTGGTATGGAACCAAGTGTCCTTGAGAAACGTGTCCATTGGCACTTACTGGTGCGGATGATTCCGTTTGTCGAGAACAACTACAACTGCTGCGAGCTTGGTCCCAGAGGTACTGGAAAAAGTCATATATACAAAGAGGTTAGTCCAAACAGCATTCTTCTTTCCGGTGGTCAAACCACTGTTGCCAACCTCTTCTACAACATGAGCCGTCGATTGGTCGGCTTGGTTGGTGTATGGGATGTGGTAGCGTTTGATGAGGTAGCAGGTATCTCCTTCAAAGAGAATGATGGCGTTCAAATCATGAAGGACTTTATGGCATCAGGTTCTTTCGCAAGAGGCAGGGATTCCATCGCTGCATCAGCCAGCATGGTCTTTGTCGGCAATATCAACCAGCCAGTGGATACCCTGGTCAAGACCAGCCACTTACTCGCACCGTTCCCGGAAGCGATGATTGATTCAGCATTTTTCGATAGGTTCCATGCCTACATCCCAGGATGGGAAGTGCCGAAGATGCGACCGGAGTTCTTCACAAACCGATACGGCCTTATCACCGACTACTTAGCTGAATTCATGCGGGAGATGAGAAAGAGGAATTTTGCTGATGCAATTGATAAGTTCTTCAAATTAGGGAACAATCTAAATCAAAGAGACACAATCGCTGTCCGTCGTACCACGTCCGGCCTCCTGAAGCTGCTCTATCCAGCTGGTGATTTCGATAAGGAAGCTGTTCGGAGGTGTTTGGAATACGCTCTTGAGACACGCCGTCGAGTGAAGGAGCAGCTCAAGAAAATCGGTGGAATGGAATTTTTTGATGTCCACTTCTCCTACATCGACCAGAAGACCCTGGAGGAACGCTTCATTGGCGTTCCAGAGCAAGGTGGGGATAAGTTAATACCAGAGGGGCCACTAAATCCAGGCGTCCTCCACACGATTGCTACGGGCAGCGTTGGGCATTTGGGTTTGTATCGCTTGGAGACCCAAATCACAGCCGGTTCAGGAAAGATGACCACATCGGGTCTTGGTTCCAGCAGTGCCGCCAAAGAAGCAATCCGTATCTCCTACGACTACTTCAAAGCCAACGTCCACCGGGTTAGTGGTTCAGCAAAATCAGGTGATAATGATTATCACTTACATATTGTGGAGTTGCACAACACCGGACCCACCAAAACGATGACACTCGCTGGATTTGTTGCATTCTGTTCAGGAGTACTTAAGAAGCCTATCCAGGACCAGATGGTGGTATTGGGGGATATGAGCCTTGGTGGCAGCATTGTACCGGTGGAAAACCTTGCTGAAACTCTCCAGGTGGCTTTTGATGCTGGAGCTAAGAGGATACTGCTCCCGATGGCCAGCGTTCGGGACATCCCATCTGTACCAGGAGAACTGTTTGCCAAGTTCCAGACTTCGTTCTATAGTGACCCGGTTGATGCGGTATTTAAGGCTTTGGGAGTTGGATAATGGAAAGCAAAATTAACACGTATGCAGATGCAATATTTCACGTAAAAAGAAACTTTATGATAATTGGACTGACCGGCCTAACAGGTTCAGGCTGTTCAACTGTATCTAGAATTCTTACAAGCAATCAAAAACCGTCTTTGCCAGGTTATAATGAGATTAAGCAGTCTTGCTGGACTGGGAAAGAAAACGCTAAAAGAAGGCATCTTAGACTTAAGAGTATTTGGCATGATTTTACCTGGAATCCATTTGTTTGCATTGAAGTCAGCAAAGTGATTTTTGCATTGATTGTTGGCTGGATATCTGAAAATGGAATGCAAAAAAATATTACGGAGTATGGCAGCATAATAAACAATGTGAAAGATATTATCAAATCCTGTGACGATAGAAATAAATTGATTGAATTCTACACGGCTCAACAGCTTGATAAGTTAGATGAAAAAGGAAAAGAAAGATTATTAGAATCATATAAATATTGCTGCAATTTCTTTGACGAAGCGTTTAATAACATTGTAGCCATAGATAAAATATCTTTCCTGCAAGACTGTGGTGATAACATTAGAATGTTTGGAGTTCCATTCCCAGAAGATGGCTCAGAATCAAATCCAAAATTTTTATTCACGCTACCAGAAGCAGTAAGCTCAGTTTTCAAATCATATAGGCTTATCGATAAGTCAAGCTTTTTTGTGATTGATTCATTTCGTAATCCATTTGAAGTCGAATATTTCAAGCATCGATACAGCGAGTTTTATTTGTTGTCTGTTGGTAGGGATAAAGAATCACGGATAAAAAGCTTTTCTGCTTTAACACGCGATAGCATTAATACAATCTATAATCGAGAGAATGGAATGCGTATTGATGGGGAAAAAATAGCTGGAAACAGAAAATTAACATCCTTAAACATTCCTGAGTGCGAAAAGAAGGCGGATTATTATCTTTTCAATCAAGATGATGATTCAACCGACAGGCCACATATACGATATGGCCTCATTAGGCTCCTTTCACTACAGAGAACGCCTGGATGTCTTGCACCAGAACTAGATGAAAGGTTCATGCAATTAGCAATGAGTGTTAGGCAAAATTCCGGTTGTTTGTCAAGAAAAGTCGGCGCTGTTATTGTAGGAAAGAATGGAGATATTTATGGTTTAGGGTGGAACGATGTTCCTCGCGGACAGATGCCTTGCTCCTTAAGAACTGGCAAAGAGTTGATTAAAAAAAAGGACGAAAAAATATTTAGCAAATATGAGCGCAGCGAAGAGTTTTTGAAACATATCAAATTAGTACCATCTTCAGATAAACCATTTTGCTTTAAGGACCATTATCAAAAAGCAGCAAAGAAAACTGGAAAACCGAATGAATTTACCAGGTCGTTACACGCTGAAGAAAATGCTTTTTTCCAGGCTGTCAGGAGAATGCATGATTTGTCCGGGTCAATACTGTATACAACCGATAGAACTTGTAATCTTTGTGCAAAGAAAGCATATCAGCTAGGCATATCAAGGATTGTTTATATTGAAGATTATACAGATGATGCTGTTAATCAAACACTTATATCTGGGGCAAGAGATATTTGTAATGAGAAATTTGTTGGGATTGTAGGTTCAGCATATTTTAGACTCTTTGCGCCATTATTCCCTGAGAAAGATTTGATAGAATACAATCTTCCGTCAAATTAGCATACTCGTGACCACGATGGTTTTTATGTTTCAGAGATAGCCACATTAATCAATCCAAATGACGTGCAATGATTCACTGTTGACAGTTTATGAAAATGGATTATCCACTTCATCTGTTGACGATTCTATCACCTGAACAGTATCGCAGTTGTAACGGAAATGATTTGGATTCATGAGAATGTTCAAGCTCATCACGCATGACAGACTGCATCCGATTCTACTTGCCGGTTCAGACGGGTGATGGTTCCTCTGATTCGCTCTCCACTTTCAGCCATAGCCACATCCAGTTCATAAGTCTTCTGGAGGTTCAACCAAAACGCTGCCTCCACCCCCAACCACTGTTCCAGCCGAATGGCGGTATCCGCCGTCATGGCACGTTTGCCTGCAATGAGCTGGTATATCCGGTTGGAGGGTACGTGGATAGCCCTTGCAAGGTCAGCAGCACTCATTCCAAGCTCTTCCAACTCGTCAGCCAGTACCGTACCTGGATGGATTGGGTA
>NZ_RXIU01000152.1 GCF_004217665.1 Candidatus Magnetaquicoccus inordinatus | reverse complement strand
GCATAAAGCGATTTCATTGTTTTATACAATGATGTCAACATAATAGCGCGTTTTTTCTGTCGAAAGTTCCGATTAAAAACAAAATCCCAGGGATTCCATCCCTGGACCCGGCCAGGGAGGTGCCCTCCCTGGACCCGCAGTTGATTTGGGTACTGAATAGTTACGAATAAACAGATCACACATTGCTGCCGCACACCGGACAAGCTGGATTTTTGCTGATCTGGATGCGCAGCAGTTGGCCATGCAGCAGGTTGAGCAACAACAAAGAGCCAGCCAAAGAGTCACCAATACCCACAATCTCCTTGATCGTCTCTGCCGCCTGCCATGCCCCCAGCACACCGGCAACCGCGCCCAAAATTCCGGCACTGCGACAGGTGGGTTGCGCTCCCGATTGGGGCAGCTCAGGATACAAACAACGATAACAGGGGGCCGAACCATCCACACCATGGCGAAAGGTGGATAACTGCCCTTCAAAACCCAATACGGCTGCTGAAACCAACACCTTTCCCGCCTGCAAGCAAGCCTCATTTAACAAATATCGGGTGGCAAAATTATCACTGCCATCGACAATGACATCCCCCTCGGCCAGAATGCTCTGCACATTCTCGGCATGCAGTCGGGAGACAATTGGAATCACTTCCGTATCAGGATTAAGCGCCCGCAAGGCGGTTGCTGCCGACTGCGCCTTATCCTCTCCGACACGATCGCTGGTATGGAGAATTTGCCTCTGCAAATTGGACAACTCCACCCGATCATCATCGATCACCAGCAATCGACCCACCCCTGCTGCTGCCAGATAATAGGCAGCCGGCGAACCCAAACCACCTGCTCCCACCACCACAACCCGACTGGCCAACAAACGCGCTTGTCCCTGGCCTCCCATCTCTTTCAACAACAACTGCCGAGAGTAGCGTTGCAACTGCTCAGACGAAAAATCCATACCAATCCCTTCCCGACCCCCTGAAAAATGCACACTGTTGGGCAAAGGCTACCCTCTCTGCAATCACCCCAAACAAGAGATCATTATCATTGACCCACAGCATGAAACAACCGCTTTAGTTTCCCTCGCCATTTAGTTTCCCTTGCAAATTGTCGCTGAAAGCGCGCATTATTTGCAACATGGGGCAGAATGACAAGGGAATGCCCTCTGTCTTATCTGGGAGAATGGCTCGTGACAAGCAATCTGCAAGACCTGACTAACGCTGGACTACGTCCCACTTTTTCACGGATGAGTGTGCTCTCCCTGTTCTCAGAAAACGAAGAGGTACATCTCTCCGCCGAAGAGATTCATCAAAAATTACAAACCAACGGCTTTCGCATGGGCTTGGCTACTGTCTACCGGGTATTGACCCAGTTTGAACAGGCTGGCCTATTATACCGTCATCGCCATGAAGATGGCCGTGCCATTTATGAGTTGGCCGGAGAGCAACACCACGATCATATGATCTGCATCAACTGTAAAAAAATGATTGAATTCAACGATCCCATCATCGAAGAGAGAAAAAGAAAAATTGCCGAAGAGGCCGGCTATACTCTGCACGGTCATGTCCTCTATCTCTATATTTCCTGTGATGATCCCCATTGTCCAGGCAAACAAAATCGCTAATTGCCTTGAGTGCTCCAGACCAAAGGTCAGTCATCTTCTATTATCATGTCCAGTCAACCCCTCATCCACGCCCTTTTGGCCGATGTCAAACAACGGATCATCGGACAGGATCGGCTCCTCCTTCGCCTGTTCACCGCTTTATTGGCCGATGGTCATCTTCTGGTGGAGGGAGCCCCTGGACTGGCCAAAACGCGCGCCATTCAGGTTCTCAGCTCTGGCATTCAGGGCTCTTTTTGTCGGATTCAGTTCACCCCAGATCTCTTGCCCGCTGATCTGACCGGTACAGAAATTTTTCATCCGCAACAGGGGAGTTTCAGCTTTCGCCACGGACCCTTGTTTCATAACCTGATTCTTGCCGACGAGATCAATCGGGCCCCGGCTAAAGTGCAATCGGCTCTTCTGGAGGCCATGGGCGAGCGGCAAATCTCCGTCGGCAGTACCAGCCATCCTTTGCCAGAGCTCTTTCTGGTCATGGCCACGCAAAATCCCATTGAACAGGAAGGAACCCACCCCCTTCCCGAAGCACAACTGGATCGCTTCCTCCTGCTGGTGCGCATCGATTATCCCAGCTTGCACGAAGAGCGTGCCATTCTCGAACTGGTACGCAAGGAGAGCCGTCAACAACGCCAGGGCGCTGAACCGATCCGCGACCCCTTGCCGCAAACGGCCCTTTTTGCCGCCCGGCAAGAGATTTTGCAGGTCCACATGGCCAAAGCGGTTGAAGAATATCTGCTGCAACTGATTATGGCCACCAGACAACCACAACTGTATGGCAATGATCTGGCGACAATCCTGCAGTATGGCGCATCGCCTCGCGCCACCTTGGCTTTGGATCGCTGCGCCCGCGCCAATGCCTGGTTGCTGGGGCGCCATTTTGTGACCCCTGATGATATTCAAGATCTGCTTCCCGATGTGCTGCGCCATCGAATTCAATTGACCTATCATGCCGAAGCCAATGGTCTGACCCCAGATCAGGTGATCTCTATGCTGCTGGAGCGGGTGCCTGCACCATGATCGCCTCACCCCGGCAGAGTATCTACCCCTCTTCCGCAGCGCCCAGCGCACTCGGTCCTGACCCGGTTCCAGGCGGTTGGGCAACCCGTATCGTCAGCTCCTCTCTTGTGCAATTGCGTCATCCTGCACGTTCACTCCCCTCCACGCTCTCATACAGCCGTTCGCCGCACAGTGGTCCCATCCCCTCCCCGTATAAAGGTAACGGTATCGAATATGCCGAAAGCCGTCCCTACTTGGCAGGCGATGAGGTGCGTCATATCGACTGGCGCATTACCGCCCGCACCGGCAAACCCCATACCAAACTGTTCCATGAAGAGCGCGAACGCACCTCCCTGCTGTGGATCGACCTGCGCTCTTCCCTCTTCTTTGCCAGCCGCGGCAGCTTCAAAGCGGTCATCGCTGCCCGTGCTGCCAGCCTGCTCGCCTGGCACGCCGTCGCCATTGGCCATCGTCTGGGCGCAGTCATCTGCAACGAGCAGGGTGACCAGGAGTTGCCTCCCCAGCGCCATGAACGCAGCGTCCTGCGTTTGATCGGCCTCTTGTCCCACATTATACCCGGCAACACTCCTTCCGCAGAAAATCCTCTTCCTCTGCTCGAAGATTCCTTGCTGCGTCTCCGCCGTCTCAGCAAACCGGGAAGCCGTCTCTCCCTGGTAAGCGATTGGCATCCTTTGTCTGAACAGATGCTGCTACAGCTTCGCCATTTGGCACGTCATAACGAATTGCTGCTGATCCAGATCTCTGATCCCCTGCAATATACTCTTCCCCCTCCAGGCCATTATCCCATCCGCGACGGCCAACACTCTTTTATGCTGGAAAGCACTGGCAAAGCCCAACAGGAGCGCTATGCCGAAGCCTTTTACAGCCGCTTGCAGCATCTGCAGCAATTTTGTCACAACCATCGTATAGGCTTTGTGCACTGCTCAACCAGTGAGGATGTGCTGGCCAAACTTTTTGCCCTGTTTGCCCCTTCTCTGCACTCCCTGGCACAGCGCTATGGCTGATCCCTCCCCTCTCAACGGTTTGCGACCCATCCATCTTCCCGACCCTCCCTCCTGGTGGCCACCTGCTCCAGGATGGATTATCGTTCTGGTCTCTCTGCTGCTTGCCCTGATTATGGTCCGTCTCTTTTGGCGACAGCGGCGCATGACCAGGCTGCGACGACTTGCTCTGCAGGAGCTGCACAATCTGCAGCAAGCCTATCAGCAACATCAACAGGATCAGCAACTGGTCAGTGATCTCTCCCTCTTGCTGCGACGGGTTGCCATGCACGCCACTGCAGAGCCGCAACAGCGCTCGCTTGCCGCGTTAACCGGTGAAGCATGGCTGCACTTTTTGGATCAAAACCATCCCCAACAGCCTTTCCAAACAGGCATCGGCAGAGTATTGCTCTCCTATCCTTTTCAAAACCCTGCGGGGGGGATCACTCCCCTCTCTATGACAGAACGCAGCGCTTTGCTCGCCCTCTGTCAGCGTTGGCTGTATGACTACTCTTTGCCCGGGAGGCTGACAGTAACACCATGAAAGAGATCTTTTATGCCCTGATCATCGCTGCACTTCTCCTGGCTTGGTCCCACTTCTCTTCTGCACCCACTCCACAGAAAAATCAACAGATGCCTGTGGCCAGCGAAAATATACAAATTCCCCATAAAATTCGCGATTTTCATGAAGCAAAAAAGCTGGCCGATCAGATCTTCAGCGACCATCGGGAGACCTTCTATTGTGCCTGTCGTTATGACAAACAGCATCGTATCGATCCCACGGGCTGCGGCTATGTGGCACGAAAAAATGTGCAACGGGGCGAACGCCTGGAGTGGGAACATATTGTCCCTGCCCATGCCTTTGGCGGAGGCAGAATCTGCTGGCGGGAGGAGGTGTGCCAAAAAGAGGGTAAAAGTTTCAAAGGCCGCAAGTGTTGTGAAGAGCAGGATCCTCTCTTCAATGCCATGGAGGGAGATCTGCATAATCTGGTGCCAGCAGTGGGTGAGTTGAATGCGGATCGGGGAAATCGCCCCTTTGGCCTGGTCGCTGGCAAAGGAGGAGAGTATGGGGCCTGCGATTTTAAGATCGATTTTCACACCGATATTGTGCAACCCAGAGCCGCCGTTCGGGGCGACATCGCCCGCACCTATTTCTATTTTGAAAAGTTTTACCACCTTCCCATCAGCGAAACACAGCGCAAACTCTTTGAACGTTGGGATAAGGAGGATCCGGTCGATGCCTGGGAACGGGAGCGCAATCGCCGCATCAAAGCGCTGCAAGGCAATGGCAACCCCTTTGTTGAGGCGACTGCATCGCCATGATCCCACTCTGCGCAACCAACAAGCAAAAACATTTATTCTCTGGATAATTATACCACAGCCACCCAGGAGAGAGTTGTCGCTTGCGGCGTGCATCCTCCTTGCGGTGCGGTCATAATTGGTATAGGATTTTTCGGCTGACCTCGGCTCGGCTCTTTGCGTGGAGCCGGATCATGCCTAGTCTATCATTATCCTCTGCTGTCTTTCGGAAGTCGCTCCATGAAACCAAGTCATTGGTTGATTGTCATCGCCGTTTCACTGGTCACCTTCAGCTTGTGGGCCTGGTTCAACCAGCCTCTGGAAGAGCCTCTCTGGCCCGATCGGGTGATGGGTTTTGCCTTTTCCCCCTACAGGGCCGAGCAAAACCCTCAAGAGGGAATTCATCCCACCCCTGAACAGATCGAAGAGGATTTGGCTCTGCTCTCGGGCAAAACCCATGCCATCCGCACCTACACCGTACAGGCAACCTTGGGCGAGATTCCCCGCTTGGCACGCAAATATGGTATCAACGTCATGGTCGGCGCCTGGGTAGACAATACCGATGAGACTAAAAATGAAACGGAAATTGATAAATTAATCGAGGTGGTCAACAACAACTGGCGCAACGTGGTCCGGGTAATCGTCGGCAACGAAACTTTGTTGCACAACCAACGCACCATCGAACAGTTGATTGGCCATCTGGATCGCGTGCGCGCCTCCGTCAGCACCCCTGTCAGCACCGCCGAACCTTGGCATATCTGGTTAAAATATCCTGAACTGGTAGAACATTGCGACTTTATTACCGTCCACATGCTCCCCTACTGGGAAGGGGTCAACCAAGAAGAGGCGGTAGATTATATTGTTGGCCGCATGAACCAAATCAAAGAGGCCTATCCGGACAAACCGATCATCATCGGTGAAGTCGGTTGGCCCAGCGCCGGACGCACCCGGATCAATGCCAAAGTCGGCATGGTCGAACAGGCAACCTTTCTGCGCCGTTTCTTAGCTCGCGCCATCAAAGAAAAATATGTCTATTATGTGATCGAAGCCTTCGATCAACCCTGGAAAACCAAATCGTTGGAGCGTGGGGTCGGCGCCTATTGGGGCGTCTATGATGCCAATCGCAAACCGAAATTTCCTTTTGATGCCCCCATCGTCGGTATTCCCCAATGGTATGTATTGGCCGCCGCCTCCCTCCTGGTCGGAATGGTTGTCATCACCCTGCTCTTCCTGGATAGCCACACCCTGCGCCGACGAGGTCGCTTATTCTTGGCTGCCTTGGCCTATGCCGTAGCCTCTCTGGCGGTATGGGTAGTCTACAATTATAGCCAACAATATCTCACCAACAGCGCCATGGTGGTCGGCATCCTCTTGGGGTTGGGCATGATCGGCGTTATCGTCGTCTTCTTTGCCGAAGCGCACGAATGGGCAGAAGCCGTCTGGGTCAATGCCCGCAGACGCGCCATCAATCCGCCCGACAAACCGGATGACAGCCATCTCCCCTGGGTCTCCATTCATGTCCCCGCCTATAATGAACCACCGGACATGATGATCGCCACTCTGAATGCCCTCGCCAAACTGGATTATCCCTACTACGAGGTTATCGTCATCGATAACAACACCAAGGATCCTGCAGTCTGGGAACCGGTGCGCGACCACTGCCACAGACTGGGAGAACGCTTCCGCTTCTTCCACGAGGATCCTTTGCCGGGATTCAAGGCTGGGGCCTTAAACTTTGCCTTGCGCCATACCGATGCCCGCGCCGAAATCGTCGCCGTTATCGATAGCGACTATCTGGTCGATCCGCGCTGGCTGCGTGATTTGACTCCTCCCTTCCAAAAACCGGATGTGGCGATTGTCCAAGCACCACAAGACTATTGCGACCAAGACGAAAGTCTCTTCAAATCGATGTGTTATGCCGAATATCGCGGCTTTTTCTATATCGGCATGATCACCCGCAATGAACGCAACGCCATCATCCAACACGGCACCATGACCATGGTACGGCGCAGCACCTTGGTGGATATTGGCGGTTGGGCCGAATGGTGCATCACCGAAGATGCCGAGCTGGGTCTGCGCATTTTTGAACGGGGTTATCAGGCTCTCTATGTACCACGCAGCTATGGTGAAGGCTTGATGCCAGACACCTTCGTCGATTTCAAAAAACAGCGCTTCCGTTGGGCCTACGGTGCAGTACGGATCCTGCGCGTTCATATTGGCGAACTCCTTGGCTGGCGTCCTTCACACCTGAGCTGGGGCCAACGCTACCACTTTCTTGCCGGTTGGATTCCTTGGTTGGCCGATGGCTTTAACCTGCTCTTCAATCTGTTTGCTCTGTTCTGGTCTGCCGGGATGATCGTCGCCCCCTTGCATATCGATTCTCCTTCAATGGTCTTCAGTGCTCTGCCTCTGGCCCTCTTTGCCTTCAAACTGCTCAAACATTTCTATCTCTATTCCGCCAACGTCGGCATCAGCTTTGGCAACTCGGTCGCCGCTGCCGTTGCCGGTCTCTCACTCTCCCATACCATCTCCCTGGCCATCATCGAAGGGTTTTTCGGCAAGGATAAACCCTTCTTCCGCACCCCAAAAATGGCGCATGGTCACCGCTTTTGGCGGGCTTTGGCGACCGCTCGTGATGAAACCCTGCTTATGCTGGCCTTCTGGATCGCAGCAGGGGGAGTTTATGTCCATGTTGGCTTTGATTTTGTCGATACCCGTGTCTGGGTCAACGTCCTGATCGTGCAATCCATCCCCTACGCTGTTACCTTGGTCATGGCGGCAATCAGCGGCCTGCCCAACCGTAAAGTGGATGCACTGCCTGCCACCCTGTCGGCATCCTCTCCCAGCGAATCTGTTGCAGACTCTCTGCCCATCACCCCGGAATCAGGAGAAACAGTCATCCCGACCCAAAAAGAATAAAACGCTTACCGCTTCACTCTTGATCCAACTCTCTCTTTACCCGATTCATATTGGCTCCATGACCACTATTGCCCTCTTCTTCACCCACTCCCTGTTGCTGGTCTGCCTGCCCTATCTGGTCTGGCGCTTGCTTCGGCTGCGCAACTGGGTGCCTTTGGTCGTGGTGCAAATTTTGTTCGGTATCATGCTGGGTCCAGCCGTCTTAGGCCGCCTGGCCCCCGATCTCTGGCCCTCTCTGTTTACGCAAGAGTCCTTGACTACCCTCTCTGGACTCTCCTGGCTGGCTGGCGTCCTCTTTGCCTTCCTCACCGGTTTGCACCTGCAACCCGCTGAATTTAAAGGTTTGGGACGCTCTTTTACCGTGGTCAGTCTCTCCAGCATCTTTACTCCAACCCTGCTGGGAACTCTGGCCGGCTGGCTTATCGCCACCATCCATCCTGAAGCAGTCGGTACTGCCGCCACTCCCGGTCAATTTGCCGCTGCTATCGGCGTCTGCATCGGCGTTACTGCCCTGCCCGTATTGGGTGCCATTCTCCGCGAAAGCGGCTTGATCAACCATCGTGTGGGACGCATCTCCCTGGGTATCGCCGCTATCAACGATGCAACTCTCTGGGTATTGCTGGCCTTTTTGCTCATGGGACTCCCCAACCGCCCTACCACCTCACTCAGCGGTTTTTGGTTGGCCATTGTGGCAACCCTCTATCTGTTGCTCATGTTCTTTCCAATTCGTTTCCAACTGCGCCAGCGCATTGGCAGCCAGGAATCCTTGAGCGAAGGCGGCTTGATCCTGGTCTGTGCCACCATCTTCGGCTCCGCTTTGATCGCCGAATGGTGTGGTTTGCACGCCATCATGGGCGGTTTTGTCGCTGGAGCAATCATGCCACGCCGGGCTGCTCAGGCCATCATCGCCCAGCTTGAACCCATTACAGTGATGATTCTCTTGCCCTTCTTCTTTACTCGCACCGGCTTGACCACCTATTTTGATCTCTTTTCCAGCGGCCTGTTCAATATCTTCCTGATTGCAACTCTCACCTCCGTTGCCGGAAAATTTCTCGGTACCGCTCTGCCTG
>NZ_RXIU01000151.1 GCF_004217665.1 Candidatus Magnetaquicoccus inordinatus | reverse complement strand
CCAGTATTTTCTTTCGACAATGTCATGAAAGATTGGTCTGTGATCCTGACCCAACTGGCAGAATCACCGCGAAAACGTAAGCGACAAATGGCTGTATCGGGGAAAACATGTTAGCGCATATGGGGCGCTGCCCTGTCCGATATTTGGCCCCCCCTCCTTGTCTGCCTTACCGGCTGGCAGCTTGTTGCTGACAGCGATGACCTCTATGTGGTCGGATACGTCCACACCAAGATCGGCCTTGTTGATCATGGCATCAAAGCGCTCGTCGTGCGAACGCAGGGCATTCAAAATCTGCCACACCACGCGGTAACGTTCGTTGTCATTCAGTGCCGCCTCCGGAGTCACTCCAGCCGGAACCCCAACAGGCAGGATGACATACCCCATATTCTTGTCTTGAGCGCGGCGCATGACACGCCCAACAGACTGCACCACGTCAATCTGTGACTTGCGCGGGTGCATGAACAAAATGGCATCAAGAGCGGGAACGTCCACGCCTTCCGAAAGGCAGCGGGCATTGGTGAGAATGCGGCAGGCATTATCGCCGTGTTCGTCTTTCAACCAGTTCAGAAGGCGGTCACGGGCTTTGGCATTGAAGGTGCCATCCACATGCTCCAACTGGCATTCAAGCGGATGGGAGTCACCCTCCGCTTCCTTGCCTTCGTCAGATTCCAGGTATTCCGCTACAACAGCGGCAAACTCCTGCTGAATCATCTTGGAAGTGGCGATGTCTTTGCAGAAGGCAATCGCCCGCTTCATTGGCTGCGGATCGGTCAGCAATTCATCCTTCAAGCCATGCTTGGCCAGGGCTTTATAGCACCCGATGATCTTGGTCGCATCATCCAGCTTCAACTCGGATGAGCCATCGGACAGACGTTTCTGAATGCCGCTGCTAACCAGATGCTCATCCACGGCCAGAACCAAGACCTTATAGTCGGTCAAAAGCTTGTTTTCGACGGCCCATCCAAAGCCGCGTGCAAAAAGCGTATCGCCGAAATAGGCTTCGTTATCCATATCATATAGGACGGCTGAAACCTCATTGGCCTTTGACCTGACGCTCTCTCCAAAAACGCGCGGGGTAGCCGTCATGTAAATCCGCTTCTTTCCAGCAATCACTTTTTGGTCGTGAACTTTGACGAAATTGCTGTCTTCCTCTCCGTCCAAAGTCGCACCGGTGGTTCGATGCGCTTCATCACAAATGATCAGATCAAATTCGGGAAGCCCATGCCTGCGCTGCGCATCAGAAATCACTTGGATTGATTGATAGGTGGCAAACACGACTGTCATGGTGTCATTGGCTATGTGCTTGACACCAATTGCCAATTTTGTTGCATCCGTCGTTGCCGGAAACGTCAAATCAAGAAAATCAATCTCGGCCACATCCTCAGCATTCACGCGCCGCTTGCCAACCTGGGTGTCCGAGCAAACGGCAAAGGATCGCAGCGGTGTTGCTGTGTCGATTGTCCATTCACGCACAGTCTGCGACATGAGGGCCAACGATGGCACAAGAAAAAGCACCAGCCCGCCAGGGCCGATCAAATCTTCTGCAATTTTGAGGCTGGTGAAGGTCTTTCCTGTGCCGCAGGCCATAATCAATTTGCCTCGATCAGCCTGTTCAAGGCCGGATCGGACAGCATCAATAGCATCTTTCTGGTGTGGCCGCAGGGTCTTCTTCTTGGTCAGAACGATTTCGCCTTTTGCAGCAAAGCGTTCCCATTGGATCGAACTGGCCTCAAGGTCAGAAAGGCTCAAACGTGTCGTGATAATTGCTTGGCCGCGCAACATGGTTTCCGCGTTCTCGCTCCACGGCACATCTGTGGTGTCAATGACGACACGACGCTTGAATGGCTCCTTGGCAGAGGCAGAAATGAAGCTGTCGATATCCTCTTTTCTGATGCGGTGTTTGGAAGCATAGAACTTGCACTGGATCGCAGCAAACCCATCTTCGCCACGCAATTTGGCAACCAGGTCAATGCCGGTGTCGCGCCCATCCCAACCATGCAAAGATGCCCAATCCTTGTAGGCATAAACGGTCTCATATTGCTGAACTTGCACGGGATCATGAGTCAAAAAGGCCACGGCCAGCCGCTCAAAATAAGTTCCCTTGTCTCGCTCGGTTTGCGCTGCCTCACGGTACGAATTCAGCAAATCTCTCAATGCAGTCATTGGGCTTTGATTCCTCTCGTCAACTCATGGCAGTCCATTTTAGGGCTTATCTGCTGCCACATCGTTCTATCATGAAAATTTATTATTTATAAACAATGCGATAACAGACAAAATCACCTCCACAGCCTTTCAAATCGCGCCGGATTGGTGGCAGTGTAACGCACGGTATGCCGGATGTCGCGGTGTCCAAGATAATCCTGGATCAACCGCGTGTCCGCACCCTGGTCGGCCAGGGCAAAGCCGCACGCATGCCGCAGCATGTGAGGATGGGCAGGAAGCGCCAATCCCGCAAGCTCACCGCATTTATTGACCACCACCCATGCCGTTTTACGGCTCAAGGGGGTGCCACGTTCACTGACAAAGAAGGCATCCCCGACTACCTGACGTTTCTTGCGCTCATTCAACCAAGCGCGGATCACCCGCAGCTCATCCCCCCGCAATGGATGGGTGGTGGACAAGCCCTTTTTCAAACGTGCCACGTGCAAAACCCGGCTCTCAAGGTCAACCTGTGAAAGCGTCAAACCGCATGCCTCGGACACGCGCAATCCGTGCCGGAACATAAGGAGCAACAGGCAACGATCGCGTTCTTCATTACGGCTCCCTTTGGTGGCCGCCAAAAGCCTTTCAACCTCCAGGCCGGTCAGGTGTTTCCGCGTGTCTGTCATTTTGTCTAATGTTCCCCCCAATCCCACCTGGCGTAACCCTTGCGCTGCTTGGCTTCGGAGCGTGTTGTTTTTCAAACATTAGACAAAATGTGTCATTCTGTCTAATGTCGCATGCACCGGCGGGCAGGCTGCGCGTGACGCTCGCAACCCCAAGCCAATCCTTACCTTGCCGAGCAATCTTGTGGGTGCAGCCCACCTCATAAAAAGCTCACGCCAAAGGCGTGCCGGTTGTGGGTACGGCCCACGGATGCAGAACGCGCAGTAAAACAGCGCGTTCGATGTTCACGCCGAAGGCGTGGCCACCACCTCTGCCCATGATATTCAGGGTAACGTCACTCTGCAATGAACCGTCTCACCTCCGGCCATTGGCTGAAGTCCTTCACCTTTGCCCACCATAATTCCTGCCCCTGCTCCGTGGGCAGATACACGGCCAGTTCCCCCCGCCACATCATCCTGAATTGATGCGGCAGGAACGTTGCCTGTAATTGCTGGTTTTCGGTCTCGGACAGGCCGGAAATCGAACGGGTCTTGCTGGTCACGGCGACGTATTCCTGACCGGACAGCTTCGAGAGGTATTCCGACGTGAAGGCGTCACGCGGACCAAACGACGCAATGACGCCACCGGACAGGAACGTTTCCCAATTTTCCTTGTAATGATGCTCAAGCTGTTTCAGGTGTTGAACCACAGCCACAATCTTGATTCCAAAGCCAGCATTCAGGGCCATAGAAGTTTCGATGCTCTCCATTCGGCCAAGCTGCGGGAACTCATCAAGAACGAACAGCACGGCGGGACGGGTCGGCGGGCACGTCTCCTTCTGCATGTCCCGAATGGCCGCACCTATCACCAGACGCAACCATTTCCCATGCGTGGCCAGACGGTAGGGCGGGATGACCAGATAAACTGTCATGGGGTTGGTTTTCATGGCCGCAAAATCCAGTTCCCCGCGCTCAAGGTCGTTCACGATAAGGGGACTATCAAGGAAGCGGGTTTGCGTTTGCGCCGTAGAAATGACCGATGCCAGTTCCTTGCTTTTGTCCGCCTCCGTGAACTTCTCCAGCTTGGCGGGGATAGCCTCGTGAACTCCTTCCTGTCCGACAATCGCCTTGACCTCCCTGGCGATTTCATCACTGCCGCACGTAATGAACTGCCGCACGTGGCGAAGCGACGGTTTTTTATCGTTGGCCTTGGCGGAGGCCACGACATACATAACCACACCAGCGACAAAATCCTGTGCCGACGATGCCCAATGTGGCTCGTTACCATCAATCATGACCAAGGCTTCGGCAACACCCATGGCGTCGTCTATGAACTCGTCGCTTTCTGGATTCAAGGCAAGCAACGGGTTAAACCCGTGGCTCATGGTCGCGCCTCCCTTCCCCTTGAGAACGCCGAACGGGTCAAGGTGGATCACCGAGTGCCCCTGTCCCGCTCTGTAATCCCCCGTCCACCGTGCCAGTTCGCCCTTTGGATCGACGACAAGCGCGGAGTGTTCGGGGTGCAAAATCAGGTTCGGTGCAAGCAGGCTCCGCCCCTTGCCGCAACGGGTTGGACCTATCAGCAAGATGTGCTCATCTCCCTGAAAGGTAACAGCGTCGCCGGTCGGGATTTTCTGACCCGTGGCGTCGAACCCGAACCGTTCCCCAAGATAAAAAGCCGACGGAGGAGCTTGTCGCGCCGCCCCCGTCTCGGCCAGTTTTGAACGAACCACACCCCATATGCTCATCGTTATTTCTTCCCAATTGGGATTCGGCTGGAATCACCTGGTTTTGCCCTTGTGTCAGCGGGTGGCGATGGCGGTATGACCAGTTCTTCCATCCGCTCCATAGCCTTGATGAACCTTTTTTCTATGCTTGGCATCAGCAGTATTCTTAGGGCCATGAAGAACCATGCTATAGCGTTGAGAGAAAAAAACACCATGGGCGCACTGACGGCCAAGACATAGGGCGTTGTGTGCGCCAGAGACAGAAGAACGGTTGGCGTAGGCACAAGAGAAAGCAGATATTCCCTTACTATGGGCGGGTAACTGACCACCAACCCAAGCCAGCCAAGGGAAGAACAGAACAGGCCATAAAATACGGCGTTAAAAACGCTCTTTATGTTCAAGAAAAAGGCGTTTGCCTTCGTCACTCTGTGCATATGCTGTCGGTTCTTGCTCTTCATAATCCAGAACTTCTTGCCGTTTTCGGTCTGGGCAAGGCAATCATCGTAAGCTTCGAGATTTTGCGGCTTGCAATAAATATCGTTTGGGCAAAAAATTCTCGTCGGCCAACTAAAAAACAGCTTTAACACCAATCCAAGGAGTCCGAATCCGTCAAAAATATGGTCAAGAAATTTATTAATAAAATTCATATATACCATTCCAAATAGGTTAGAATCGTTATAGCTCGCACTCAATCACCCCATCGTTATGCCAGTGCTTGCAGCAATTACAGAAAAAATACTTGCCCTGATGGTGCGGGCGTATCGGCCTTGACCACTTCCGGTCACGGTGCGGACGGCGGCGCAATATCCGCCGCATCTTCGCCACCTGTGCGGCTGCCTGTCGCCACGACGCGACAACGGCGGTAAGACGCACCATCCCTGTCACCCGCACCGTGATCGGCGACCATGACGACGCCACACCGGCGCGACTCCATCGCCCAACCTGCCGAACACCCGTCACCTGCCTTGCGGTCGGCCTCCATACGGCAGCAACGAACGGACGGCGGGAAATACTCCCGCATCCAAACCCTCCGGCACTGCTGCGTTTCTGTCCTCCCCTTGCCGTTCCGCCAGTGACAAGGGTTTTACCATTCTCGTTCTCGTCCGCTGTCTTTCTGTCGCTGTCGGCGTTCCTCGCGTTCCTCAATCACCCCATACAGATAAGCATCGCCCCTAGCCCGCAAATTCAGCAAGTCTTCGCGTGAAAGCTGCTGTAAATCGTCGGCATTCAGATTGCGCCCTTCCGCTATAGCGTCCCGCATGTTGTCTATAGCTTGGTCGCGGCATTCCTGTGCCCGCATTTCTTGGCGGCGCAATTTTGGGTCCGTGAGACGGTCGTAGGCCGTCACCTTTGGCGCAGGTGTGCCCATAAAAAAATCAAGCAAACCGTCAACGGCCTTCATCAACGACTTGGTAGCCCCTCCCGCAACACCACCAACTTGCAGCCCCTCACGAACTATAGCACCGGCACCACGCAATCCACCCCCTCGGGGTGACAGGCTGGATGGTGATGGATCGGCAGCCTTGGTTGGCGGCTCGCGTGTCGGTTCGGTCGATTTGGCCTCCGTCATGGCCGCTTTATGCACATTGCCGGAATCCGTCCCTGTCCGTTCTTTTGCATGTGCCTTCTGCTGCGCCTGGGCCTCCTTCACACTTGGCAACTTTTCCAGCGGAGCATCCCTCAACATCTCGCGCAACGTGGCCGCCTTGACCTGCGCCCTTCGGGAAAGGCTATGCACACCCCCTTGCCTGTCCACCACCACATAAACGCGTTGATCGCCACGCGCCAGTGTGTAGCCCGCGCCTTCCAACCCTTTCACAAACGCGGCACCGGCACCGTTTGCTTGAGCAAACAGGGCCGACACCTCCGCCGTTACCTCGCGGGCATCCTGTCCCTTTCGATCCCCCTGCTGCATGTCCTTGTGGCTGGGAGTCCTGCCCGGTCGTGGGCTGTCTTCACGCTCGACATGCACACCTTGCGTCTTATCAAGCCCAAATTCCCGCTCAATCTCCCGTGAGGCCCGTTCATGTTTCAGGTAGTTCCATGAATCCGACCATGCCCGCATGGTCTCAAGGTCAATGCGGGAATAGACCAGGTGAACATGTTCTCTTCCTTTCTTCTCATGCAGGACAACGGCGCGGGGGTAGCCCTCCAGCCCCATTTCCTTCTCAAAAATTTCAATGGCCTTGCCCCACTCCTCGCGTCTCAAGGCGCGATCCGGATTCAGTTGCGCGTGGTAAAGCGGTTTCTCGCAATTTGTGCCCTTGGAAAACTCCCGCCAGTCGTCGATGGCCTCGGCCAAGTCATTGATGGCCGCGCCCCTGATGTCCCACACCTCCACCCTGTCGTTGGCGTCCTTGTTCAGATAGGCCGCCAGACCGCACCCCGTGGAGGTGTTCCCCTTTGTGATCACGGGTTGTCCCCCTCTGGTAGCGGCGTCAGTTCCTCCGACTCGCCTCGACCAAGGGCCGCTTTGACCTGCTGCCTCATAACCACGACATCGGCTGAAAGTTGTACAAGAGCCGGATAGTTCACCCCTCGGCCTTGGTTGGCCACGTGGGCAATCTGGTTAACGTTGCTCCCGATCTTCCCGATTTCGCCCAAAAGTCGCACCAGCAATTCCTTCTCGACCGCAGGCCGCCGCGCCCCCCTTGGCTGCGGCGCGTCCTTTCCAAAGACCAAGGCCCGCAGATACCCCGACACGGACAAACCCGCCCGCGCGGCCTTCTCTTCGATCTCGGCTTTCTCTGCCGCGTTTACAAAGCATTTGGCCAGTCCTTGCCTCTGCCGCTTTTGGCTGCTGTGTTTTGTGGCCTTTGCTTCCATCTCTGTGCCTCTCTTACCTAGTCAACGCGGGCCATTCGGGCCGCATGGGGTTGTGGCTTTTCCTTCCGTTCGGGGATGCAACGGGGGGGAACCCCCCCCTTGCCAAGCGTGCGTCGGGCTGCGCCAACCGAAGGGTGGCGTAGACCTACGCACATGGCTTGCGTTCTTTAAAACTTCCTTAGCATGGGATATTAAAACTGGGTGGAATCTCAACGCAAGAGAAATTGTCACAGGCTGAAAAAAACGAGGGGGCGGGGCAGTAGGGAAAGAAAAATGGTGAATTGCGGAAGCCTGGAATGTTCTCCGTGACCGCTAAAGAGACGGGCCTATGTTGTAACGCTCAAACATGGCGGAAACGATTTCTGGGCTGCTTGGCCACTGCCCACGTCGTTGTCCGGCATGGGTTTGATAGTCTTCCAACCGGTCAGGGTCAGGTTGCACAACCTTACCACCTGTCAGAAACAACAGCCCAACTTTGTCGGTTGGCATCCGCATAACAAAGGCTTCGGCTTCGTCCAAGGCTTGGCGCAACTTAACCATGATGGCGACAGGATCAACCGGCGGATCACTGGCGACACGCCGAAAATCAGCGTCAGTGTAGCGGGCAAGACGGCGAATCTCGTTAATAATTCCTTCTGGCGTAAAACCAACAGACTTTACAGCGGCAGCAAATATAACCGCACCCAAGGGTAACACTTGCTCATGGATGGTCACCAAGTCCATCACGTCACGCGGTTCGCGCCGTCCGGTTGCGGCACTCACCTTATTGGTGGCAAGGTCAATGGGGTGCAGGACATACCCAAATTCTTTATCCTGCACCGTCGGGAAAAAACGGAAATCGCTGTCAACCACCCATTCAAATTTCGTGGCTTCGTCGCCACGCCGAACAATGACGGCGTAAAAAGTAGGCTCGCGCCGTAGATCTTGCAACTCAAACCCCTGCGCCATCAGCAAAGCACTGTCCTGTGCAAAAGCACGGGCTACCCGTTCCTCGCGGTCATGAAAAACGTCAATATCACCGGAAAAACGTGGGTTGCTCCGATTGAGCGGTGTGCTGCCCGCAACATAGCTCTCTGGGTCGCGATGCGACGCGAGAAGACGCAAAACGTCTCTTTGAATTTTAGACAACGGCACGGCAAACCTGCTCGATCTGTTCGGCCAACCTGCGGGCCTGTAAATTGCCCTCAAACCGCAGGCTACGGGTAATGGCAAGGGCATCCTCCGGAGTCGGATTAAGAACGGGCGCACTACTCCACAAGGCAGATGCCCCGTAGTCCTTGAAAGCCTTCTGGTAGAGGCTGGCAATATCGGTTTCTGATTTTTCCGTGTTCATAGCCTATTTATACCATAGCGGCTCTTGAAAGAGAAACAACGCTGATAATCCGCCCACGGGTCGGCAAATCGTCGTCCCCCTTCATTGGCGTATCGCACTCACCACAAATCAGGGACAGATCGGCCTTACCCCATGCGTTGGCCCCACAGTCGGAACAGGTGAATTTCGTGCGGTTGCTCCGGTTCTTTTCCCCGCCTTCTTCCTCTTCGGTCGTTTTCACACGGTCGGC
>NZ_RXIU01000150.1 GCF_004217665.1 Candidatus Magnetaquicoccus inordinatus | reverse complement strand
TGCCCTGCAGCAGGGAAGGAGCGGCAATATGGGTGGACCAGGGTAAAAACATCCAGGAGAGGATGAGGGCGAGGCCCAGCAGGAGTACTCTTTTTTGTTTGCTGTGCAGCCAATAGGGTTTCCACATACGCACCTCACGCCAGATGGGTAAAATGACAAACCAGCCGATCTCCACCGCAAACAAAAATATTCCCACCGCCTTGATAAAAAAATGGTAAACCAAAACGGCAATACCCAGAAAGAGTATCAACCGATAACTCCAGGTCAACAAGGCAAAGAGGATAAAAAAATGGCGCAGAGAGGCTGTTGTGGTTTCTGGTGCAGGCAAGCGCAAGCCAAACAGCCATTCGCGCAGCCACCAGCGGGTATATTGAAACGAGCGTTCATGCAGATTGGCCATATTCAGCAGGTCGCAGAGGATAAAATAGCCATCAAAGCGCATGAACGGCGAAAGATTAATCGCCAAGGTGAGGCTCAAAGAGGTGACGCTCACCCAAAAGGCCAAATTTTTTGCCAGACCTGGTGGCAATATACTCCAGGCAAACAGTGCCAATACAGTCAAGATTGCTTCGGCAGCCACGCCCGCAGCAGCGATGCTTAGACGATGGGAGCGTTTGGCCAATTTCCATGCCTCTGTGGTATCGGTATAGAGTACCGGCCACATCACCAAAAATGCCACTCCCATTGTCGGCACCCGACAGTCGCAGCGTTTGGCAGCATAGGCATGGCCCAGTTCATGGATGATTTTGACGCTGCTCAAGGTGATTCCATAGGCCAACAATCCCTCGCCGTTGATATTGTCCAGAACCGTGCTCCAAAACAGATCCCACTGCCGCAATAAAAGCTGCATGCCTACCAGGAATAACGCCACCAATCCCCAACGAAACCAGGGTGAGAAGAGCCAGGTCAAGGATGGCAGGGTGCGATTGAGAAAGCCATCTGGCCGCCAGAGCGGAATGCGAAAAAAGAGATAGTGGTGTAACAGCCAGGTTGCCCAGTCACTGCGCATGGCTTGTGAGAGGCTGTACAGGCGTTTGCTGCCAACCGGATCATTTGGTCGTAGCAGTTGGTGATTGAGTAAAAAGAGTCGGACCTCGTCCACATCGTGCAGAGTCGCGGAGAGAGTGGTTTCACGGTTGATTGCGGCCACGATGCGTTGGGGATCGGCTTCCTGCCAACGACAGAGAATTTCAAACACCAGCCAACCGATGCGGTAAAAACTGTGGCGAGCAGGGTCGGCCAATGTCCAGGAGGGGGAACCATCTGCTGCCGCTGGTGCGGGATAGAGGCGCAGCTCCTCCCGCAAGGGCGGCAAGGTGTACTCTATATTCCCAACCATTGCCTGACCATGGCGATAGGGCGGCGCAGCATCCACCACAATACAGAGACCTGTTCGCCATCAATACGGGCAGTGCCTTTCCAGCCTACCTGGGCTTTGCCACTCTGTTGCTGCAAGGTGGCGCGTACCAGGTGGGCCATACTATGATCCGGGCGCAATTCCGCTTCATATGCCAACAGACGCACCGTTGCGGTCATGGGGTGCAAGGGATCAATATTCAAAAACAGGGTAACTGGCGCACCCGGAGCGATAGGGATCAAATCGCCCACGGCAAGCCATATTTCCACCTCTGTTTTATACTCTTCGGCGACGACCAGAATGCGTTCTCCGGTTACCACCGGTTTGCCAATCCAGCGCAAGGGGTCACTGAAAAGGGCCAAACCGGCTTGTTTGGCCTGAACTTTGGTGCGTTGCAACTGTTCGCGCAGCGCCTCCACTTCAATCTTTTTTTCTTCGGCCCGGCCTGCCAGAATGGTCAATTGTGCCTTGGAACGGGGATCCTGCAAGGCAATTTGAGCGGTAAGCTGGTATTCCGATTCGGCGATGGCATAGCTTTTTTCAGCCATGTCGAGGCGTCCGCGTACTATGGTGTCATCCAGATCCAGCAACGCTTGTCCTGGTTGGATTGTATCATTGGGAGAGACATGAAAACGGGCAATCACGCCATCCATGGGGGCGCGAATCACCTCTGGATGGATGGGTACCAGTTCAGCGGGGCCCAAGACGGAGAGAGAGACTGGCCAGGCCAAAAGAGCGGCCAGCAGAAGCAGAAAAGCAAACTTATAGCGACTCAGCCAGGAAAAGTGCCAACAACTTTGGCGGCGCGTATGATAATGCAAAGCAAAGGCATAACTTTCTGCCAAAACGGTCAGCAAAGCGCTCTCTTCCCGGCTGAAGGGCTCCTCGCGGGTCAAGAGCAGCCATGCCACTTTTTTGTCTGCATGTTGTAACGGCAGAAGGAGGGCTTGTGGTGGCAGCCATTCACGCCAATCCTGTTGCAATTGTTCAGGCAGATGTTCTCTCTGCAAAAAGGGGTAAAGCAACTCTTCTGCAGGTGAGAGAGAAAAATGGCGATAGAGCTCTTGAAGCCATAACACAAATGGCGCATTGGCATCTGGCATTGCCACGCCAGAGAGTGCCAGCACTTTGCCCTCACCATTCCATAATACAGCCTGTTGGTAGGGAAAGAGTTGATGGGTTTCATTGACAATGACAAACCACAACTCTGCTGTGGCGGCGCTCTGCCTGGCACGTTGTTCCAACTGTAACAACAGAGCCAAGGGGGAAGAGTGGGGAGTGTTGCTCATTGTGCAGCAGCAGGCAGATCCATAACGACCCTTCCGCTCATGCCCGCCAACAGACCAGGAACCGCCTGCATAAATTGTCCGTTAACCTTGATCGACTGACTGACCGCATCGACTTTGGCGCCGATACGGACAATTTTGGCTGAATAGGCTTGTCCGGTTTCATCCACATGCAGGGTAAAGGGGCTTCCTGTTTTGATCTGCTGCAGCCAGCGCGAGGGAGCAATAAACTCTACCTCCAGGTTGGAGTCATCCAACAACTCCAGCAAAGCTTGTCCAGATTGGACAAATTGATGAGGCCGTGCTTTCCATTCGACGATACGACCGGAAAAGGGGGCGGTGATGGCACATTTGGCAACAGTTGCTGTCATCACTGCCACTTCGGCACGAGCTTTGGCCGCTTCGGCGCTGGAGGTTACCACCTCCAGTTCGCCGACGGACTTTAACTGCAGCAATTTGCTGTTGACCTCCCGAAGCTTTTCGGCAGCGGTCAAGGCGGCACGGGCCTTTTCCAACTGAGCCCGTTGCAGCGAACAATCCAAGGAGGCCAACAGGTCGCCGTTTTTGAAGCGAGCTCCCTCTTCCAAGGGCAATTTTTCCAAGCGTGCGGGCAGTTCACTGGAAATGGTTGTATATTGCTTGGGCAAAATTTGCGCACGCAAGGTGTTGGCCTGCAGAGCAGTAGGCAGATCTGCAGCACGCACCTCTGTCCCGTACAGCAAGAGAGCTCCCAGCATGAGCAATCCAGAGAGCAGCCAAGAGATCATGATTGTGGGGCCAACATGTTATAATTCATCCAGGCGTTTGTGCCAATGCGCAACCATTGGCCATCGCCGGAAAGCTCCAGTACGGTAAGCGGATCACCGGGATGCAAGAGACGCACCTTCTCAAACTTTCTGCCTGGTCCATGACGTACCCAGGTGTTGCGTTGGACTGTGCCCTTGCGACCAATGAGTTGAGTGTTGGTGCTCGCAGAACGAGGTGCTGTTTGCGGCATAGCCTCATTGGCATCGGCCAAGGCCGAGACCAGAGCTGACTGAACATCTGCTTCTGCAGAAGTGTCGTTTTGTGCAGAGGAGCGCTTTGTTTGCAGATCAGAGTGGCTGTTTTGCGCAGGGGTGCCGGGTGCTTGCTTATTCTCAGTGCGGGAGCGCTCTTGATTGGGCATGCTTGCCGCTTGTTTTTGCGCAGAGCTGCCTTGTAGCCATTGTTCCACCCGTTTGCTCAAATCTTCCAGAGTCCCTTCCTGGATGGTGCCCACCTCGGGATCCTGTCCCACCGTGGCCATCATTTTGCCAACTGCCGATTGCAGTTGCGACAAGGCCAAATAATAACGCAACTCAGCCAGGATGGCATTGGTCTCGCTGGCGATGCGGTCCAGTACACTTTGTGCATCCTGGGCAGCTTTGTGGCCGGTATGTTGGGCAATATCCTTCTCCACCCGGAACAGCGCTTCACTGCGTTGCAACTGGGTGCGGGCCGCCTCATACTGGCGATGGGCAATATGCACCTGCATCAACAAAGCCATGCGCAGAGCTTGCCGTTTGGTCTGGGTAACCGTTTCATTGGCCTCGGCAAAGGCCAACTGATCGGGTGCCGACAAGAGATTCAGCAGATTCAAAGAGACACGAATGCCCGCTTCATTCCACTCCTGGTGCATGGCAAAGGAGTTGTCATCATATTGATGGCTCATATTGATGCTGATACCCGGCAGCAGTTTGAGCAGGGCTTTGCGATTTTCTGTGGCGGTGATACGCGATTGATAGGCCATCTCGCGCATATCGGGTTGCCGCATCAGGGCAGACTCCTCCATATCTGCCAAGGGCATTTGCCAGTCGTTGACGGCCAACCCATCTTTGGGAATTGCCAATTGCAAAGGTGTACCAGGGGGCAGAGTCATCATGGCGGCCAGTTCCACTTTGGCCGTAGAGAGCTCTTGCTGGGTTGCCTCCAGTTGGCGCAGCGTTTCCAGCAGGGTTTTCCGATAGCGCAGAGATTCCAGAGGGGAGCGCAACTGACTCTTTTCCGCCTGCTGGGCATCGGCCAAGGCGCTTTCGGCCAGTTTGACCGTGGCTGCTACCCGTGGTGCCAACTGTTGCGCAGCCGCTGCCCTCCAGAAAGCTGAACGGGACTCTTGCACCAGGTTGTGCAGCACCTTGCGCTCCCGTTCCTGGGCAATCAACTGCCGGTCGGCATTTTGCTTGGCATTATAATAGCTGACTCCAAAATCAAGCAGATTCCAGGTGAGTCCCAAATCGGCAGTGATTCGTTCGCGATCTTGCGAGGTGGAGCGTTCAGGTAACACGGCACCGGTGGCAACCGAATAGCTGCTGGAGGCATTCATGTTATCCCGACCGCTATAGCCGGCGGAGGTGGTCAGTTTGGGCAGGGTGTCAAACTTGTCCAGATCCAGTTGCCGGGTAGCCAATGCTGCTTCCATCCGTTTAACCCGATGGTCCATATTATAGCGCAAAGAGCGGGCGATCACCTCTGACAGGCTCAAAGGGTGATCCACAGCCTCGCGATTGGCAAACATGGCGGTTAAATCCTGCTCTTTCTGGCTGACCAGCTCCTGATTGGTCAATTTTTGTGGTTGCACGGCACAGCCAGCAAGGATGGCAGAGAGCAGCAATAGGGAAGATTTGCGAGCTATTTTTTTAATTAATAATGGAATCATATATCCTCACACAATCAATATAACATGCGTTAATCAGGAGTTGTAATGACTTGCCAGCAATTGTGCGCTTGCTTGTTGCAAAGCGTTATTGCGTAGCAGCCATCCTTCTCTGCCAGCCCAGGCCAACTGTCTGGATATTCCTGTCGTTCCAGCAAACCTATGTTGGCTTGGTACCTCTTTGCCAAACCTGTTTTGCTCTAGCATAACCCAAAAGAGGTTCTCTTTGCTACGTTCTGATCGAGGTCTATCGGTTTTTTCCGGTAAATTTTTTTCGGTGTTGTCCCCCTCTTTGTTACCAATTTTGACGCGAAAGATGGAGACAACCATTTTGCCTTGATTATCTTGGGCAACAATCTTGATTGCAATCTCGGTTTTGGTGCCGGGAGGAGCTGTGCCTTCAAATTTGCCTTTTATCGGATCAAAAGAGAGCCAGTTGGGCAGGTTGGCACCATCGGCCTGAGAGGCCGCCAGAGTGACCTGGGCATTGGCATCGCTATGGCTGAAGGCATTGGCGGGAATCGCCATGCTGATGGAGCCGCTCTCACCCACCGCAACATCCTGAATGGTGCGATTGACTGCCAATCCGCCATTCTCCCCGGTCGCCGGGGAGACGGCAACCGCAAAACCACCTTGATGCGTGCTGGTCATTTTGCTGCCCGCAGTGAAGGCAGGAACAGAGGCTGTATTGTCGGCTATCGTTGCCGGAGGAGGGGCTTGCGGAGTGGTAGCAGGCACCGCTGCTGGGAGCGCAATAGAGGGGCTCTTGTTGCTGTCCAGAAAAGCTGTGCTGAACGAGGAGGTGTTGTTGGTTGCCGTATCGCCTGTTTTAAGTACCGTCGGGGTATAATTGGCATTGGTCATGGTCACCACGGGAGCATTGGCACCATCTCCCATTGATGGTAAACCCGCAGTGGATTTAAAGGTGTGCGGCGCTTTTTGGCCGTCGTTGGATGTGGTCGTATTGCTGTTTTTGTCGCTGGTCAGAGGAGCGGGTGGTGTTGGAATAGGGGCTGGTTGTGGGGGTGGGGGTCGGGTTACTGTCAGTTGAAAGGTTTGTACCGGGCTGCTTGCGGCACCGTTGCGGGCTGTACCACCGTTATCCTGCAGTTGTACACTGACAGTGGCCACGCCATACCCTAACTGTGTGGGGGTGTAGGTGAGTGTGCCGCTGCTGTCAATCGAGGGTTGTACGCTAAACATCTCATTACGGTTGTTGGTAACGATAAACTGCCAGCTTTGCGTGCTCTCATCTGCCGGTCCGCTGCTGATGGCGGTTGCCCAGTGGGGAACAGTAATGGGATTTGCTGTCTGCATGAGCGTTTGATCGCCCCCTTTGACAAAAGTGGGAGCGTCGTTCACCGCATCGATGGTAATGGTTGAGGAAACTGTTGCTCCACCTAGATAAAGGTTATTGGCGCCGCTGGCTGCCTGCACAGTAAAGACAGCATTGCCCCCGTTATCGCTGTTGCGGTTGGCGGTGGGCCGAAAATAGAGGTTGGTGGTCGCGCCTGCAGAGGCAACAAAGTCACCATTGTTGACCGCCACTGTATAAGCGGCATCGCTGTAGAGACTGCCCCCGCTGATGCCGGAAATCTTATAATAGCTGGTTTCGCTGCCATCACCGGCGGCGCGGGTGATGGCGATGGCACCACTGTCGCTGTCTTCGTTGATGGTTGGACTGGCGACGCTGGGGGTGTCGGCGATGGCAGTCAGGGTAATGGTCGAAGTGGCTGTTGAGCCCCCCAGATAAGAGCTGCCATTGCCGGTCGCCGCCTGCACAGTGAAGGAGCCATTGCCACCGGTAGTGCTGTTGCGGTTGCTGGTGGGACGAAAATAGAGATTGGTTGTCGCTCCGCCAGAGGCAATAAAATCGCCATTGCTGATGGTGCTGCTATACCCGGCATCGCTGTAGAGCGTCCCCCCGCTGATGGCGCTGATTTGGTAGTAGGTCAGTTCACTGCCATCATTGCCGCTGCGGGTGATGGTGATAGCGCCGCTGTCGGCATCCTCGTTGATGGTCGGACTGGCCACAGTTGGCGTCTCTACCGTGGTATCGACGACAATGGCCTTGCCATAGCCCAGAGAGCCACTGCTGGCTGTTGCCGCCAGGGTCAGGGTGGCGCTGTTGCCTGCTGTATCCTTGATGGTGCCGCCATTCAGGGCCAAGGCGTTTGTGGTGCCATATTCGAGATCACTGCTGCCATCGCCTGCTTGCACGGTATAGGTAAACACCAGGGCGGTGCTGCCGGAACCGCTGGCATAGCTGGCGTTGCGATCCGTTGTGCCGGTCTCCAGAGTGATATAAGGGGTGCCACCTGTGGTGACCACACTCACCGTTTCGGAAAAGTGGATGGTGACATTGATCACATCACCGCTTTTGTAACGACCATCAGCGCTGGTGGAGGTGACAGAGCTGACCGTTGGTGCCGTGGTATCAATCAGGATGGCTTTGTTGTCGCCCAGAGAGTTGGCGGCTCCGGGGGAGGCCACAGTCAAGGTGGCATCATTACCGGCACTATCCTTGATGGTGCCGCCATTCAAGGCCAAGGCGGAGGTGGTGGTATAATCAAGATCACTGCTGCTATCGCCCGCCTGCACGGTATAGCTGAAAACCAGGGTATTGCTGCCGGAGCCGCTGGCATAGCTGGCGTTACGGTCGGTGCTGCCGGTTTCCAGGGTGAGATAAGGGGTGCCGCCGCTGCTGTCCACAGTGATCGCCTCGGAAAAGGTGACGGTGACATTGACTGTATCACCCGCCTTGTAAGAGCCGTTGGCGGTGGTAGAGGTGACCGAGGAGACGCTGGGGGCAGTGGTGTCGATCACGATGGCTTTGTTGTGTCCCAGAGAGCTGGCAGCGCCGGGCGTGGGGAGTGTGAGCACGGCATCGACGGCAGAGCCATTTTGCAGCGTGCCGCCATTGCTATTCAAGGAGGAGGTGGCCACATAATCCAGGTCGCTGGTGCTGTCTCCGGCCTGCACAGTATAGGCAAAGGTGAGAGTGGTGGTGCCGGAGCCGCTGGAATAGGTGGCGTTGCGGTCGGTGGTTCCCGTCTCCAGAGTAAGATAAGGATTACCGGTCACGGTAATGGCTTCCGTGAAGGTGACAGTTACATTGACCGTATCCCCGGCTTTATAGGAGCCGTCGGCAGTAGAGGCGCTGACCGCGCTGATTGAGGGAGCCAAGGCGACAATGATATTTTTGGCATTGCCCAGAGAGTTGGCGGCACCCGGTGTGGCCAGAGTCAGGGTGGCATCATTGCCGGCACCATCCTTGATGCTGCCGCTGTTCAGAGCCAGGGCGGTGGTGGCGGTATAATCCAGATCGGTGGTATTGTCCCCACTTTGCACGGTATAGGTAAAGACCAGGGCGGTTGTCCCATATGCGCTAACATGATTATCGAAACTTATTGTTGAGCAGTGTGGATGCGTGTATAATGCAACCACTATGGATGCGAATACGATATTTCTGGATGAAAATTGGGAATTTTTACGTTCCTTGTTTCCCACTGGTTGGGAGGAACTGGCCCGTGAGACGAGGGCGATTCTGCAATATAAGGGAGATGTGAAGTCGGTATCTAATTGGATGCGCATTTTTCTGAT
>NZ_RXIU01000015.1 GCF_004217665.1 Candidatus Magnetaquicoccus inordinatus | reverse complement strand
GCCGACGCGCTTTTTGCGTCGGCTTAAGCGCCTAATGGAAGCAAGCTGTGCGGATTGGCGCGCATTTTTGCGCCAATGCGTACAGCATCCCCATGGGGGTAGAGCTGGCGAGCCAGCACGAACCTGAATAGTTACGCTTCACAGTGGTGCAGAGCCGTGCCGTAGTGCAGATGTTGATTGGTGAGCTCTCTGCTGTGCGGCTCTGTCACCTCCTGTCGAGGGCTTTGTGGTCGCAAGAGCAGAGAGCATAGGCAAGAGTGATTGAGCAACCGGCTTTCATGGTGATGCAAGCCGGTTGTTTGTTATCTGCTTAACTGCAAATTAATGAATCTTGGTGTGCGTCGTCAGGAAGTTCCAGCAGACGTTTGCTGGGATAGCCTGGTTGTTCCCAGACCAGACGGGGCAGGGCATAACCGGGCAGACGGGATTGTAACTGCAACCAGAGGTGAGCCGCCTTGGCATTGTCTACGCGAAAGTGGGCGGCGCCTGCTACGGGATCCAGTTGGTGCAGGTAGTAGGGAAGAATGCGCTGATGGATCAAGGTTTCACAGAGTGCAGCCAACACCTCCACCGAGTCGTTGATTCCCTTGAGCAATACCGATTGGTTGAGCAACAGCACCCCAGCCTGTTGCAGCTTGTGCAGGGCTTGCAGGACCAGGCTATCCAGCTCTTGCGGATGGTTGCAATGGATCACCAAAACTGGAGTCAGACGGCTGCCGGTCAACCACTGCAGGAGGTCGTGACCGATCCGTTTTGGTGTGACCACCGGCATGCGGCTGTGCACACGCAACCGTTGCAGATGGGGAATCTCCGCCAGTTGCCTGGTCAGTTGCTGCAGTTGGCGGTCGGGTAACATCAGAGGATCGCCACCCGAATAGATGATTTCGCGTATCGTCTTCTCTTGTTTGATCCATTCGACAGCCGCTTGCCAGTTGTGGGCAGAGGTTGTGGGTTTGCTCTCATTGCTGTGGCGGCGAAAACAGTAGCGACAGTGGATAGGGCAGGAGTGGCTGAGCAGCAGCAGTGCGCGTCCGGCATATTTGTGCAGCAGACCAGGCAAAGGTTGTGCCTGCTCTTCGGCAAGAGGATCCTCGCTGAATCCGGCAACCGGTTGCCACTCCTCTGGAGTGGGTTGAATCTGTCGCAACAAGGGATCCTGGCTGTTTTGCCAATCGATGCGTTGTCGCCAATGGCTGGGAACCCGCAGCGGATAGCTCTGCTGATCTGTGCGGAGGTTGGCGCTCTCTGTGGCGGAGAGCGGAGAGGGTGTGATTTTCTGCTGCATTGGCGCAGCCTGTTCCTTGGCGATGGGCGGCATATCGTTTATAAGTGTCGGCGCAAGAGTCGGTTAATTTTATTGCTTCACAATTGAGAGAGTAAGGAAAAACAATGCTGACCCATAATCAATTACGGCAGGGCTCGCGGGTGGAAATTGACGGATTGCCCTGGATTATCGTCGGAGCGGATTTTGTCAAGCCAGGCAAAGGACAAGCCTTTACCAAAATTCGCATTAAAAATTTGATCGATGGCCGGGTGATCGAACGCACCTTCAAGTCCAGCGAAACGGTGGCCAAGGCGGATGTCATCGATACCGAAATGCAATATTTGTATAGCGACGGTGAGTTTTGGCACTTTATGGATCCAGGCAGTTGTGATCAGGTGGCTTTGACCAGTGTTCAGGTGGGTGATGCCATCAGTTGGTTAAAGGAGCAGGAAGGCTATCAGGTTACCCTTTGGAAAGGCAAGGCCATTGCCGTGCAGGCTCCCCAGTTCGTGATTTTGACGATTACCCAGTGTGAACCGGGTGTCAAAGGGGATACGGTTTCCGGGGCGACCAAGCCGGCGGTATTGGAGACGGGAGCCACGGTCAAGGTGCCGCTGTTTGTCAATGAAGGGGAGAGAATCCGGGTTGATACCCGTACCGGTGATTATGTGGAACGGGCCAAATAGTCTGGTTGGCAAAAGGTTGCGTTGCAGTTACCGTTGATGGAAAGCGCGACCTCTTGGCAGCCGGTTGCCACTTGGTGGCGATTGCAGCGGCGGGCAGAGCTGTTGGCACGTATTCGTGCTTTTTTTCAACAGCGCGGCGTGGTGGAGGTGGAAACGCCACTGCTGTTGCCGGCAATGGCTCCAGAGTTGCATCAGGATCCGATGGTCTGTGCCGAAGGTTATCTGCAGGGTTCGCCGGAGACGGCCATGAAACGGTTGTTGGCAGCAGGTGCCGGGGCAATCTATCAGATGGGGCGTGCCTTTCGTGCAGGAGAGGTGGGGCGCCTGCACAATCCAGAGTTTACCATTCTGGAGTGGTATCGACCGGGCTGGCGTGTCGCTGAGTTGCAGCGAGAGGTGGAGGCGCTGCTGTTGAGTATTGTGGCGTTGCCCTCTAAAGGGCTCTGTTGCAGCACCGCTGGTGAGGCCAAGCTGCTCACTTATGGTGAGGCGATGCAGCGCTTTGCGGGAGTGGATCCTTGGGATGACAGCCTGACGCAACTGCAACAAAAATGCCGGGAGAGTGCAGCCGAGGGAGAGCTGCTGCCATTGGCAGGGTTGGAGCGTCAGGAGCTGTTGGATTGGCTTTTGCTGCAGCATGTGGAACCGGCTTTGCGGGCTGAGGGGGGGATGGTATTCTTGACCGATTTTCCACCAACAGCCGCAGCGATGGCAGAGATCGATCCTGGACCTCCTCCGGTTGCCAAACGCTTTGAACTCTATGTAAACGGTGTTGAGCTGGCCAATGGCTATCAGGAGTTGCGCGATGCTCAGGAGTTGCGACACCGTTTCCAAGAGGTCAATCGGCAACGACAGAGGCTGGGAAAAAAAACATTACCGATCGATGAACTGTTTTTGCAGGCCATGGAGGCTGGGTTGCCGGTTTGTGCCGGGGTGGCATTGGGGGTGGATCGTTTGTTGATGTTGGCTGTGCAGACGGAGAGCATTCAAGAGGTGATGGCCTTTCCTGAGCGCAGCATGGCAATGGGTGACACGCGATCAATTGATTGACGAGGAGGAGAGCCATGGTTCTTTTATACAGTGCACCGGGAACAATGGGTGCACCTGCTGCCGATTTTTCTTTGCCAGGGGTGGATGGCAAAGAGCATGCTTTGGCTGATTTTGCAGCAGCCGAAGTCTTGGTGGTAATGTTTATCTGCAACCATTGTCCCTATGTGCAGGCTATCGAAGGGCGCTTGATCGATTTGGCCAAGGAGATGCAACCCCTTGGGGTGGCCTTTGTGGCCATCAATAGCAACGATCCAATCAGTTATCCTGAAGATAATATGGATAACATGAAAAAACGGGCCAAAGAGCGCGGCTATCCTTTTGTCTATCTGATGGATGAAAGCCAAGATGTGGCGCACGCCTATGGTGCAGTCTGTACTCCCGATTTTTTTATCTTTGATCGGGAACGAAAACTGCGTTATCGCGGTCGATTGGATGATTCACCACGCAATCCGGCTACAGTACGCAACCAGGAGATGAAACGAGCCATCATGGCTTTGTTGGCTGGCGAGCCGGTAGCCGAACCTCAACATGCCGCCATGGGTTGTAGCCTGAAATGGCGGGAATAACCGCCTTTCAGCCCAGAGAGCCGCAATGAGTCTCCCGCCAAACGTTGACCTTCCCGAACACGGCTCTGCTAAAGAGCCGAATATCCGGGAAATTCCTTATAATTATACCTCATTTTCCGATCGTGAGATTGTCATTCGCTTTTTAGGCGAGGAGAGCTGGAGCATACTCAATCGCTTGCGCGGACGACGGCAAACCGGTCGTTCGGCGCGCATGTTGTTTGAGGTGCTGGGCGATTTGTGGATATTTGCCCGCAATCCCCTCTTGCAGGAGGATTTGCTGGCTGATGGTCGCCGTTTGCAGGCTTTGCTGGCGGCCATGGAAGAGCGTCTGAGTCGTATTCGGGCGAGGGCAACCGATCCCAATACCCAAGAGTGGGTGTTTTATTTGCTGGCGCGGGCTGGCGAGGCGGTGGCCTCTTTTGCCGAACGGTTTCGCACTTTGTCCGATCGGCGGGAGCAGATTCGTCGGCGTCTGGAGGAGATTACCCGCGCCGATCATATTGATTTTAGTGTCACAGCACGGGTCTCGCACATGACCGATGCCACCGACTGGCGGGTGGAATGCCCGTTGTTGGTGGTCACTCCAGGCAGTGAAGAGGAGGTGGCGCCGCTGGCGGCGGCCTGCATCGAATTGGGTCTCAGCCTGATTCCCAGGGGGGGTGGCACCGGCTATACCGGATCCGGGGTGCCGTTGGCAGCCGAGACGGTGGTATTCAATGTGGAAGCCTTGGATGCGTTGGGTCCGGTCGCGAAACGCCCGGCATTGGGTTTGGTGCAGGAGGTGATGAGCATTCGCGTCGAAGCGGGAGCTGTGACCAAACAGGTGGCGCTGGCGGCAGAGGCAGCCGGGTTTATCTTTGCAGTGGATCCGACCTCGCAAAATGCCTCGACCATTGGTGGCAATATTGCCATGAATGCTGGTGGAAAGAAGGCGGTACGTTGGGGAACCACCCTGGATAATCTGCTCTCCTGGCGCATGGTGGTGGCAGAACCCAGCGGCGAGGCGACGGTGCAGTGGTTGGAGGTGCAGCGTCTGCAGCATAATTTAGGCAAAATTCATGATCTGCCAGAGGCCCGTTTTCAGGTGCAGCGGTTGGCTGTGGATGGCTATACCCCGCTGGGTGAGCCTGAGATCATTACTCTTTCCCGGCAGGAGATACGCAAGCAGGGTTTAGGCAAGGATGTGACCAACAAATGGTTGGGAGGCTTGCCAGGGGTCCAGAAAGAGGGGTGTGATGGCATCATCACCAGTGCGGTCTTTGTGGTGCACCCCATGCCGCATCATACCCATACGGTCTGTTTGGAGTTTTATGATCCCGATTTGGGGCGGGCCGTGCCGGCGATTGTCGAGATCAAAAATTTTCTTGATCACCATCCCCAGGTGGGCTGTGCGGGCCTGGAACATCTGGACGAGCGCTATGTGCGGGCGGTGGGCTATAATGCCAAGGCATCCCGAGGGGATCGTCCGAAAATGGTATTGTTGGCAGATGTGGTGGGCGATGATCTGCCTGCTGTCTCTGCAGCGGCTGAACATATTGTCCAGTTGGCGCAATCGCGGGGCGGCGAAGGGTTTATTGCCACCACTCCAGAGGGGAGAGAGCGTTTTTGGTCAGATCGTTCCCGGACTGCGGCCATTGCTGCCCATACCAATGCCTTCAAGATCAATGAAGATGTGGTGATTCCGCTGGAAAAACTGGCGGAGTATAACGAAGGCATTGAACGGCTGAATATTGAACAGTCGATAGGCAATAAAATCGCGATTGTACAGGCAATCCAACGATTTTTCCGCAGTGGTGAGTGGCGTCCCTTGTTGACTGCTGGCGATGCCGCGCTGTTTGAACAGGAGAATGAGTCAATTCTCAGCGGCAAAGTGGAGGCAGCACTGCGTCTGCTGCTGCGGGTAGAGCAGCGCTGGCACACTTTTTTGCAGCACTTGGACAGTGCGGTTACGGACACGCTCCTGCCTTTGGAAGAGGAAGAGCGCCGTCTGGCGCGGACGGGAGAGAGTCTGTTTCGACTGTTGTTGCGGCGTGGGATACGGATCTCTTTACGCAGCGAAGTGGCGCAACCGCTGCGCAATCTGTTTGGGGGCGATTTGTGGGAAGGGGTGCGCAACCGACTGGATAGCATCCATGCCCAGATTCGTTCCAGCCGTCTGTTTGCTGCTCTGCATATGCACGCCGGCGATGGCAACGTGCACACCAATATTCCGGTCAACTCCAATGACTATGCCATGTTACGGGCTGCCGAGGAGATGGTTGACCGGATCATGCTCTTGGCACAGCAACTGGGAGGCTGCATCTCCGGTGAACATGGTATCGGTCTGACCAAATTTCGTTATCTCGATAGCCAGATAATCGATCAGTTTCATCGCTATAAAGAGCAGGTGGATCCCCGTGGCTATTTTAATCGTGGCAAGCTGTTGCTCGGATCGGGGTTGCAGAATGCCTATACCCCCTCTTTGCGTTTGGTGCAAAAGGAGGCTTTGATTTTGAAAGAGAGTGCCATGGAGGCACTCAACAATGATATGCGCCACTGTTTGCGCTGTGGCAAATGCAAGGCGGTCTGTTCGACGCATGTGCCCAGAGCCAATCTGCTCTATTCGCCACGCAACAAAATTTTGGCCACCGGTCTGGTGATCGAAGCCTTTTTGTATGATGAACAGACCAGACGTATCAGCCGTCCCACTGGTGGCAACGCTTTGCACCATTGTGCGGAGCTGCAAGATTTGGCAGACCATTGCACGATCTGTCATCGCTGTGTCAAACCCTGTCCGGTTAATATTGATTTTGGTGCAGTCACCATCCGCATGCGTGAGTTGTTGCAAAGCAGGGGACGCAAAGAGATAAATCCCAATAAACGTTTGGCCATGGCTTTTTTGACCACTACCGATGCACAGGTGATCCACTGGACCAGACGCACTCTCTTGCAGGGGGGCTATGCAGCGCAACGACTGGGTTACCACTGGTTGCAGCGCATGGATCCACCCAAAGAGCAACAGATGCCCTTTGCCACCCGTGGTGCAGCCTCTTTGCCCAGTCATGTGCGCCATCTGTTGAATGCTCCGTTACCGAAACCTGAATTGAGCCAACCAGCACGGGCGGTTTTGCGGTTGCAAGAGAGTGATGCCATTCCCATCCTGAAAGGGAAAGAAGGGGTGGCCACAACAGAGACTGTCTTTTATTTTCCCGGATGTGGTTGTGAACGGCTGTTTTCTGAAATTGCTCTGGCAACTTTGGCGATGTTGCGCCATATCGGAGTGCAGACGGTTTTACCTCCTGGCTATCTGTGTTGTGGATTTCCGCAGAGCGCTTCCGGGGACGAAGGGGGCGGACGGGCGATGGCCATCAGCAACCGGGTTTTGTTTCACCGCATGGCCGATGCTTTGAGCGATTTGGAAATCAAAACTGTTTTGGTCTCCTGTGGCACCTGTCTGCGCCAACTGCAGGGCTATGCCTTTGATAAAATATTTTCTGGTTGTCGATTGTTGGATATTCATGAATATCTGATGGAAAAAGGGGTGCGGGCCGCGGCCTTGTCTCAAGATGAACACTGTTTGTTTCATGATCCGTGTCATTCACCGATGAAGAGTTATGATCCCCGTCAGGTGACCGCAACCCTTTTGAACTGTCGAGTACAATTGACCGATCGTTGTTGTGGGGAATCGGGCTTGTTTGCTCTCTCCCGTCCCGATATCGCAACCCAGGTGCGTTTTCGCAAAAGTCAAACCTTGCCGCTGCCGGAAAAGAGCCAAGAGGGCCACAAGGAAAAACAGTCACCCTATAAATTGCTCACCTCTTGCCCCTCTTGTTATCAAGGGTTGTCTCGCCAGCGCGACCAGCATCCTGTAGAAGCACGTTTTCTTGTTGTTGAATTGGCAGAGCGGATTTTGGGTAACGATTGGCAAGGTCAACTGCAGTATGCGGAATGGGAAAGGGTATTATTATGATTATCTGGTATGTTGCGTTGCGCAGACGCAACAGCCATGCTATAACCTGCTACAAGTGTCAGATAGGCTTGCAAGCAGTAGATTGATGGTGCGTTGAGAGGCTGTTCCTTTCCGGAGAAAAGAGATGTCTGAGCTGATTCATGAAAGCGTTCTCGATATTTTTTGCAAATATGCAACCCTGAGACGGGAAGAGATGACGCTGGAAACGTCGCTTCTGGCTGCCGGTATGGATTCGCTGGATGCAGTGGAGATTTTGTTCGCCCTCGAAGAGCGCTTTGATATTACCATTCCCAATCCTGCCAGCGTGACTGAAGCCACAGTTGGCGATGTGGTCAATTTGGTCAGTAAACTGGTTGCCGAAAAAGAGGCTTCGCCCAGCGCATGAAACAGATCGTCGTCACCGGCAGGGGTTCGCTCACCGCTCTGGGCATGGATTATCCTGCCTTTGCCGAACGATTGATGCGTGGAGAGTGTGCGATAGCTCCCATCACTCGTTTTGATGCAAGCGCACTACAGATTCAGGTTGCGGCACAAATTCCCGGTTATCAGGAACAGGATTGGTTTGATGAGGGAGCTTTAAGCCAACTGGATCGTTTTGCCCAATATGGTATGTTGGCAGCACAACAGGCCATTCGCGAAGCAGCCTTGCCGTTGCAGGATGAACAGTTTGCCCGACGTACTGCCATATTGTTGGGAACCGGTTGCGGGGGGCAGGAGACCCAGGAACAGGGCTACCATCGTCTGTATGTGCAGGGAGCCAAACGTTTCCATCCCTTTACAGTACCCAAATTGATTCACAGTTCAGTGGCCAGTCAAATCAGCATTGCCCACAAAGTGACCGGACCAGTCTTTACCACCTCTTCTGCCTGCTCTTCGGCTGGCCATGCCATTGCCATGTCCGTGCTGTTGTTGCGCAGCGGTATGGTGGATGCCGCCATTACCGGTGGAACGGAAGCCTGCATCACTTTTGCCACAGTGCGTGCCTGGGAAGGGTTGCGGGTCATGGCCAAATCGCTTTGTCGGCCCTTTTGCAAACAGCGCGATGGTATGGTGCTGGGAGAAGGAGCGGCGGTGTTGGTTTTGGAGACCAGAGAGTCAGCCGAGGCCAGAGGCGCAGCGATTTTTGCGGAGCTGGCCGGTTTTGGTATGAGTTCCGATGCCCATAATCCGGTACAGGCCCATGTGGATGGTCCTGTGGCCGCCATGCAGGCCGCTTTGCAGGATGCGGGCTTGAGTGCCGAGCAGATTGACTATATCAATGCCCATGGTACCGGTACCCACTTGAATGATCTGGTGGAGACGCAGGCGATTCAGCAGGTTTTTGGCGGGCATGCGCGCACGGTTGCCGTCTCTTCCAGCAAATCCATGCACGGTCATACCTTGGGTGCGGCTTCGGCGGTGGAATCACTGGCCTGTTTGGCTGCCTTGCAAGAGCAAAAAATTCCTCCCACTGTTAATTTTCTCGATGCTGATCCCCAGTGTGATCTGAATCTGGTCACCAATCAGGCGCGTTCGCAACCACTCTCTGCAGTCATGAACAACTCCTTTGCCTTTGGCGGATTGAATACCTCGCTGATTTTCAAAGCTGCATCTACCTGATGAGCACTACCGATGTCTGCTACAAGTTTGCCTTCTGTTACCTGCCTGTTTTTGTGTGACTTTGATGGTACCATCATGCCAGAGGATGTCAGCGATGCTCTGTTGAGCCGTTTTGCTCTGCCGGAATGGCAAGAGATCGAAACGGCCTGGCGGGCAGGTACGCTCAGTGCACGGGACTGTATGCAGCAGCAGGTCGCCTTGTTGCGTGTTGCACTGTGCGAGTTGGATCAGTTTGTGGATCAGAGGTTGATCGATCCCGGTTTTGCCCCGTTTGTGCAGCAGGTTACGGCACGGGGTTGGCAGATTCGGATCGTCAGTGACGGGTTGGATTATGCCATTAAGCGGGTTTTGCAACGCCATGGATTGGCCGATTTGCCGGTGTTTGCCAATCATCTGCAGGTGTTGGCTGACGGCAGCTATCAACTGCATTTTCCCAATGCCGATCCGCACTGCCGTTCAGGCTCAGGAACCTGCAAGTGTGCGGTGGCAGCTCGCGAGGGAGGAGCTGCCCAGGTGTCGATATTGATCGGCGATGGCTCTTCCGATTTTTGTCTGGCCCATCAAGTGCAGCAGGTTTGGGCCAAGGATCGCCTGCTCAACTATTGCCAAAAGCAGGGTTTGCCCCATTGGCCGATGCCTGATTTTAGCGCTGCTGCACAACGTGTACAGAATGGAGATTGGTTGTCTGCCCTGCATGTGTCGTCCACCATGCGCGCAGAATCATGAGTTAGCCGAGGGGAGTAAATGCAAGTGGAAGAGAGTCTGTTGCAGGATGAGGCGGAATATTGCTCTTTCGGCGATACCGTGCACTATCTGGAGCCTGCCAAACTGTTTGCCCGTTGTGCGGGATCCTGGCTTTATGATCTGGAGGATTTGCCCTATCTGGATCTGCAGATGTGGTATTCTGCCTGCAATTTTGGCTATGCCAACCCCCGTTTGAAGCAGGCGCTCATCCGCCAGATCGATACTTTGCCACAACTGGCATCACAATATCTGCATCGGGAAAAGATTGAGCTGGCCAAACTCCTGGTTCAGCAGATTGAAGGAAGCTTTGGCCAACGCGGGCGCATCCATTTTAATGTGGGTGGCAGTCAGTCCATTGAGGATTCGTTAAAACTGGTGCGCAACGCCTCTGCGGGCAAGGGACGCATGTTTGCCTTCGAGGGGGGGTATCATGGGCGTACTTTGGGGGCTTCGGCCATCACCTCCTCCTATCGCTATCGACGCCGCTATGGGCATTTTGCCGATCGCGCCCATTTTGTGCCCTATCCTTACTGCTTTCGTTGTCCTTATGGCAAAAATCGCCAGGAGTGTGCGCTGTATTGTGTTAATCAATTTGCTCGCCTGTTTGATAGTGAGTATCATGGTGTATGGGATGGTAAAGCGGGTGAGTCTGAATATGCCGCGTTTTATGTGGAGCCGGTGCAGGGGACAGGGGGCTATGTGATCCCACCTGCTGGATATTTTCCACGTCTGCAGGAGATATTGCGCGAGAGAAATATCCTGTTGGTGGATGATGAGATCCAAATGGGCTTTTTCCGGACCGGCACCTTTTGGGCGGCAGAACAGTTTGGTCTCCAACCGGATGTGCTGGTTTTTGGTAAAGCGCTGACCAATGGTATGAATCCGTTGGCCGGTTTGTGGGCGCGAGAGGAGTTTATCACCCCGGAGCGCTTTCCCCCTGGTTCCACCCACTCCACCTTTGCTGCCAATCCTTTGGGAACGGCAGTGGCTTTGGAGACGGTGCGCATGGTGCAGGAAAAGGATTATGGGGCGCAGGTGCTAGAAAAAGGAGCTTTGTTTTTGCAGGGGTTGCGCGACCTGCAACGCCGTTTTCGCCAGATTGGCGATGTGGATGGTTTGGGATTGGCGCTGCGTATGGAGATTTGTGCAGCCGATGGTTTTACCCCCGCACAGGAGTTGGCAGATCGTCTGTTTCAGGAGGGGATGAAGGGGGATTTGCAGTTGGGGAATCGTCGCTATGGGTTGGTTTTGGATATTGGCGGCTATTATAAAAATGTGGTGACCTTGGCTCCCTCTTTGGAGATCAGTCGCGAAGAGATTGGTATCGCCCTGCAACTGTTGGAACAACTGTTGCAGCGGGTAGTGGGTAGGGATGGCTAAGGAAGCGTGATCCATGGAGCGCAATGCAGAGCAGCATCTTGCTTGGCCAGGGTGGGAAAAATGGCGTCAGGGCTGGCACTCGTGGGTCAGTCGTTGGTTTGGTAGCCGTTTTTGGTCGCCGCGTAGCGGGGAGGAGGGTGCCGAAACCCCTGTTGCTGATGTGCGTTTTCGCTATGCGGGTGATAAGGCAGCGGTATTATTGATCCATGGCCTGACCGGAACGCCAACGGAGATGCGCTATATCGGCAAAGGGTTGGCGGCAGAGGGATTTGCCGTCTATGGGATGCAGTTGGCCGGTCATTGTGGTTCGGAAGAGAGGCTGTTGCAGAGCTGTTGGCAGGATTGGTATGCCAGCGTCGAGGATGCCTATCAGGAGCTGGCGGCGGTGCATTCGCAGGTCTTTGTAGCCGGTTTATCGATGGGTGCACTATTGGCCATCCATCTGGCGGCAGCCGCACCTTCGCGGCTGGCAGGCATCGCCTGTTATTCCACCACCTTATGGTATGATGGATGGGCAATACCCAAGCTGCAGTTTTTGTTGCCTTTGCTCTTGGCGACACCGTTGGCAGACTGTTACCGTTTTGTGGAAAATTATCCCTATGGGATCAAGGATGAGCGCTTGCGGCAGTGGGTGGTGGAGAGCATGCACTCTGGCAACAGCGCTTTGGCAGGAAATCTGGGTACGACGGGACGCTCTTTGCGGGAGTTGCAACGTCTGGTAGGTGTGGTGCTCAAGGAGATGCCACAGGTGAAGGTGCCAGCCTTGGTACTGCATGCACGCGAGGATGATATGACCAGTATCCGCAATGCCGACCATCTGGAACGCCATTTAGGCGGTATGGTGCGCAAAGTGTTTCTGGATGATTGTTACCATATCATCACCATTGATCGGCAACGCCATGAGGTCATTCAAGAGAGCAGCCGTTTTTTTCAAGAGATCATGCACCAGCATCAACAACACGACAACCGCCCACTGTGACAGTTTTATAGGGGGCGTCTGAGGAGGTAGAGGGTGGATGAAAATGCACCGATTCCAAAAAAAGGCCGCCTGCATATACCATTTTGTGGTGTAGTTAGTCCGGCGGGAATCAATCGTACTTGGCAGAGGTCCAATGAAGAGGAGTGGCAATCGGAATATTATAATCCTGCCTCTTTTTTGCAGACCATGGCCAGTGTCTATGCGTATGTGCGTCTGCCTTGGGCCTGGCGCCGTGGCTCCTGGATCGAATATCTCTCTTTTTTAGCCAAATCGGTTTTGGATCATCTGTCGCGGCGTCCTTTGACAGCCGATCAGGTGGAGACCTTGGCAACTGCCGTGCTTTTTCTGCATCGTTTGACCAAAGGGCAACACAATGCCCTGAGCCATCTCTGGCAGGATTGGCAACGCTTGCAGCGCGTGCATGATATGGTTGCCCAGGCGATTGCGGGCAGCGGTTTTGGCACCAGCGGACGCACAGAGATATTATTGCATATTGCCTCTATCCGTTTTCTTGAGGATGCTGACAAGCAGCTTGAGCAGATGCATTTATTGGAGCGGATTGTGGAGCGCAGTATTCCAGAGATTGAAGATCGCTGCCAAGTGGCTGAGGTGTTGCGGGAGTATGCCTTGTTGAGCGGTGGATTCAGTACTTTTCACCATGATGCCCGCCGTGCCCTGCGTGAGGCGGCGCAAGCGGCGGCACCCTATTTGGATGCGCGTGTGCGCGTATGGATGGCCTGGCCACATGTGTTGCTGCGCCGTCGTTACTAAGCGCTTGTGGCGCACTGGTACAACTCTTCACCACCCGAACCAACCCCAGAAGAGCTGTGTCACCTGTCGCTGAGCGTGGTTCATGAACGAACTGGGGAATGGTAACTATTCACCACCCAAAACTATTGCGGGTCCAGGGAGGTGCCCTCCCTGGCCGGGTCCAGGGATGGAATCCCTGGGATTTTGCTTTTAATCTTTTGCCTTTGGCGCGCTTTTCAAACTAAGCCGACGCGCTCTTTGCGTCGGCTTAAGCGCCTAATGGAAGCAAGCTGTGCGGATTGGCGCGCATTTTTGCGCCAATCCGCACAGCATCCCCATGGGGGTAGAGCTGGCAAGCCATCACGAACCTGAATAGTTACGGGGGAATGTTTCAGTCTCTCCTGCATGGTTCGGTCGATTTGACAGGATGTTTACTCAAAATGGACTTGATGCGCAGCAGATCACCATCCAAAGCGGGATGCCCATGCCACCATTGATCATCCGGTGATTGGTGTCCCACCCCCAGACGTACATTGCGCAGGTGTTCATCCGTCATGCACTTCTGGATGCTCTGTGCTTGTTTCACCAGGTCAGTATCCAGTGTTGCGATCTGCTTCACAACTGTCATGGCTTCCCGTACCTTCATGCGCCCGATTTCCAGCATCCGGTCACCACTGAGAAACCAGGTTTCCACAAGTCGGGGGGAGTGACAATCCCGGCAGGGGAGGGCACGGGCCTCTGTTCGACTGGCATTGTCTGAAGAGATTTGGCACTCTTCTCTGGGCAGCAGGGGAAAAACCTCTGCCCCAATGTTGTGGTTGCCGCGGTGCAGGTGGCAATAGGCGCAGGTGGGAGCGCGAAAATTGCCATCCCGCAGAGGTTGCGTAAAATCCATGCGTCCTGCTTCCAGGGTGGCAAGCACGCCATGTTTGGAGAGAGTATAGCTGCTGCTTTCTCTGGCATGACAAGCTGTGCAGGCATCGTTGCGGCGAGCTTGCGCTGCCATGGTGCCATCATGTTTGGTTCCATGACAGGAACGGCAATCGAGATCTGGCAGGTTGTGGCGGCTTTTCTCCCAGTCGGCCACCAGTCCGGCATTCCGCTCCCGGTGACAGGGCAGACAAGCAGATGGTTCGCTCTCCGTTGCCACTGCCTCCAGGCAACCAGGCATGCAGACCAGCCCCATGATGATGCTTGCAAGCAACCGTTTCATCTCTGTTTTCCCATAGCACTGCCTGAGCGGTCGTGACCGTTCGCCCGCTCTTTGCCTTCACTGTTCCAAACCGGATCATTGCCGAAACGACTTCTCCACCACTCCTCTGGGGGGAGATATTTTTCCACCTCATCCTCTCGAAAGGAGAACCGGTAGTGGGCGCAATAGGCACGCAAAGTGGCTGCCGATTCAATGATGCGTCTGGTCTGTTCTGTGCTGTGTTCCACCTCTTCGTGGCAGCAGTCGGGATGCCAGCGTTTGAGCAAGATTTTGATCCGGGCATTGATTTCGGACAGGGTGGCCTCTTCGCCAATCCCTAAAATTTCTCTGGCCTCGGTAATACGCGCAAACAACCCTGGAGTGTTCATGGCTCTTTTCACCGTTCCACAGGCAAATTGTCTTGTCGCCACTGTTTGATGCCTCCACGCATCAGCCAGAGCGGACCGATGCCCAGGGCATCCAATGTGCGCATGGCTTCGGCAGAGCGTCGTTCGGTATGGCAGAGGATGGCGATGGGACGATCCAAGCCACGCAGTTCATCCATGCGGCTTGCCAGTTCGGGCAAGGGAATGTTGCAGGAACCGGGAATGTGGCCATTCTCCCCGAAAAAATCCACGGCATCCCGCACATCCAGGACCAGCAGTTGTTCGCCAGCCTCCAGCATTTCCCGCAGGCGATGGGTGGTCAAATGGCGTTTGGCTTCCCGTGCCTGTTTGATCCAGCGCGGCAGCAGGAGCGCAATGGAGAGCAATCCCACGGCCCACAAGCCAGCACGCACGGCATCGGCACTGCCACTGGCAGCCTCCTTGCCCGCATATCCCAGCCAGGCATAGGCCAGGCCCCCGGGAGCCATGCAGACCAGGGAGGCCAGCAGATAGTGGTCCAGACGGATGCGGGTCAGCCCCAGGGCATAGTTCAGCAGGTTGAAAGGAAAGATGGGTACCAGACGAACAAAGGCGACAAAACGCCATCCTTCCGCCTCCACTCCGGCCAGCAGGTTTCCCACCATGCCGCCCGCCCGTCGTGCCACCCAATCTCCGGCCAAGTGACGGGCAATCAGGAAAGAGATGCCCGCACCAATAGTGGCTCCGCTTAGACAGAGAATTCCCCCCAGCCAGGGACCGAACAGGGCTCCACCGGTCAGGGTCAATACCGACCCCGGCAGAAAGAGCACAGTGGCCAGGATGTAGAGCAGAACGAAAACCGCCATACCCGCCGCTCCCCATCCCTCTACCCAGGTGCTCCACTGGACAGGGTCCAGCAAATCCCGATAGCGGTATGCCAGAACAATGGCCGCTGTCAGGCTCAAGGCGGCGACGATACGCCAGATCATGGATGACCGGGCATCTGCGGAGGCGACAGAATCAGTTGGGAGAGCCATGGCGGTTCCTCTGCCAATCAATGGATCGGGATGGCGGCATATCCCTGGGCATGATAACCGGTCAGGGATACAAATGTATTACCCACCACCTTGATGCCAGGCAGAATGGTGCCATTGTCTACACCCATCAGGTTGGTGGCCAGAGCGCATACCTCCATGCGCACACCAGGCTTTTGTTGCAAATCGGCCAGCAAGGCGGCAATCTCCTCCAGCTTGGGATGGTGCTCCATGGGCAATGCTTCCCGGTTGTTGGAGACCAGTTTGACTGCACCTCCACGGAATGCCAGAATGATGTTGGGGGTTACCTTTTGCCGCAGCAGGTCGGCATGGGTCTGGGCAATCACCTTGAGGTAAAGTGGCAGGGTTTGGGGATTGGCCATGCCGATATCAAAAACCACCTTGCCCTCGCTGACCCCTTGCAGTGCCTCGACATCAGACAACGGTTGTTGGTTCGGAGCAGCGGCCAAACTCGCAAACCAACCGATTATAAGAGTCAAACTGAGCAACAGGGTTGTTATGGTCTTTTGCATTGCATGGTCTCCGATTTATGTCAATTGTGATCCCGATTGAACCGGGTATATTCACCCTCCAGCCAGAGGGGTTTCAGATCGATTTTTTTGCTAGTTTTTTCTCTGTTTCGCAACTCCTCCGCTGTTGTGGCGATGGCACGGGCATTGTCATCCAGTTGCTTGTGAAAGTGCTGGGTCATCTCTTTGGCCCCATGGGCCATCCCCTTGTAGGCCCCGAGATTGGTAAAATACCACATGTCGAAATAGTCCCGCTCAATGGCACTTACATTGTAGAATGCTGATGCCTGCCCTTCATAAAATCCGATGCGTTCCCGAGGCAACAAGCGGGCAAGCCAATCCATGGGATAGGGTGGACGTTCTGCTGCCGCAGGGCTCAACAAACTGTCGCTGCGCAATGATTTTAATATTTTTTCCACGCCATAGAGCTGTTTCCATGTGGATTGGCGTTCCGCATCCAATTCCCGGAAAAAGCCCCTGGCCGTCTCCTCAGGATGACAATCGGCACAGATCTCTCGCCATCGCTTGCGTTTGATCTCATTTTCGGCGGTTTTTGGGTTGACCTCCCGAATGCCAAATTTCCAGACCGCCTTGTCCGCGACCTGGTGATTGCCCTCTTTCATGTGGCAATAGGCACAGGTCGGGGTTGGATAATTGCCTTTGCGCAGCGGTTTGCTCCAATCCCAGGTGGCGCCCTCCTTTTGGTACAGTTGACCATGGGGCGAGGAAAAATAGGCCAGATCATCGGGGTGGGGTGGACCGCTGTGGCAGGTCAGACAGGCTTCTGGCCGACGCGCCTCTGCCGGATCAAAGCGATGCCGGGTATGACAGGAGTCGCACTTGCTGGCTACCGAATGGCATTGCAGACAGGCGGCCACCTCCGCCTTGGGTTTGTCGGCAAAATGTTTGCTGTCCACCGCCCGTTCCATGGCCAGGGCGTGACTGGGAAACCCGAATTTTTTTTCCTCTTCCATCTGCGCCAGGCGCTGGGGGTGGCAATTGCCACAACTCTGGGGAGTCGGAAAAGTCAGCTTTTGATGATCCTCGCCATGGCAGGCAGGACAACCGACCGGAGGCACTGCCTGGGCATGACGACTGGCCCGCCAATCCTTGACGATGCCAGGGGTCACACCCCTATGACATTCCGTACACTCCTCTTCCTTGAACACTCCCAGCATCCGTTCCCTCTCCGGGCGATGATAGGTGGCCGGATCCCAATATTCGTGCATGGGATCGGGTTGCCAGTGTTCGCCATTTTCGCCGACCCCCTGGGCAGTTTCCGGCAGACCGGACCAGGCCAGCCAAGGCCAGCACAACAGCCAAACTACAACTTGGAGATAGGAAATCCGCATAATGTCCCCAGATTGTTGATAAGTTCCGCGTTACTGCCGATGCGCCCGGAATAGTGCCATGCCCCGGCCAATAGCACAGTCAACAGCAGGGCAAAGCCAACCGTGCGCCAACGGCTGCCAGTTCGTTGCCAATCCGCCAACCCGCGCAACCAATCACGATCCTGGTGCAGCCTGGGAAAAAGCAGGTTGCGTATATCGTGAAAGGCCAAGCTTTTGGTGGGACATTCGCTGATGCAGCGTCCACAGCCCATACACTCGCTGGTATCTATTTTTCCTTTCGCGACACCCATATGCCACACCGGAATGCCCATATCGCAGACCTTTTCACACAAACCGCACTGGATACAGCTCTCTTTGTTATAGTCAATCCGGAAGGTGCCCAGCCGGTTCAACAAGCCAAAGGTGGCCCCATACGGACAGAGATACCGGCAATAGCCCCGATTGCCAATCCACGGTGAGAGGAAAAAGGTCAGGAAATAGGGGAGTGCCACCATCAGGCCGAAAAAGCCCAGATAGGCAGTCGTTGTATTGTTGGCCGGTCGCATCATCGCCCACATTGCCCCCAGGTAGAGAGCAAACCAGAACCATTTGAGGTGCCGCAACCGCCACGCCCATGGACCACGCAGCACATGATCCGCCTGCCGAAAGGGAAAGCCCACCACCTCGCGAATGCCTACGCATGGGCAGTTCCAACCACAGATCACCCGCCTTCCGAAAAGAAAAACCGCAGCAAGCACCAGAAAAAAGGTGAGGGTGCCAGGGGTATGCAGCGATGGGAAGGCGGGCAACACCCCCAGGTAACCCACATAGGGTTCGATGAATGGAAACGACCAGGGAATCAGCCACCACAACACGGTGACATTGGCTACCAGGATGAGCAAGCGTTTGCGACTGTAGGGATTTTTTTCCGCCACAATGCGCCAGATGCCGAAGGCAAGGATGATCAGATATTCGGTATAGCGGTTGAGCCAGATGGCATTGTCAAACAGGAAAAACCAAGTTTCATTAAGCCATCCCAGAAAAGCCCAGGCAAATGCCAGCAGTGATAAGCCCTTGACCCACAGAGGGTAATGTCCGGCCAAAGAGCGTTGTTGATTGATGGGCATGCAGCGTTTCGGACGGATTGTGTGTCGCACATGGGCAACGGGTACGATCCTGAATGTCCGTCGCTCCTGTTGTGTCGATGCCCCTTCCTGAAGGAGGGGACCGCTGTTGGCATTCATGGTTCTCTCTCCTTACCAACGGCGGTTGATGGTATACTCGCCAAGCTTGGCACGGAATGGTAACAGAAGGAGTGCTGTCAAGGGTTGACACTTTTCGGGCTCCCGTAAATGTTCCAAACCGGTTTGCATGGCCGCATGGCCTGCGGTCGGTGCGGGCCAGTAGGTGCCTAGAACGCGGTCCCACCAGGACAAGTTGAAACCAAAGTTGGTGTTGGTTTCTGGTGCCAGAAGAGAATGGTGGGAACGGTGCATATCCGGGGTCACGAAACAGCAGCGCAATATCCGGTCAACGCCTTGTGGAAGACGAATGTTGCTGTGGTTGAACAGTGCCATACCGTTGAGCAGTACCTCGAAGAGCAATACGGCCAGGGGAGAAGCCCCGATGGTATGGACAGCAGCCAGTTTGATTGCCATGGACAACAGGATTTCCAATGGGTGGAAGCGCAATCCGGTGGTTACGTCCACATCCAGGTCGGCATGGTGAACCATATGCAGTCGCCACAATATCGGCAGGGCATGAAAGAGGAGATGCTGGAGATAGATAATAAAATCCAACAATATCACAGCCAGCAGCACCTTGCTCCAAACCGGCCAATCAAGCTGGTTGAGCATGCCCCAGCCCTGCTTTTGTCCCAAGGTTGCCAGTGCCACTGCCGTTACGGGAAAGAGTATCCGTACCAGAAGGGTATCGATGGCGACCAGAGCCAGATTGGGCAGCCAGCGCGTCAGGCGCGGCAGGGTTCGGCCCCTTTTTGGCAGCACAAACTCCCACGCCACCATGACTGCCAGTACTCCCATAAAAATGCCAAGCCGCAGCACTGCCTCACTCTCCATTGTTTCTCTCCTCTGTCACGGGTTTATCAGTAAGATAGAGAGTCATGGACCCCATTGATCTTGACAGTGATCCATATTTCGTTCCACAACTGATGCGACCAAAGAAGGATCGACCATCCATTCCCAACTTCTGGCACGGCACTCAAAAAAGCAACCCTTCGCATTCTTCAGCCAATTTGGGTAGATTGGAAACCCCTTGTCCTGCTTGACTGTTTCTGGAACTATGAGAGGCAGTATCGGTCACGGAATAGCTCCTGGTGTCGTATGGTCCAACGACCACAGATCAACCTATTGATTGATCAATATTCAACCAAATAGAAGAATATAATGTCAAGAGATTTTTTCAAACAGGAGCTTTTTGATCATTTGGCTCGCATTGGCAAGGCAGTTGGACAAGGACACCGTCTGGTTTTGTTGGAATATTTGGCCCAGGGGGAGAGGACGGTAGAATCTTTGGCGCAACTGGCCGGGTTGTCGGTGGCCAACACCTCTAAACATTTGCAGCAACTGCGGCAGGCTGGATTGGTGACGGCGCGCAAGGCGGGGCTGTATGTTCACTATGCTCTGGGCGACCCGGCAGTGGTCACTCTGCTGCAGGTGACCCGTGGTATTGCCGAACGCAGGATTGGTGAGGTGGAGGCGTTGGTGCGCGGCTATCTCCTGGCCAAAGACAACATGGAACCGATACCGCGCAAAGAGTTGCTGGAACGGATACGAGAGGGTACGGTCACCGTTTTGGATGTGCGACCCGCAGAGGAGTATGCTGCAGGGCATCTACCCAAGGCGTTCAATATTCCGTTGCGTGAGTTGGAGCGTCGGTTGCACGAACTGCCTCCAGGACGCGATGTGGTAGCATACTGTCGAGGAGCCTATTGCGTGTTGTCCTTTGAAGCTGTGGCACGGCTGCGGGAGAAAGGATTTGCTGCTCGGCGTCTGGAAGAGGGGTTTCCGGAATGGAAATTGGCTGAGATGCCGGTTGAAGAGTCGGAAAAGGAAACGGGATGAAAAAATCGGATATGTCATTTTTTATGGCAGGTTGCTCTGGGGCAAATCCTGCCACAAAGCAGCTCCAGGCGGCACAAGCTCAGGCAATAAAGAGGCGCGGAGCGCACGAGCCCGCAGGCAATCGGCTGGTGGTGCAGTCACAGAGAGGTACGAGCTTGGCCCCGGATGGCAAAAGCTTCTGCAGGAGGGGAGGCCAGGTGTAGCAGTGCCATAACCGATGGTTTGTCCGCGAGGCTATTCCTTTCGCAAGTAAAAGTATGCAATAAATAAATAAGTATGCTGATGCGTATGGCCTTATTTACTGGTTAATCGAGAGCTATGTACATTTCTGCCGGGCATCAAGAGAAAAAATGATGCAGTGCAAAAGGTTTGTGTGCAGTGCAATATATGGAAAAAATTGGAAACTCGAAAGATATTGCTTGCTTTTGTTGCTTCTTTTTCCTACTCTGAGCACACCGTTGGCCATGGCTGGTTTTCCAGCCTGAGCGAGCTTTAGGGTGTAAAATAGATAGATTGGTTGTTTTTTTAATGGAGCAAGGCATGTCGCAGAAAATATCGGGTACTGTAAAGTGGTTCAACAACTCCAAGGGCTTTGGCTTTTTGGCCCCGGATGACGGCGGTGAGGATGTGTTCGTTCATTTTTCCGCTATCCAGGCGGAGGGGTTTAAGTCTTTGGAAGAGGGGCAAAAAGTTACCTTTGAAGTTGTACGCGGCCAGAAAGGCTTGCAAGCGGCCAACGTAACCCAAGCCTAGTTTCGCACGGAATCTGCAGCACTCCTGCTACCGGATCTGTTCCGGTAGCAGGTGCATCTCCTGCCTAGATGTTTCAGTTCTTTCTGTGATCCAGGTTGCTTCTGCATGGATGTGATGTCCGTTTCAGTAAACGGCGGCGCCTCAGTGGCTGTTGATAGCGATTTTTCGGAACGCTCTTTTTTTCTTAAAGCCTTTCAGGGCCGCTATCTAACTTTTGTCCTGTCGCAGACAAGCGATCTTACCCCAGAAAGCCTCTCCCTTTTTCAGCACATACTCTCTGAGCTTGTGGTCGTCTCCCCTTTTGCGCATCGCGAGGGTAGTCGCATTCTTATCCTCTATGAAGCGCATGCCAAAGTGTTGCAGGCGCTGCAGCCGCTTCTTGGCTTTTTTGCCAAACAGATGCAGCACATCCCGTTAGCCTCGTCTGTGGCAACTATACCTTCCGTGTTGTGGCAAGCCACTGCTGCTGGCACCGACAAGCGAATAGTTGCACTGGCCCTGGCCAAGCCTGCCGAAGAGAGCTTTATCGAACAGGTGGTCCGATTAGGCTTGCAACTGCGCATGTCGCGTCTGCTCTGGTTGGAGCAAGAGGGGGGAATCAGCGATGAACAGGGTCAGATCCAGGGGTTTTTTAATAGTGCGCGTCTGGCCGATCTGTTGCGCAGCACAGATCTGCGCCGATATAGCTTGCTGCATGGTTTTCAACGCCTGCTCGCCGGAGGCGTCAAGGCGATTGTTTTATGCCGGATGAGTGAACTGGAACAGGAGCTCTTTACCTACCAGGGCAGAGGCTCCTTTTTTTCCCGTCATCCCTATTGTCGGGTGCGCCGTTTGGGTTTGGATGATTTTGCCCAATCGGTTGCCATCATTCGCAAGGGAGAGCAGGAGGGATTTTTGTTGCCCCGTTCGGACGAGTTGCTGGCACAGGTCTTGGCGGGCAGTTTTGGAGCCTTTATTCTGGAGGATCGTCTGGCCGGACTCTGCTCCCTGCATACCGCCGGATACCAGGAAGAGAAGATGGGCGAGATTGTGTCACTCTATACTCTGACCCGCTTTCAGGGTGTGGGAGTGGGCAGGCAACTGCTCAGCCATCTGGTTCAGGAGGCGCGCCAGCAAGGGTTGTTGTATCTGTTTGCTTGTACCCGTCATGAACCTGTGGCCGCATTTTTTCAACGTTGTCGTTTGGGACGCCACCGACACAGCTTTTACCGTGTGGCGGCAGAGGAGCTACCTGCTGCAAAATGGCAGGGCTATGATCCGCTGCGCAAACAGCAGATGATTTGTCTGCGCTTGAATCTGGGAGAGTAACAATGGGCTCGGATGTGTTGATCGTCGGGGCAGGAGTCATGGGTTGTGCTTGTGCCTATCGTTTGTTGCAAGCAGGACTGCAGGTGACTGTGTTGGAAAAGGCATTGCCAGGAGTGGAATCTTCGGCGGCGGCGGCAGGTATTCTGGGTGCCCAGTCGGAGGTGGCAGGGGCAGGCCCCTTTTTTGAATTGTGCCTGGCCAGTCGGGAGCTCTTTGCCGATTTTGTCCAGGAGTTGCAAGAGCTGACAGATATCGCTATCGGTTATGAGCGTTCTGGAGTGTTGGAGGTGGCGCTGGATGCCAACGAGGGCCATTTGGCAGCCGGTCGGGTGGAGTGGATGTTGGAGCGCGGTCTGCGGGTGGAGATCTTAAACCGGGAAGAGGCGCTGCGCCTGGAACCGGCTTTGCAGCCGACTCTGATTGGTGCCAACTATTATCCCGATGATCATCAACTGGATCCAGATCGTTTGATGCGGGCATTGACAGCCGCAGTGGTGCGGTTGGGGGGGCAGTTTTTGAGCGGTGTGCAAGCTCTCTCTTTGGCAAGCGCAGAGGGACGTGTGCTCGGTATCCACAGCGAGCGGGGTTTGCTCAGTGCTGCTGCGGTAGTGATTGCCGGTGGTGCCTGGAGCAGTCGCTTGCCGGGGATACCTAGGCTGCGTACCAGCGTGCAACCGGTGGCCGGACAAATTGTGCAGTTGGAAAGCAGGCCGGCCTTTTTTCGCCATGTCGTCTATGGTTTCAAAGGCTATATTGTGCCGCGCAGTGATGGTCGGGTGTTGTTGGGCTCGACTCTGGAGGATCGCGGTTTTGACAAGGCGGTTACCTGTGAGGGGCTGCATCGCATTACCGGAATGGCCATGGCCATGGTCCCGGCGCTTCAGCAGGCACGGTTGGAGCGGACATGGTCTGGTTTGCGACCGGCTACAGGAGATAATTTGCCGCTGTTGGGGGCGGGGCCGCTGCCCGGATTATATTTTGCAACCGGTCATTATCGGAATGGCATCTTGCTTACTCCCATCAGTGCGGAAGTCATCTGTGCCCAAATTACCGGCCAGATACCCCCTGTGGATATTGCTCCCTTTTCTCCATAAATTTCTTTTTTATTAATGAGTTGATAGAGGAAACAATGGCCGCAACAGCGCCAAAACAACGGGTGGCAGTCGCCATGTCGGGAGGAGTAGACTCTTCGGTGGCAGCAGCGCTATTGCTGCAACAGGGCTATGAGGTGATTGGTTTGACCATGCGTTTGTGGAGTGGTGCTGCCAAGGATCCCTCTTTGCGTACCTGTTGCAGCAGTGAGGATGCCCAGGATGCCAGGCGAGTGGCGCAAAAGCTGGGTATTCCTTTTTATGTCATCGATTTGGAAAACGAATTTCGCAGCATGGTGGTCAATGATTTTGTCCGTGCCTACGGGCAGGGGTTGACTCCGAATCCCTGTGTGCGCTGCAATCAGCACTTAAAATTTGTCTTTCTGTTGCAGAGAGCATTAGATCTGCAGGCAGATTTTTTGGCCACGGGACACTATGCCCGTTGGCGGGATGATCCAGCGGGAGCGCAGTTGTGGCGGGGAAGCGACCGCAGCAAGGATCAATCCTATTTTTTGTTTACGATCACCTCGCAGCAGTTGCAGCGTCTGCGTTTTCCTCTGGGAGAGTTGAGCAAGCAGCAGACCCGTGCCCTGGCCGAGCAGTTTGGTCTGCATCTGGCGGAAAAGGGGGAGAGTCAGGATCTCTGTTTTGTGCCTGATGGGGATAAAGATGCTTTTTTGCGCCAGAGCGCGCCGGCCAGTTTTCAGCCAGGGGAGATTGTGGATCTGCAGGGCAAACGTTTGGGGAGCCATTCTGGTTTGGCCGCATATACCATTGGTCAGCGCAAAGGTTTGGGTATTGCCTATTCTGTTCCGTTGTATGTGCTTGCTGTGGATTGGCAGCAGAATCGTCTGCTGGTGGGGCCAGAAGAGGCGCTCTGGCAGAGCAAGTTGTCTGTTGCCGAGATCAACTGGTTGGCAGAGGAGCCGTTGACGGCACCGCGACGGGTATGGACACAAATTCGTTATGCGGCTGAGGCGCAACCCGGTTGGTTGACCCCACTGCCAGGACAGGAGGCAGAGATCTGTTTTGATCAGCCACAAAGGGCCATTGCACCGGGGCAGGCAGCGGTGTTTTATCAGGAGGAGCGCTTATTGGGTGGGGGCTGGATCAAGCCGATGTTGTCCGATCGATTTGCTTGAGAGTGTAGCAAAGAGAGGATTATGCTTCCCCATCCAAAATAGCCAGAAGCTGCTGCAGATCGGTTTTGCCATTGGCATTGCGTGGGAGTTCTTCGAGAGTATGCAGGGTGTTGGGCACCATGTAGGGAGGCAGTCTGTCACTGCAACCAGCCAATAGTGCAGCATGTGTTGCCTGTGTGTGGGCAACAAAACCGATAATGGTGGCAACCTGTGTTCCTGGCTTAGTCCAGCCGACCACCGCTACCTGATCGGATTGTGCCACCTGTTGCAAAACCTGTTCAATTTCTGCCAGCTCTACCCGATAGCCACGGATTTTTAATTGCCGGTCCATGCGATCCAGATAATACAAACCGACTCCCTGTTGCCAGTAGACGCGATCGCCTGTTTTATACCAGCGTTGCGGGTTGCCGTGGTCATCGTTTAAGCAAAAATAGCGACGATTGGTTTCGCTTTCGTTGCGCCAGTAGTAGGTATCGACTTGGCTGCCGCTCAGACAGAGCTCGCCTACCACATCCTCTTCCTCTTGATACAACACCCCTTCACGGAGAATGGCCACCTGTTGCCCAGGATAGGGTAATCCAATCGGTACCATGCCCTCCAGGCACTCCGCTTCGGAATGGCCCGGACGCCAGATATAGCCGGTGATACAAATGGTACTCTCTGTTGGGCCGTAGGAGTTGTCGATGCCAGAGTGCGGGGCAGCCTGTTGCCACAGGTGGACTGTTTCCAAATTCAAGCGCTCTCCGCCGAACACCGACCAACGTAAGGAGGGAAAAGCACCTGCCTTGAGTTGATGCATTCGTTTCATGAAATGGACCACCGAAGGTACCGATTCCCAGAAGGTGAGGGCATGTTGGCGGATAAAGGGGGCTGGTGCATAACGAATGCTGTGTGGCAGGCAGTAGAGAGAGGCTCCGGCGGCCCAGCAGAGAAATTGATCATACACGGAGGCGTCAAAGGTCAAGTCGCTATGCTGGGAAAAACGATCCTCTGGGGTGGGATGATAGCGCAGCAGCATATTGGCGATAAAGACATTCAAACTGCTCGCCGGTACGGCAATACCTTTGGGTATTCCGGTTGAGCCGGAGGTAAACAACAGGTAGGCCAATTGCTGCTCCACCTGGAGTGGTTCCTGCAGCAGGGAGCGGTGCGCGAAGATCTCGGAGTGGCAGAGGAAGCGATGTTGAGTCAGCTTTTGGCAACAAGCAGGCAAAGTTTGTTGGTCTGGCAAGAGGACAATACGACTTTTTTCACACTGCGTGAGCAGCTCTGCCAACTGTTCGATACAGGAGGCATCGGCAATCAGCAAGATGGCATCGGTTAAATTGAGGATATGGCGGTTGCGTTCAGCAGGAAAGAGCGGATTCAACGCTGCATAGCCTTTGCCGGCATAGTGAATAGCCAAAACAGAGGCATAGGCGGTCAAGGAGCGTGAGGCAAAGAGGGCCACAATGGGGTGTTCTGGTTGAGGATCCTCTTGCAGCAGGGTTTGCGCCAAAGGCAACAGATAGTCGAGCAGCTCCTGGTAGCGGTAGAGAGTATCCTGCACAAACAAGGCGGGTCGTTCTGGCTGTAGCAGCGCGTTGCGATGAAACCACCAGGCGGGATTGGCAGTGGCAGGAAGTTTTGTCGGCAGATCGACCAGGAATGGGGAAGGGAGAGTCATGGTGGAAGCGGTCAGAAGGAGAGGCCAAACAATGTGAAAAAAAAGCGCGTATCTTGCCAAAATTGTGAACTGGGATGGTCCCAGATCCGCAACAGGGAGAAGAAAAGCCACACGCCAGCAATTTTACGTAACACAACTAGGTTGGCCTGCAGAGGCGTGTAGGCAGGGGGAGTCAGGGTGCGACGTTGCTGGGCATTCAACATGCTGATAAAAATGCCAAAACCAAGCACGACAGAATAGAAGAGATAGGAGGCAAATTTTTCAAAGGTGATCGTGACGCCATGTTCCAGATATACATCAAAGTGTTGCAAGATATGATAATAAAAATTGCCTACGCAGGCGGAGGCCATGGTTGCGGTAAAAATACGCAGCTTTATATTGTTTTTGAACAGGGAGATATAGGCGGGAAAAAAGAAAAAATCAACGAGAAGCTCTTTGAAATAATAATAATATTGGTTCCAGAAATCGACCAAAGATTTGGTGAGAAGAGGGCGATAGGTATTGCGAAAAATATTAAAACCAAACAGGCGAAAGCAGCCGACGATAAAATGACCGGTAATTGCCAATTGCATGGTTTCATAGATCATATCGATGAACAGACTGCCCCAGAGTGTCGCAAGGGGTGGCAAGCGTTCCACGGGCAGAGTGGTCAGAAAATCGACATGATAGAGCTGTATCAGCGCAGTTGACAGAGAGTCGTGGCTGTGGGTGGCAGAGGCAAAGAAGAGGCGGTTGAGAACAGGGAGCAGCGCTTGCCATAACAGAGCCAGGAGAAGCAGTTTTACGCCTGCCAGTTGCGATTTGGCCAAATCGCTATTTTGTTTGGCCTGTTTGGACTGTAGATAATCCAACCCTTTGCCATAGGGGACTTGTGTGGGGCCCAGATAGGGGAGACAGTAGAGCAAATGGTCAACAAAGCGTGCTGTTTTCAGTTGTCCTCTTTTGCCGGCATAGAGCAACATGCCGATACGCCAGATCAGGAAAGAGAACAGAAGTACACACAAAGAGGCATGCAAGAAGAAGGGGTTGTCTGGATTGTTGCGGAAGCCATTGGGAAAAAAGGGTATGGCTGCGATACAGAGCCAGAGCAGGGAGTGTAAAGCGATTTGTGGCGAGTTGCGCAACCATTTTGGCAAGGCAGAATAGTGGCGCGCCAATTGAAAAAAGAGCCAGAGGATGCCGACGATAAACGCTATATCGCTCGCTATCCAGAGGGGATCGATGGTTGGCAGTTTGGCAAAGCGAAACCAGAAGAAGAGCACCGCCCCCCCTATACCCAGGATGGGGATACGTTGGGCTGGCAAACGACTGGCCAGGATCATCAAGGGAAGCAGGGGGAGATAGGGGGTAGGGTAGAGCAAAAGCAGGCAGCAGCACCAGAGAAGGATCTGGCCCAGAGTGCTGGCAACAAAGTCAATCAGGCGTTGATTCTCATGCCATTGTGACAGAGTTTGCCAAGTAGAAGCAGCAGACAGCAAGGGATTGGTCATGGTCAATCGCTTGCAAGAAACTAATGTTTGCTGGTATGGGAGTGCGATCTGGCGATCAGGGCCAGCATGGCGTCGATAGATTCCAGATCGACGGGATTGACACCGCTTTCGGAAAAATCGATGGCAAATTCAGCCTCCAAGAAGGCGACAATTTCGAGCATAGCCAAGGAGTCGATATAACCGGCTTGCACGAGATTATCATGATCCTGCAGTCGGTCGATTGAGGCAGAGGAGCGCAGGACCGTTTGCAGAAAAGAAACTATTTTGTCGCGTTGGGTTTTCATGTTGCATCAATTAACCGGTTAAGTGGTCCAACCAAACAGACGGGTTGGATCTGGGTTTGTCAACATTGCCAAATCCATTGGCCGCAGCACAAAGCTACCATGCGAGATGTGGCGACAGGGAGTGGGCGAAGTTCACCATCCCGACGCTAGGATATTCGCTTGGAAAAAGGTAAAATCCTAATATATTAACAGCCCACTTATTCATCCTAGCAGAAAACTGCCCTGTTGACCAGGAACCATTCCCTGACTTTTGCAAAGTTGGCAGGATGAAAAAGAAAAAATTGGTGGTTGCCGCTTTGTGCCAAAATGCCTTGTTGGAAAAAGTGAGACAATGCCCTGAGAAAGGGAAGCGGCACCATGTGGATACTGTTTGCCAGCAAAATGCAAGCCAGAGGCAATATTAATATTTTCATTGTATATCAGGTAATTGATTTATTGCCCTTGTCTGGAATAAATATTTGTGTTGCGTTTATGCAATAGATGGGTTAAGCCTGTGCAATAGTCTAAAGGCTCTTTGCGCCTTCATACCCCGTGGCAAACACTCTTGTGCTTGGTCACTGATTGGCAGACAGCCAGTGCTTTTGCTGCTTTTATGCGTGTTGGTGGGCGGCCGCGGCCCCGTCGTGGGGCGATATGACTGGGTTGACATTCATTTTTTTCGATGGTTTGCAAAATTTTTTTACGTACAAATTCCGGCTCAAAATTGGCTAATTCACAAACCAAAGCAAAGCTTTTCCCCCCCTGTTGAAACCAGCGTCGGGCTGTCTGTTTGGTCAGGGGATCTTCAGCAAAAAGCGCATCATTGATGGCTGTGCTTAACACGGCTATCCAGAGTTTTCTTTCCGGTTGCCAACGCTGTTGCAGATCAACTTCCGTTTGTGTGGCCACCAGCGCATTGACATCCCTTTCTTCGTGCTCCAAAAGCTCTTTCAATAGCGGCTCCTTGCTGTCTACCAAAAAATGTACATCACTATTATTGGTGGTCTCCTACAGACAGCAAAATGCAAGCCAGGGAAAAATATTAAAAATAGATTATACTTATCAATTATTTGTAAATATATTCATCGGTTGGTGTCGTTAACGAATGTTGCAATAATGCAATCCTCTCAGTGCAAAAAAGCATCTCCATTGAATGTGCAAAGAGAGGGGAAGAGTGGAGGCGGCGGAGGACACCGCCAGAAGAGAGTGGAAAGATTATTTGATAAACATCAATTTTATTGAATATGCGGAGCAAGAGGGGAGTGTTCGGATAGAGGGGTGTTGTCGTCGAGCAGAGTGGTGGAGTGGATCTTTTTCAAACGGCGCCACAGAGAGATTCGATCCAAACCCAATACTTTGGCTGCCAGGGTTTGATTGCCGTTCATCTGTTCACATACCCATAAAATATATTGTTGCTCCATTTCCGCCAAGGGCAACATGCGGCTGTTGCTGTATTGAAAATAGTAGGATTTTTGTTTGTCCAAATAGTCTGGCAACAGCTCCTCACTAATCTCTTGGCCGTTACTGAAAGCGACAGCGCGTTGGATGATATTTTCCAATTCACGCACGTTGCCGGGAAAAGAGTGTTGTTGCAATCTT
>NZ_RXIU01000149.1 GCF_004217665.1 Candidatus Magnetaquicoccus inordinatus | reverse complement strand
CATCCCCATGGGGGTAGAATTGGCGAGCCAGCACGAACCTGAATAGTTACCTGCAGGGCAGGGCGCGCAACACAAAAAAAAGTCCGGGTAGCCTCTGCTACCCGGACCATTTGGCAATCCCTGCGGAAGTCCCGGACCATTATCCCTGCTGCGGGCATTCCGGAGCCGTTGGCAATGGCGCTGCGGGATTATTTGATGATGCGCAGCTCGACGCGACGATTTTCCGCACGTCCTTCTTTGGTGGCATTGCTGGCGACTGGTTTTTCCATGCCATATCCTTTGGCCGTCAAACGCTTTTTGTTGACACCCTGTTTGACCAACCCCTTCATCACCGCATTGGCGCGACGCTGCGATAATTTTTTATTATAGGCGGGTTTGCCAATGTTATCGGTATGGCCCTGGATCTCCACTTTCAGATCAGGATTTTGTTTCAAGACCGAGGCGGTATCCTTGATGGTGCCGCTATCTTTGGCTTGAATCTTGGCGCTGTTAAAGCGAAAAGTCAGATTTTTCAATACCCAGCAGCCGCGTTTATCCACAGGAGCGCCTTTGGGTGTATCGGTGCAACGATCCTCCTGTACCACAGGTGCGGGTGCGGGTGGAGCGGGCACAGGAGCAGGTGCTGCCACCTCTGCTGTGGGATCGGGTTTGCAAAAATAGCACTGCGTTCCACCGACAGCCAACGGAGTTTTGCCATCTTGTGGATGCCATTGGGTAAAACCGGCATGACTCCATTGTCCGGTCTGGGCGGCTTGCAGAGGCAGCGGCAAGGCCACACAACAGAGAGCTGTAGCAGCCACAAGTAGGGTGTGCAATCTTTTCATTGAGCGAAACCTTCCTTTCTGAACAAGAGTCTGATGGGCTGTGCAATGACGGAAAATTGCGCATTCTTGCATAGAATCAGCGAATTGGCAAGATTTTCAGCAAGCGTTTTCCGGCATCGTCGGGCAACAGATGTTGCAAACCTCTTTTTTCCAAGGCTTCAGCAGCTTTGTTTTGCAGTTTGTCAGCCAATTTTTCTCTGGCCTGTTGGGCGGCCTCCTGTTCGAGCAGCTTGTGCAGATCCACCTTCCAGGTAGGATGACGCAGCGCGCCACTGGCCTGTACCGGAATTTTCCAGGCGGCCAACTCGCGCAGGGTGCGGCCTTCACGAGCGGCTGCCTCCTGGTCAAAGGCCAGTTGCAAATGATAATCCAGACTCTCTTCCGGAAGATTGATTTTACCCTCGCCACGCAGACGCCACAGCGGGGAGAGCATGGTCAAATCCCGATTTTCGACAATGCCATGTTTTATCGTGGCAGAGCCGGTCAAGGCAGTAAAACGGGTGGAGCGCTTGCCCTCCTCTGCGACCGGGATCTCGCCACGCAGGCGTGCCTGTACCTCGCGCACGGTTTGTTCCAGATCGATACCCTGGATCTGCCCATCCTTGATCGTAAACTGCACTTTGCCCTGCAACTGTTTTTTGTTTTCGGCCGCCGTGTCACCTTGGGTCTGCAGTTGGCTGACCGCACTCAAGGTGCCGCTGAGCGGAGCTTCTCCTTGCAGATCCAACAGCAGAGGGGCCAAATGGATCCCCTCCAGGCGTGTATTGAGCTGCCATTGTGGCCGTTTTTCGCGCAGATCAGCGCTTGCCGCCAACTGCATTTTTCCCTGGTAGAGCTTGGCCTGCAGCGGTGACAACTGGATCTGTCCCTCGTTGGTTTGCCAGTGCAGCTCTGCCTCCTGCATGTGCATGCTGGCCAGACGCAGTTGGGCAATGCGCAGCCGACCTTGGCTGTTTGGCAGGAGTCGTTCTGGCTGGGGCGTGGTCGCCGTGCTGGCTGATGTTGTCTCTTGCGGCGGGTGGGGCGCAGGGACAGAGTCGGTGCCAGATGGGCCGGAGGGACGATAGCGATCAATATCCAAACGATCCACCTCTCCCTCAAAACGCAGTTGCGGTGCGGCAAAGTTTCGGAGAGTGCCGGTGCCCTGCAGGGTGCTCTCATCCAGGTGCAGTTGCAATCGGTTTAAGGTCAGACTCTCGCGATCAAAGGTAAAGGGTAGTTCGGCCTGCAGGCGCTGCCATGTTTGTGGGTCGCGGCTGTTTGGCAAGGTCACGCCCCACTGCGGCAATACTTGACGTGGCGAAAAGGGTTGGATTTTTAACAGGCCACTAAAGAGCGGTTCTGTAAAAAGCTGTCGGCCCTCCATATCGCCCTGCATCTGCAGACCGTTGCCGCTGAGTTGGCCATTTTCCAGCAACAAGCGGTTGTTTTGCCAATCCACGAGCAAGGAGAGTTGTGCCTGCAGGTGCAGGGCAGCCCAGCCGGGTCTGCTGTTTTGCTGCTGGAAAGTGAGTTGCAAAGGGTTGATATGGGCACTCTGCTCATTCCAGAGCAGCGCTCCTTGCAGGTGCAACTCGCTCTGATCATACCATTGACCGGCGGCGTGCACCCGCAGTTGCGCTTGCAGTGGCAGAGGTTGTTGTTCTGCCAGTGGTCCCATGGTCAACAGCGCTATCTGCAAGTTGCGCGGGTTGGCCTGTTCGGCATCCTGCCAGAGAAGATGTGCATCTTCCATGCGCAGAGAGGCGATGGCAATGCGACTTGTCCAGGTCGGTGCAGAGGGGGAAGCGGATTGAGTCAGCGCTGTCGTCGTGGCTGTTGTGTTGTTTGCTTTGCCGGAAGTGTTGGCGGCAGAGGAGGTATGGTTCTGTTTGTGGCTGCCATTGGCGGTAGAGCGCTGCAGATCCTGCCAATTGTTGCTGCCATCCTGCTTTTTTTGCAGGTGCAGGCGCAACCCGGCAATATATATCTGTTCGACTTGCAACTGCCGCTTCAGCAGCGGTTGCAGCGCCAACTGCAGGTGCAGCTCTTGCCATTCGGCAAAGGGTTCGGCAGAAAAGCCTTCGGCATTGGCCAGGCTGGCGCTGCCGACACGCAAGGCCAGGCTGGGAAAAAGCTGCCAGGAGATCTGCCCATGGATCGACAGGCGACGGCCAATTTTTTCGCCAACAAGCTGGATAATCTGTTCTTTATAGGAGTTGGGATCCAGGAGCCAGAGCAGGGCGGATGCTGCCATGCAGAGCAACAGTATCAGCAGGAGCAGAGCCTTGAACAGTTTTGCCATGGTTATGCAAGCCTGAATCAGCTTGTTGGGATGCGCAGTTGGGCAAAAAACTCTCCTACTGCGCTGCTGCCTTGCCGATCATACAGCTCAATTGCGGCACTGCCGACCACGGCAATCTCCGCAAGACCGGTGAGCATCTGCACATCAGAGGCGCTTTTGACCCCAAAGCCGACCGCCAAGGGCAGGGATGTGGCTTGCCGACAGCGGGTTAAAAAATGCTGCAGAGAGTGATCGAAGCGGGTTTGCGTGCCGGTGACCCCCTTGCGGGCTACACAATAGCAAAAGCCACTGGCAGCACTGCCGATACTCTGCAGTCGGGCATCGCTGCTGGTTGGCGTCAACAGTTGGATCCAGTCCAAACCTTGGGCATCCCCATACTGTTTGCACCAGGCCATGGCCTGGGTGGCCTCCTGCAGGGGCAGATCGGGGATGATCAAGCCGCGTATCCCCAGGCGGGCCGCTTCGCGAATAAACTTTTCCACCCCATAAGCGACCAGAATATTATAATAGGTCATAATCAGGAAGGGTCGTGCATAGTGTTGTACCGTTTCGGCAATCAATGCCAACCCATCGGCAACCCGAAAACCGTTATCCAAAGCCATTTGGTTGGCGCGGGCGATGACCGGGCCATCGGCGACTGGTTCGGAAAAGGGGATCTGCAGCTCCAGCATATCCACCCCATTATCGATCATTTGCGCAATCACCTCCCGGTTGACGTTCAGGGAGGGGTAGCCCAATACCAGGTGGGACATCAATAAAATGGATTTGCCCTTGCCTGTTGCCAGGCGGTTTTGGATATAGGGTTGCAGGGCCGGGAGAGTGTTGGCAGAGGCGGTCATGATGCTGCTCCGTGGCTGGTATTTGCGGAAGAGAGTCGATACTGTTCTGCTTTATGCTGGATAAAGGTGCGCCAACCGTTATCCTGCAGTGCTTCAGCCACGGTAAAAATATCTTTATCTCCACGCCCGGAGAGGTTGATGATGATGAGAGCATCGGCAGCGCTGTGCGGCAGCTCACGCAGGGCACAGGCCACGGCATGGCTGGATTCCAAAGCGCCGATAATTCCCTCCTGACGCATCAACATTTGCAGAGCGGCCACCACCTCTGTATCCAGTGCAGCGGCAAAGCGGACCCGTCCGCTTTGGCTGTAATGGGCCAGGATGGGTGAGACACCGACATAGTCGAGCCCGGCAGCCACCGAATGGGTATCGCGCATTTGGCCATCGCTGTCTTGCAGGAAGAAGGTTTTATAGCCATGGGCGACCCCGATGGTGCCATGGGCGGAGGCGATACGTGCCGCATGGCGTTGTCCCTCCAGGCCGCTGCCTCCGGCCTCCACGCCGACCAGGGAGACCTCTGGATCGTTGAGGAAGGCTTGGAAAATGCCTAAAGCGTTGGAGCCTCCACCCACACAGGCATAGATATGTGTGGGGAGTCTGCCCTCTTGTTGGAGGATTTGTGCGCGAGCCTCTTCGCCGATGATCGATTGAAACCAGGCGACCATTGTGGGAAAGGGATGGGCACCACAGGCGGTTCCCAGCACATAATGGGTATCATCCATGCTGCCGACCCAGTCACGCAGTGCTTCGTTGATGGCATCCTTCAGGGTGCGGGTGCCTGAGGTGACCGGAATGACGGTGGCTCCGAGCTGTTCCATCCAGAAGACATTGGGGCGTTGTCGCTCCACATCTTCTGCGCCCATATAGATGGTGCACTGTAGTCCCAGACGGGCGGCCATGGTAGCAGTGGCCACTCCATGCTGACCGGCTCCGGTTTCGGCGATGACCCGTTTTTTGCCCATACGGCGCACCAACAGCCCTTGGCCCATGACATTGTTGGCTTTGTGGGCTCCGGTTTGATTGAGATCCTCCCGCTTGATATAGATCCGCCGGCCAAAGTGTCGCGACAGATTTTCGGCAAAGGTCAAGGGGGTAGGGCGACCAGAAAAATTGGCCATCAAAGCGAGATAGCTCTGCCAGAACTGGGCATCGGCACGGGCCTCTTCATAGGCGCGTGTCAATTGCTGGAAGGTTTCATGGAGTATTTCTGGTATGAATGCCCCGCCAAAGGGGCCGTAATATCCGGTGGTCATGGTGATCTGTCCTGCAAGAATCAGGTGCCGGTGAAAAAGGGAAAAAGAGAGCGCCAGCAGAGGATCTCTTCTGTTGTCCCGCGTGCCAAGGGTGCCGTTTGCGCTTTCACGCAGCGCTTTGGAGGGGGCTGTGATTTAGCGTTCACGCAGCGCATTGGATTTGGCCTTGAGTATTGGTTTGAGCAGATAGTCGAGAACGCTTTTTTTGCCGGTCAAAATATCGGTGGTTGCCACCATGCCGGGGATGATCGGTAGAGGACGTTCTGGAGTACCCAGATGGTTGACTTGGGTGCGCACCAGAATTTTGAAAAAGCTCTCCCCTTTTTCATTGGCGATGGCATCGGCGCTGATCTGTTCCAGTTCACCCATGAGGCCGCCATAGATGGAAAAATCATAGGCGGTAAATTTGACCATGGTTTTTTGCCCTGGGCGCAAGAAGGCGATGTCGGCGGGGCGAATTTGTGCTTCGACCAAGAGGGAGTCATCCAGCGGCATGATTTCGACCAGATCCATTCCTGAGCGCACTACCTGCCCGATACTGTGCACCCGCACTCGAATCACCGTGCCACGAACGGGCGAACGGATGGCTGTGCGACGCACCCGATCCTGCAGACCGGTCAGCGACTCGGTCAATTGGTTTAATTCGGAACGGACTTCATTGAGTTCCAGTTGTGCTTTGGAGCGGAAGGTGATGACCGGATCCTTGACCTTGATTTTTGCCTCTTCCAGCATGGAGCGGGTGCGTGGAATGCTCAGTACCGTTGTCTCCAGGTTGCCTTCCAGTTCCGCCACTTCGCGGCGCATGCGCAACAGCTCCACCTCCGACATGATCCCCTGTTTGACCATGGGTTCGGTCAAGTGCAGCTCTTTGCGCAGCAGTTCCAGACGATGGCGCAACTGTTTTTCGCTGGCAATCAGGCTATGCAGCTCATGCTGACGCTGTTCCACCTGGTTTTCCAACATGCTGACCGTGGATTTCAACTCTTTTTTATGGGACTCAAAAAATTTTTCCTCATTGCTTGCCAAATCGCCTTTTTCTTCCAGGACCACCTTTGGGATGAGCAAGGGTGCATCGTTGGCTTCGGCCTCCAGACGAGCAGCTCGGGCGCTCAAGCCCAAAAATTTGGAACGGCTTTCCCGGAACGAGGCTTGGAACTGGGTATCATCGATATTGAGCAATACCTGGTCTTTATTAACAATTTCTCCTTCTGATACCGACACTTCGGCCAGGATGCCACCTTCCAGGCTTTGTACCACTTTGACCTGACCGGAGGGGACCACCTTGCCGAGACCGACGGTAACCTCATCCAGATTGGCGACCGAGGCCCAATAGATGGCGGTGCCAAGAAAGAGGGAGATCAAGAAGAGCAGCATATGGGCAAAGGGGTGGGCCTGATTTTGCCGTGCCGCGTCGGCTTCGGACATAAACTGACTGTTTTCCCATTGATCGTTCATGCGCCACCCCCTGGTTGACGAGTGGCGGTTTGCATGGCTCCTGTCGGTTTGAGCTGTCCGCTGGTCATCTGCTGAATCACCTCTTGGCGAGGACCATCCAGCAAGACTTTACCCTCCTCCATGACAATCACCCTCTCCACCAGGGGCAGCAGAGAGGCGCGATGGGTGACCAGGACCACGGTTCGTCCGGGCAGGATGGCATTCATCCGCTCTTTGAAGCGCTCTTCAGAGCCGCCATCCATGGCGCTGGTGGGTTCATCCATCAGCAGGATGGGGGGATCGGTCAGCAGGGCACGGGCGATGGCGATGGTTTGTCGTTGGCCACCGGAGAGCCCTTTGCCCTGTTCGCCGACCAGGCGATTAAAGCCGTGTGGATGGCGGCTGACCATCTCATCGATGCCAGCCTGGCGGGCGGCACGCAGCAGGGCGGTATCATCGGCGAAGGGGTCGGCCATCATGATGTTGGAGCGGATGGTGCCGAAGAAGAGCATGCTTTCCTGGGTGACACAGCCGATATTGCGCCGCAGATCGACAGGATCCACCTGTTGCAGATCGACGCCATCGACCAAAATATTTCCCGAATCGGGTTGATAGAGATTGAGGATCAATTTAATCAGGGTGCTTTTGCCGGAGCCGATGCGTCCGAGGATGGCGATGCGTTCGCCGGGGCGGATATGCAGGGAAAAATTGTTGAGCACCGGCACGGGTTGTTTGGGATAGCTGAAGGTGACCTGATCGAAGATGATTTCGCCTTTAAGCTTTGGGCAATGGATAAAGCGGGTAGTGGCTGGTCTTTCGACCGGCAATTTCATGATATCGTTGAGGGTGCGCAGGGAGATCAAGGATTGTTGCAAGCGTACCAGCAGGCCAGCCACTTGCGACAGGGGGGCCAGGGCGCGACTGGTGAGCATGGAGCTGGCGATCAGGGCACCCATGGTCAATTGACCTTCTTGAATTTGATAGACCCCGAAGACAATGATGGCGACATAGGCCATTTGTTGGACAAAGTTGGAAAAATTGAGCATCAGGTTGGAGATCAACCGGGAGTGGAGGCTGGATTGAGCAGCGATACCGACCACCTGTTCCCATTTGCTTTGTACATTGCCTTCGGCGCCGAGGGTTTTGACAGTTTCCATGGCGCCGAGAGTTTCGATCAGGATGGCATGTTTTTGTGAAGACTCTTTGGCCGTTTTGCGCATGATGTCGGCCAGAGGTTTTTGTGCCAGGATACTGGCCAACAAAACCAGGGGCACGGCCACCAGGGGTGCCAGAACCACCGGGCCAGCCAAAAAATAGATGACCCACAAAAAGAGGAAGACGAAGGGCAGATCGATAAAGGTGGAGAGGGTTGCGGAGGTAAAAAAGTCACGCAACGATTCAAACTCCAGCAGATTGCGCGCCAGGGCACCGCTGGAGACCGGTTGCGCGACCATGCGCACATTATTGATCTGGTGAAAGAGGGTGGAAGCCATGATAATGTCGGCTTTTTTCCCTGCAATATCGAGAAAATAACTTCTCAGCGTGCGGATGATAAAATCAAAGGCATAGACAATGGAGGTGCCGATTGCCAACACCCACAAGGTTTCGATAGCATTGTTGGGTACCACCCGGTCATAGACATTCATGGCAAAGAGGGAGCTGACCAGGGTAAAGATATTGAGGACCAGAGAGGCCAGCACCGATTCGGCATAGAGGCTTTTGAAGCGGCCCAAGGTGCCCCAAAACCAATGGCTGTCAGGGACATCTGCGATCTCTTTGGAGCGATCATCGAAACGAAATTGCGGACGGGCAAAGATGGCTTGACCGGTATAGTGCTCTTTTAATTTTTCCAGTTCGATGCTTGCTTCGCCGCTGCCGGTTTCAGGAAAGATGACCCGTGCATCGCGGCCATTTTTATCCAGGGCCATGAGCAGGCAGGCTTGACGATCCTGCAGGAGCAGTACTGCGGGCAGGGTCAGCGGTGAGATGCGCTGCAACTCTTTGCGCACGACGCGGGCTGCGATGTCGGCTCTGGCGGCGGCGCGTATCAAAAGCTCGGGAGTAAATTTGTTATCAAGCAGCGGTAATCCGGCACGCAAGGCGGTCAAGGATTGTGGCCGTTGCCAATATTGAGTCAGTGCTGCCAGACAGAAGAGCAGAGGATCATCGACGCTGCGCGAGGAGTCCAATTCCGGCCAATGGCGACGGTGTTCCTGGTCACTGGTTGGCATGGTTTGGCTTGCGCTTGCCACTTCAGAGGCCGGGGAGGGATGGTCTGCGTTCATGA
>NZ_RXIU01000148.1 GCF_004217665.1 Candidatus Magnetaquicoccus inordinatus | reverse complement strand
TTACCAGCAGGGCTTTGCCCTGCACCCACCAAGAGGAGATAATCTCCTCCTGGACCTCCATAATAATTTTCTGATTTTCAAATGCGATTGCCCTGATCTCAAGTAAATGTTAACCTTCGGGAGCCAACACTTCGCGCTTGCCGGCTCCATTGGGTGGGCTGATCAACCCCTCCGACTCCATCTGCTCCACCATCCGCGCCGCACGATTATAACCAATCTTGAAAATGCGCTGAATCATGCTGGTACTGACCTTGCGCTCGCGTACAATAATCCGCACCGCTTGGTCATACAACTCATCCTGCTCCTCCCCACCACCCGCAAAACCCCCATCCTCACCATCATCCCCCTCGCCACGCTGAATCAAAACCGATAGATCATAATCCGGCTTGCCCGTAGAGCGTAAATATCTGACCAGATCATGCACCTCGCGGTCGGAAACAAACGGCGCATGAATACGCTGCAAATGCGAGGTGCCAGGCGGCAAGAATAATCCATCCCCCATCCCCAACAGACGATCCGCACCCATGGCATCCAAAATAGTCCGCGAATCAATCTTCGAGGAGACCTGAAAGGCCAAACGGGTCGGAAAGTTGGCCTTGATCAAGCCGGTAATGACATCCACCGAAGGCCGCTGCGTCGCCAATACCAAATGCAAACCGGCTGCCCGCGCCATCTGCGCCAAACGGGCAATCGCTGGCTCTACCTCCTTGCCAACCTGAATCATCAAATCTGCCAGCTCGTCAATCACAATCACGATCAACGGCTTGGTATCCAACGGAATCGGCTCCTCCTGCTCCACCGGTCGCCCAGTCTCGGGATCAAAACCAATCTTGACCCGTCGCATCGGTTGCTCATCCTGCTCAATACACTGCAAAATCCGCTCGTTATAGCCAGCCAGATTGCGTACCCCCAACTCGGACATCAGACGATAACGATTTTCCATCTCGCTGACCGCCCACTTCAACAAATTGGCCGCTTTGCCGACATCGGTTACCACCGGCGCCAACAGATGCGGGATCCCTTCATATATCGACAACTCCAACATCTTGGGATCAACCATCAAAAAACGTACCTGCTTCGGCGTCGCCGTAAACAATATCGAACAAATCATCGCATTCACCGCTACCGATTTGCCCGATCCAGTGGTACCTGCCACCAATAAATGCGGCATCTTGGCCAAATTGCCCACTACCGGATTGCCAAAGATGTCCGAACCCAAAGCAACCGCCAAAGGTGAGTTTACCTTGCGAAAGGTGTCGGAAGATAAAATCTCCTTCAAATAGACCGTCTGCCGAACCTCGTTGGGAATCTCAATGCCAATTACCGTTTTGCCCGGTACATTACCCACCACACGCACCGAGGATACCGAAATCGAACGCGCCAAATCATCCGACAGACCAATCACCTTGGCCGCCCGAACTCCAGGCGCCAAATCCAACTCAAAGGTGGTCACCACCGGTCCAGGCAATACATCGACAATCTGACCCTTGATCTTAAAATCGGCCAGCTTTTGCTCTAAAGTCCGCGCTATCTGCTGCAAATCCTCCCGTGCCGGGCCTGCATGCCGCTGCGGTCCTCCATCCACCAAAATCGATAACGGTGGCAGCTCCGGCTCCGCAACAACCGCTGCCGCAACCACTATCTCTTCCTCTGTCTCTTCCTCAGCCCCTTCCTCAATCTCTTCTGCACTCTCTTCCCATCCGGCATCCATCTCCCGAATCAACTCCTGCCGATCAAAAGCAGGCGCTGAAAATGCTGAAAAACCAACCAAATCACCTGCTTCTGGCAACGGCGGCGCCAGCTCCTCCTCTTGCCTCTCCACAAAAGGCGCACGCTCTGCCATACCTTCCTCTTGCACCAATAGCGGCGTATCCACAGCGAGCTCCAGAGAGGAGTCCGCAGCAATCTCTGCGACCTTTGCGCTGGCAGTGTCTGACTCAGGCTCTGCAGACAGCTCTGGCAGCGACTCAGTGGCATACTCTGCAACCGGAGTCGACTCAACCTCTGGAGCTGCTGTTGGTATAAACATCGCTGCCGGCATTGGCGCTGGCGTAGCCACCTCTTTCTCCGCATCTGCAGTTGGGGAAACTACCGAGGCTGCTGCCGTTGCTGTTACCAAGGGGGCTGCCGTTGCTGTTACCAAGGGGGCTGCCGTTGCTGTTACCAAGGGGGCTGCCGTTGCTGTTACCGAAGGGGCTACGGTCGGCACAACTGTTGGCTTCACTGCCGGACTCTCTGGCCATAACTCCAGTGTCAACGGCGGTCGCACCGCCACCTTCTCCTCTGCACGCCGCTCAGCCACTGCTGGGCTGGTCAACGGCGGAGGCGGCACCCTCTCTGCAGGCTCCTGCTTGGCTTCTTCACTGGCAACCTCCTGATACAGCACAGGCTCCTGCAGCGTGGTCACCGGGCTCTCTTTTGCCGCCAGCAGCGGTTCGATAAAAATCGGCTCTTCTCGCCGATGTCCATGCCACTCTGCTTCTTCCCGCACCACCGCCATGGCTGGCAGTTCTGCCTCCTGCACCACCGCCATGGCTGGCAGTTCTACCTCCTGCACCACCGCCATGGCTGGCAGTTCGCTCTCCTGCCGCAGCGTCATGGGTGCTGCTGTGGTCGTGGGCCCCTGCTCATACTCCTTGGCGGCGCTACTAAACCTCTCACCGCCATGTGCCGCCAAAACCGCCTGACTCAACATCGACAGCTTGCGCTTACCCGGCACGCTGGCTACCGAGTCTCCCCTCTCCGCTGCAGTTGCCGAGGATTCACGCGGTACTGCAGAGGATCCGCCATAAAAATTGGGCTCCGCACCATGCTCCGCCCCCTCTGCTACACCTTTGCTGCCAACCTCAGCACTCCCCTTTTTGCCCCATCGCCCCGCCAAGCCATCCGCCATCCCCAAAGCAGATAAACGCTGCCGCAACACCGCAAAGGCTTGACGCAAACGCTGCTCTGTAACCTCCAAGCCTTGACGCAACTGCGACATCACCAGCGGTCGCATCCGCTTCCAGCGACTGTGCCGAACCGCCATCGGTCCCGATGCCACCTCCCGCACTTGGCCAGAATTTTTTCTCTCTCTGCGCATCTCTTCCGTTTCCACTTCCGCCTGCTGCTCGTGCTGGTGTTCCGCCATCACCTCCCGCTCTGCTCCCTGCGCACGCGGCTCTTGCGCCTCCTCCCTCTTCGCACTCTTCCGAGGCGCTACAGGTAGCGGATCAAATTGCGGCTCCACCATCGCCGTCGGCAACACCTCCCGCTCCACAGAACCAGACCGCCAGCCCTGCCAGAAAGTGCGCACGCGCAGTAAATAACTCCACAATGAAAAACGTATTACCACCATCAAGCTCAGCAAAATCACCGGCAGCAAAATCACCATCACCCCTACCGGACCCAACCAGCGCCGCAACAACTCCGCGCCCATCATGCCAAATAGTCCACCCGGTCCAGCCGGCAAACCTCCCGGATAACCCTTCTCCCACATCAAGGCCAATAAAATCGCACTCGTCAGCAATAACACTATCATCGCGACGATTCGATCCCAATAAAAGGTGGTGATGTTGCGAAACAGTAAAAATCCTACCATTCCAAAAAGAATCACAATGCCAGCAGAAGCATAACCAAAGATTTGCAGCAACGCCTCCGACAAATAGGCACCAAAAATGCCCGCCGCATTGCGTACCACCGCGCCACCCGTCTGATTGAAAGAAGGATCATCGGGATGAAAGGAGATCAAGGTCAAAAGGATAAAGATTGCCACCACAATCAGCGCAATACCAAGCGCTTCAAACAAAACCAACTTGGACCAGGAAACGACCGGCGTTTTGTCTTCAGTCTGCTTGCGACGCGCAGCCATCTTCTTTACATCTCCATTACCAGAGGAATGACTGCAGGACGCCGACCCAAGCGTCGTTTGAAAAAACGCCGCAAAGCCCTCTGCGCCACTTCACGGTGCCCTGCCCCCTCTTCATCAGCAAAATCCAGTGCCTTCGGCCCCAGCAGCAATGCCTTCTCTACCGCATCCTTGGCCTCTGCCAACAAATCCTGATTGCTCTCTTCATAGAGCACCCCGCGCGTCAACAGCTCAGGACGCTGAATGATGCTGTTGCTCGCCTTGTCCACCACCAATACCACCACCACCAAACCATCTTCTGCCAAGTGCAAACGATCCCGCAGCACAATATCTTCGACATCGCCCACCCCTTTGCCATCGACAAAGACCCGACCATGCGCCACTTTATCGACTATACGCAACGAATCCTGCTCCAACTCGGCCAGATCTCCATTCTCCAGCATCACGCTGCGCTCTTCTGCCACACCCATCTGCACCGCCAACTGACTATGGCTACGCAAATGGCGTGTCTCGCCATGAATGGGAATAAAAAAGCGCGGTTTGGTCAAGGCCAACATCAACTTCAGATCCTCACGCGGCGCATGCCCGGAAACATGCACCTCCGGCATGTTTTTCTCGTGCACCACCTGCACACCTATCCCCACAAAATGGTTGATGAGTGTCCAAATGGTCCGTTCGTTGCCAGGGATAAATTTGGAGGATAGCACCACCATATCCCCCTCCTGTACCACAATCTCCCGATGATCCCCCGCCGCAATGCGCACCAACGAAGAGTTGGGCTCCCCCTGACTGCCCGTGGAGATCACCAACAACTGCTCGCGTTGATAACGCCCCATCTCCCGCAGATCCACCAGGCTCTCTCCAGGAATGGTCAGATAGCCCAAGGCCCGCGCCACCGCCACATTGGCCAACATCGAACGACCATTCAAAACCACCTTGCGCCCCACCCGAATCGCCGCATCGATGATCTGCTGAATCCGCTCAATGTTGGAGGAGAAGGTTGCCACCACCAACAAGCCCCGCGCCTGCGGAAAAATCTCGTCAAATACTGCGCTCAATGCCTGCTCGGAGATGGTCACCCCTGGCCGGTTGATATTGGTCGAGTCGGAAAGCAAAGCCAATACCCCCTGCTCCCCCAAATTGGCCAAGGAGTGCAAATCGGTCGCCCGCCCCCCAATCGGGGTATGGTCAATCTTAAAATCACCCGTATGAACAATGGTCCCCAAAGGGGTGGTAATCGCCAAGGCTGCGCTATCGACAATGGAATGGGTCACCTGGATAAAACGGATGGAAAAAGGGCCCAATTGAAAAGCCTGCCGATAATTGACCTGCACACACTGCACCCGGTTGAGCAGATCATGCTCGCGAAATTTGCCTTTCAAAATACCTAAAGTCATGGCAGTGCCATAAACCGGACCTTCCAAATCCGGCCAGATATAGGGCAAGGCACCGATATGATCTTCGTGGCCGTGGGTCATCACAAAGCCAACGATGCGCTCACGATTTTCTGCCAAAAAGCGGGTATCGGGAATGATCAGGTCCACTCCTGGCGTGTCGGGATTGGGGAAAGCCAACCCACAATCCACCACCAGCAATTTACCTGCATATCCATACACCATCAAATTCATACCGATCTCCCCCAAACCGCCCAGGGGGATAATCTGCAACGCCTGCAAAGGGGATTCGCTCAATCGTCTGTCCTAGAGTTTTCTTCGGACTGGGCCCGTTTTTGTTCAATACGGCGTCCGAGCAGGATGGAGATTTCATACATTGCCATCATCGGCAAGGCCAAAAAAATCTGGCTGAAAGGATCCGGCGGCGTCAAAATCGCCGCCACAATAAATACCGCAACAATGCTGTAACGGCGCTTATCCACCAACCAGGCGGTCGATACCACATCCGCCTTGATCAGCAACAAGAGACCTACCGGCAACTCCGCCACCAAACCAAAGGCAAAAATCAAGGTGATTACCAAACTTAAATAGGCGGAAATGGAGGGCAGCGCCTCAATCGTCGGGGTGGCAAAGCCGAGAAAAAATTGAAAAGCCAGAGGAAAAACAAATTCATAAGCCAATCCTCCCCCAATAAAAAAGAGAACCGGCGTCAACAGCAAAAAAGGCAAAAAAGCCTTCCGTTCATCCTCATACAAACCAGGAGCAACAAAACGCCAAAACTGGGTCAAAATGACCGGCACTGCCAAAAATAATCCCGAAAAAAAAGCCACCTTCATATACGTAAAAAAGGCTTCATGCAGGCCAGTATAGATCATCCGCGCATCCGGCCCCAAAATCTTGCGCAATGGTCGCACCAAAAAATCAAAGATAGGTTCAGAGAAGATATAACAAACAATAAAACCTATCATCACCGCCGACACGGAAATAATCAACCGATTGCGCAACTCGATCAAATGTTCCAACAAGGGCATTTTGGCATCAGGATTCTCAGTCATGGCCAACCTCTACCCTTGCACGCTCGGCGCAGAGCCATGGCTCGCCAGCGCCGCTGCACCTGTATTGGTCATACCCGCCTCTCCCGGCGCACTCTGCAGCTCTGCCATTGCCGCATCCGCCACTGCGCGTGGCTCCATCGTCACCTCCAACTCATCAGCCGGAGGATGATACGAACCAGCAGCGGGAGCCAACTCAATCGCTTCACTCTCCACCAGTGGCGCTGTGGACTCAGGTGTTTCTGCCGGATAGGTCGCAGGAGGAGAATAGCTCCGACTGCTTTCGCGAATTCGGGCGTCAAAATCCTCCATATGAATCGCTTCCCGAACCTCACTGACCAGGCGTTGCATCTGCCGAATAAAACGAGCCAAACCTTGGGCTACCTCCGGCAACTTCTCCGGGCCTACTGCAAACAGCGCCACAATGGCAATCACCAGCAGCTCAGCCCATCCCATATCCAACATCTTCGTTTATCCCGTCCCGGTTGCTAATGACCAATTAGCTGTTTTTCTTCACTTCACCCTCAATCGTGGGCCGTGGCGTCGGCTGCGGTTCCGCAACCTCTGCCTCCTTGTTGTCACTCATCGCCTCTTTGAAACTTTTCACCCCACGCCCCAAATCACGCATCACATTGGGCAGTTTGCCGGCACCAAAAACCACCAAAACAATCAACAGGACGATAAACAGATGCCATCCCGAAAAAATTCCCATATCCCTCCACTCCTTTTGCTAGATATACTTAAATGTATTCCCTCTTCCCCGAACAGGTCATACTACATCATGGTGCACCCTGGCGCTAGTCCCGCCATACAGCTCCCAGGGCAATCGCATTTGCACATCAGAAAACTATTATGGAGGTCCAGGAGGAGATTATCGCCTCCTGGTGGGTGCAGGGCAAAGCCCTGCTGGTAATGTGCGGCGTTTCACAAAAGCGAATGCTTAAGCTTTCGCGCACGCCGCACCGATTTGTGCCCCGAAGAGGCACTCTGTGGGAGGGCGGACGCCCGACATACACAGTTTCGCTTGTGGCAACAGTGAGGAAATGGGCAAATGCGCTTGCCCTGTACAGCTCCCCCCCTATGGACGCGGCAAACGACTGCGCGCCTCCCGCAACGCATTCTCCACAGTGGTACGCGACTCAGAACCCTCTGTTAACAATGGCAATAAGCGCTGCCAATACTCCACAGCACGTCCATACTCCCCTGCCCGCGCCGCCAATGCTCCCAACAACCACAACGCATCCGCCTGCTTGTCATCTTGACGCAAGACCCCCTCCAACAACGCTGCTCCCTGCCGCAACTGCTCCTCCAAGCCACTCTGCAACAACAACTCCGCCAAACCAACTGCCGCCTCTATATTCTCCGCCTGACGCGCCAGAACATGCCGGTAGGAGCGTTTTGCCCCCTCTTCATCATCCAAAGTGGCCTGACTGCGCGCCAAATGCAGCCATCCCGCCAGATTGTCCGGCTCCTGTTCCAAACGCTGTGCCAAACGTGCGACCGCCTGACGCAATGTCCCCTGATCCATCTGTGCTGGATTGGCCGCACCGCCATTTACCGGCGCAGACAGACCAGGCGGCCGTCCCATCAATAAATAGAGAACAACCGACACAATCAACAACACCCCTCCCAGCAGCAGCGCCAACCCCTTGCCGCCAGCCGACACTCCCCCCTCCCCGGCAGCAGTCTCGGACGAGACCATGGGAGCCATACGATCCAAACGCAGCATCACCTCCGCCAACTCCCGCTGCAAGGTTGCCTGCACCTCTGCCACCCCAGCCTCTTCTGCGCCCTCCAGTTGCCACTCCTTGAGCTGGCGCAACAACCGCTCTTTCTGTCGGCTCAACTCCAACAACGGATCCTCTTCCAGACCAGGCAATAAGGGCCGGTTGCCCGCACGGCTAAATACCGGCTGCAACACCCAAAACAGCGTCACCAACAACAGCGCCACAAACAATCCCGCTCCAGTCATGCTCTCTCCCATACCTGCCGAAACCATTCTACCTCACCCACACACACTGGAATATCAATGTGCCACTTCTTGAAAACAACAAGGCAAACAGCTCTTCGCTCACAAAACGGCCCTCAACCAGCTCCGGCAGCTCTTCGGCAAGCCACTTTACCACCAACACAGGCAAATTTTCCCGCAACAAGAGTCCTGTACTCTCTGGGTTGGCCAACAAGGCTTTGCATAGCCGATCATAGGGTTGTTGAAGCGCATTCATGCCTCCAGGGTAACAAATCCTCCCCCTCCTGTCATGCACAATTCCCCTATTGCTTTGCCCATTCCTGTACGAAAGCGCTGCCCCTGCCCGTACCCTGCACAACAGGTGCTCTCTTGCCACATTTCACCTGTTCGGCATTTCAAGACAACTTAACAGAAAAAGGCAGGGCAATGGCATTTGCAAATTTCCTCACTGTTGCCACAAGCAAAACTGTGCATGTCGGGCGTCCGCTTTGCAAATTTCCTCACTGTTGCCACGTAACTATTCACCACCTAAAACTATTGCGGGTCCAGGGAGGGCACCTCCCTGGCCGGGTCCAGGGATGGAATCCCTGGGATTTTGCTTTTAATCTTTTGCCTTTGGCGCGCTTTTCAAACCAAGCCGACGCGCTCTTTGCGTCGGCTTAAGCGCCTAATGGAAGCAAGCTGTG
>NZ_RXIU01000147.1 GCF_004217665.1 Candidatus Magnetaquicoccus inordinatus | reverse complement strand
GGAGGAGATTATCTCCTCCTGGTGGGTGCAGGGCAAAGCCCTGCTGAAAATGTGCGGCGTTTTACAAAAGCGAATGCTTAAGCATTCGCGCACGCCGCACCGATTTGTGCCCCGCAGGGGCACTCTTTGGGAGGGCGGACGCCCGACCTGCACCGTTTCGCTTGTGGCAACAGTGAGAAAATTGGCAAATGCGCTTGCCATACCCATGAACCAGGGCAATCACATAGGCAAATCAGAAAACTATTATGGAGGTCCAGGAGGAGATTATCTCCTCCTGGTGGGTGCAGGGCAAAGCCCTGCTGAAAATGTGCGGCGTTTTACAAAAGCGAATGCGAAGCATTCGCGCACGCCGCACCGATTTGTGCCCCGCAGGGGCACTCTTTGGGAGGGCGGACGCCCGACCTGCACCGTTTCGCTTGTGGCAACAGTGAGAAAATTGGCAAATGCGCTTGCCCTGACCCCAGAGGCTTTGCCTCTGGGCTCCACCAGGGAGGTGCCCACCCTGGACCCGCAATTGTTTTGGGTAGTGAATAGTTACGACAATCGCCAGCAAACAGCTCCCAGTGCGGCAAAATGGCTTGCCAAACCCTTTGTTTAACTTGCAGAATGCTCACAACAAGGGTATAGATAACCGTGTCAAGTGAGAGCAATCATCCGGCAGCGCACCTTTGCCAGGAGTCCTGCTGCAGTAGATGCTGTTTATCCCGGCACGCCGCATGAACAAAGGAAAAGATGCGCGATGACAGAAGAGGTTAAAGAAGAAGAGGAAAAAATCTATCCCTTCACCTTCCATGGCACGGCAGGAGAATATTTCCGCATCTGGTTTGTCAATATCACGCTCTCTATCCTGAGCCTGGGAGTCTATTCAGCCTGGGCCAAGGTGCGGCGCTTACGCTATTTTTATGGCAATCTTCATCTGGATGGCCATGGCTTTGAGTTTACCGGCTCTCCCTGGCGCATCCTGACAGGACGCATCATCGTGTTTGCGTTTCTCATTCTCTTGAGTTTTGCCAAACAGTTTGGACAATTTAATGCCGCCTGGGCCCTGCTCTATTCGGTGTTACTGTTGATCCTGCTGTTGGCAACCCCCTGGCTGGTTACACGCGGACGCCAATTCATGCTCCGCAACACCCTCTATCGCAATATTCATTTTTCTTTTAACGGCAGATATGGGCAAGCCTATGGCGCTTTGCTGTGGCGCTGGATCCTGGTTTTCCTCACCTTTGGCCTCTATCTTCCTTTCTATTTTTATCATCAAAATAAATTTTTTATCAATAATAGCGCTTTTGGCCGCGCCCACTTCCAAATGCACAACCCGAAGAAAGATTTTTTGCTTCACTATGGCAAAGCCATCCTCTTGCTGGTGGTGGCCTATGTATTGATGGGCATCTTGCTGTTTTTCTGGCTATTGCTCTTTGGCAAATGGAGTCTACAGGGCGTTGCCACCAGCAATCCCTGGTTTGCTGTTTCGGCATTTGCGGTAACGGCACTGCTTATCACTCTCTATAGCCTGATTCGGGCCGCCTTCCTGTCGGCGATGTTTCAAGCTGCCTGGCACAATAGCACCCTGGATAGCCGCTTTCGTCTGCACTGCACTCTGCGCACCTTGCCGCTGACCTGGATCTTTCTTACCAACACCATTGCCAATTTTGCTTCTTGCGGATTGTTGATTCCCTGGTCACGCATACGCCTGCTACGCTATTTGACAGCTCATATTTGCTTGCTCGTCAAAAGCGATTTGAACCACTGTCAGGCAGGTCAACTGCTTGATCTGGATGCGGTGGCAACAGAGTTTGGCGATGCTTTTGGAATGGATATTGGCTTTGCATGAGCACCATTGAGGCCGATCTGTTTGATGGTTTGAGCTCCGAGGCGCAAGCGGTGCGCCTGACCTTGGGAGAGCGGGCAGAGATCCAGATCAGCGGCTCGGCGCGCCATGATGGTCTCTATTCTTTGCAGCAACTGCAGATCTCGGATCGGGTGGGTAACATTGCCCGTTCCATACAACTACCGGATGGTGCGCGCTGCAGCATCCGCGATAATGAGGCTCTGGATCGTTTTTTGCGGCGCCAACAAAAGGGAGCTCTGGCATCCACCTGGCATATTCTGGAAAGCCGTTTGCGATATGTTGTGTTGGCGGTAGCCATCTGCGGCCTTAGTGTCTGGGCGCTTTTGGTTTTTGGGGTACCGGTGCTCGCACAGTTGGTAGTCAAGCAGATACCGCCTGCGCTGGAGCAGCAACTCGGAGAAAAGGTGTTGCAAAATCTGCTCTCCCTGCAGGGACTGTTTACCCCTGCCTCGCGTGAGCAGGAGCAGTTGGCACGATTGCGCAAGCCATTGGCAGAGTTGACAGCAGTGCTGCCGCAGATTGCTCCTGAGGCAAAGCAGCTCACTTTTACGATTCATCTACGCAGTTCGACGGCCATTGGCGCCAACGCCTTCACCCTGCCGGGAGCTGTTTTTCTCTTTACCGAACAGCTTCTGGCTGTGGTGAATGAAGAGGAGTTGCTGGCCATTCTGGCCCATGAGATGGGTCATGCCCTGCATCAACACGGTTTACGCCTGGTGGTACAGAGCGCCTCGACGGCACTGCTGGCAGGTCTGCTGCTGGGCGATACCAGCACCTTGGCCAGCTTGACCATCGCTCTGCCCAGCCTGTTGTTAAACCAAGCCTATGCACGGGAGTTTGAAGAAGAGGCAGACAGCTTTGCCGCCCGCTTATTGGAAAAAACAGGCCGCTCCGCGCATCTGTTGGCCAACGCCTTGCAAACTCTCGAACAAACCCGACCGCAGCACAAGCTGCCCGCCTATCTCTCCTCGCATCCCCCTACCGAGCAACGTATTCACTCTCTGCGCTAGGCTCTGTTTGCATTTGTGTGCAAAAACGGTTGTAACATAACCAAAAATTGCGCAAAATCGCTCTGTTTTGTCATTTTGTCGCGACCAGGGCTTCGCCCTGGACCCAACAAAAACACAACAAAAACAAAAATCAAGTGCTCGCGGCAGTAGCGGCCACCCGGAAGCCGACATTGCCGTTGCGATCCCTGGCAAGGAACCTGAGGCGATAGGCCGAACCCAGCCACCCTGCGCCAAGGCACCAGGATCCGCCCCGCAGCGATAACATGTCATTTCCCTTGATCTGCTGCTTCAATAGTGTATCCAATGGATGGCTGCCAGCCCAAAGATTGCGCTGCCACTCCCAGACATTACCCGCCAAATCACAATGGCCATATAAACCATTTCCATCTGGATAGAGTCCCACAGGAGTAGGAGACTTAACATTAGAATTATAGTTGGCCAACTCTGGAGTTGGCTCCATATCCCCCCATGGATATATTCTTGCTCCAGCCGCTTTAGACCAAAGCGTCTCCTCAGGCAAACTAATGGTCAACCCTTTTTGAACACTCAACCAGCGACAATAGGCCATCGCCTCAAACCAGGAGATTCTAGTAACCGGCCAAGTAGGATGCAAAAGCTGCTGCTCCCACTCTTCTGGACTGTGCCACCGTTCACGCATCCGTAAATTCCAGCCCGTATCATCCCACCACTGCCCTTCCTGGTAGCCGCCCTGCTCAACAAACTCCTGATATTCCATAACTGTTACCAGATATTTACCCAAACGCCAGCCATTACCACCTGGAAAATCGAGAAGGTTGGAATAAAAATTTTCTTTGGCCAAACGGAGATCTCCACCCTGGCCCAAGGCTTCCGCTGCCGCGATGCGCTGTTTAATAGAGACTTTTGCCGCACCCTCTTTTTTGAAAATAGCCATCACCCGATCACGAAGCTGCTGCCAGGTTTCTGCAAGTGGGCCAGAAAGAGTATATTGAAAAGCAGACAGAGGCTGCAACAAACGGCCAATAATCCCGGCAATGCGCGCCTTTTCACTCAGATTCGAATTATCCACCAATAAACCCAGCACTTTTTGCAACAAGCGATCGACACGGCGTCCCCGCCCTTCATCAAAGAGAGCACCAGGAAAAAGCTCCACCGTCTCCCGCCACTGCGGATCATCCAAACGCCCTTTGAGCATTGGCCAATAATCCTCACCCTCTTTCTCCTCGTCGCCCAGCAGAGCCAAGGCAAAGGCCGCCAGATATTCCTGAAAAGTCAGATGCCAAAATTTGAGCTCTCCCTGCTCTGTTTCCTCGACAATACCGCTGCCCACACATTCAAAGCTCAACCACTTTCGCGCCAATTTTACCCGCTCACCATGACTCTGCTCATTGGCAAAATAGCGAGCCACCACCGGTTCAACCGCCTCTGCTCCGGCCTGCAGATCGACAACCACCACTTTTTTGCCCTGCCCTGCGCTCATCATGTGTAACGCCAGTTTTGCAAAAGCATCCAAGGCAAAATCATCATGAAACTTCTCCCGCCACTCCTTGCGCGAGGCCAACAGCCAACGGATCACCGCCTGATAGACACGTGCCCGCGCCTCCGGCAGATCACCCTCATTCCAGTGCACCACGCACAGACAGGTCAGCATCACCGGATTGGCAGCCAACAAACGAATGGCAGGCCGCTCCAAAATCGCCTGCTCTAATTTTTGCCGATGCTCCTGGCCAATACCTCTGCTGGCTGCCGCTTCATGCAAGGCTGCCGACCAACGACTGAGAAACTCCTGCACCTCCTCCTTGGCAAATGGTTCAATCTCAACATGATGGAACCCCAAATCGTGCATCTGCTCCACACCAAAAGGTCGGCTGCTCACCAGCAACGGACACTCCTGCCACTCACGAATGGCGTGGCACACGATAGCCAAGATGCGACGACGAATCTCCTCATCGGCCACCTCATCCAGCCCATCCAGCAACAGCATCACCCGACCAGAATGCAGCAACTCCTGCCAGTGTTGCCGCCAGGCAGCAAGATCCTCCGGTCTTGCCTGCTTCTCCAATAGATCAAGCAGACGGCGACTGTCATCCTCGGGATAGGGCGTGCGCTCTTCCTTCAGCATGGCGGCCAGCGCCGACAGTCGTAAAAACAGTGGGATGCGCGGCACCTCATCGGTCACGCCCAGGATATGATTGCGCCAACTCCTGCCGTTCTCACAGCGCACACCCAATAAATCCCGGCAGAGCATGGCGGCCACCAAACGCAAAAAGGTGGTTTTTCCTGCACCAGGCTGCCCCTCTATCAACAATCGGGCATGGCGGGGTAACAAGCTGGAGAGCGCCACCCGCTCCTCCTCCCGACCTGACAACTCCCCTCTTTTACCGATTTTCTTCCCCTCTCCCCGACTGCGCAATGGGGTATAGAGAGTTTCGATAGAATAACGACCCGCCTCCCTACCCCGCCCCCCTCCAGAACTGATACCGCGAATCTCCAAATATTCGGTCTGATCCAGCAACCGTTGCAACCAGGGGCGCAAATCCATCTTCGGCAGAGCCGGTTGGACAGACTCCTGCTGCGCTCTCTGTTGAATCTGCTCTATGCTCTCTTCATCGGCTTGCAGATACCCCGGTAACACTTCGCCATGTTTGATCGGAAAGGCAAGCCAAACCCATGGCCGTTCTGCCACTGCCAAGGCTGGATCATCTTTTTCTGGATGGTTTTGCCAATCCTCCCAAAACAGGGTGGAGGCCAATAACACCTGTGGCTGGGCCGCCCGCTTTGCCAACAGAGCTCGGCTCCACTCATGGTCAACCAAACGGGTGATTTCGGTTTTGGCTGGGCTCAAGCGGTGCAAGCCGACCTCCTCCACATCCCCCAACACCAAGCCAACCCGCAAACGCAGTGGATAGTTGCGACTCTTTTCTGCCAGCAGCGCTTGCTCCAAATCCACAGCAAAGCGCATGGCCACTGGCGAGGAGCATCCTGTCAGCGTAATAAAATAGCCATCCCCTGTACTTTGCCACTCGAAAGCGTGGCGTGGATTAAGCCGCCCGGTAAACTGTTTCAATACCGCGTTCAGCATTGCATCCAAACGTGTCAGAATCGCCCGTTGTTCAGGCAGACTCCTCAAGCGGGAAAATCCGGCCATATCAATCAAAACAATAGGAACATGCTTGACATCAGCAGACATGGAACACCTCCAATAACAAGCCACAGATTGTTTATCTATAGTATTCCAAACACCGACAAGCAAGCTCTCTTTTCACACAGTATTATTTTGCGCTCCCCTTTTGCTCATCAGAAGCGAGCAAAACACAAAAACCAGCCCAGGCCACACCTCCCACGCATGCCACAAAACAATCTATCCAGATTGCATCCAGCAACCACTCAATCCTGTGCCGCATATTTTCCTGAAACAGCCATCAGCAACACATACACAAACCGATTGCAGCCTGCGTCAATTCCATTCTGTGCAGCATCTTTTCCAGAGACATCGACATGCAAACATCCATTAATTAAAGATAATTTTTCTTCAGGACACAGCCAACACCCCATGCTCCTGCAAAGATATTTATTGCATATTTTATTTAATTTGCAAAAAATGAATATTTTACAAAAAATATACGCAATAAAGTTTGAAACTTATTCTCAGAAATATAATCAATACTAGTAACAGATCGTGATTAAACCAGTGCAGTCAGCCTCTCTCAGGGGAGAGACAAAACAAACCATGACTGCCAAATTGCAGGAAAGACAATATGAACACCACACCCACATTTTCAGGCATTCATCATAGTGCTTTCGCCACTTCCGACATAAAGGCAACTCTTCATTTTTGGCGAGACTTATTGGGAATGCGTCTGATTTTGGTATCAGGAACAGAGCACAACCGGCAATATCTTTTTGATGTGGGCGGCAATGCACGCCTCTCCTTCTTTGAATGGCCGGGCGTGAAAAAGCTGCCTTATAAGCGACATGGCGAACCAGTCACCGGTCCCTATGTGTTCGATCATCTGGCCATTGCAGTTGCCCATCTGGAGCAGTTATGGAACATCATGGCACTGCTTGATGCGGGTGAATTTCCGGCATCAGATGTGATCGATCATGGTTATTGCTATTCGATCTATTCCTATGATCCCAATGGCATACCCATCGAATTTACCTGTGACAACCCGTCGCATGATTTGTCCCGGGAGCTGGTCGTCAAACAAGGGCTCAACATACCACCAGAGTTGCTTGTCTGCGACCCCCTCCCAGGATGTTGGCCCAAGCCACAACCCATCCTCCCCGAAGAGCGGGTGATGGTGGAAGGGGATGGCAAAGAGTTGTATTTGAAGGTTTAACAAACAAGGCTCCCCTGGGGAGCAACTGGCACTTGTCTACACAAAGAGAGCGCCGACTATCTACTACACATGAGGACTGCGATGAACACATTGATTGATTTTTGGAGACGTTTGAAAGCCTGGATGTACCCGCAAGAAACGGCACCCATCCCGCAGCAATGCGCGGAGGAAGATGAGTATATGCCCGCTACAGGAGTCTGGTTTTGTACCGATTGACACCGGCGCATAACCGGCCAACAGAAAAAGGGTGATGGTGGGCATCTCTCCATCATCTTTCCCTTTTTGGCCCGCCTCAACCAACAGCCTGCAGGCTGTTAGCCGCAGACAGACTCTCACCTGGATCTGGCACCGAGCCAACAACAAGTGCGCGGCGTTCAGGAATAGTCCAAACGATGGCCATATTCCCTTTCATAAATTTCAAAAATGGTAATGGCCATGGCTGCGATCAAGGGACCAAAAAACAGGCCCATGATACCAAAGGCCAGCAACCCGCCAAAGGTGGAGAGCACGGTCAGCAAGGTATGGTCGAGCGGGCTGGATTCGTCGTCATTTTCCGCACCGGATCGACTCATGCGCACAAAGCGGTTGATCAACAGAGGCCGCAACAGATTGTCCACCAAAAAGCCGTTTACCACCCCACCCCAAAAGAGCAAAAACATCCCTGACAACCATTGATCATGGGCAATCAACCAATAGACGGTTGGCCCCCACACCAACATGCTGCCCAACACCGGCACAAAAGAGGTGACAGCCACCGCAACACCCAGGGTAAACCATGGCAAGCCCATAAAGAGTGCCACAACAGCGATGGAAACCCCTTGAATCAAGGCAATGGAGAGGGTAGAGAGGGTCAACACAGTCGCCAACAAGGCAAAACGGCGCATGATAAATTGATCCAATCGGTTGGGCAGAGGGGACAAAATTTGCAACTGTCTCAACAAAGCTGGCCCATCCCGATACAAGAAAAAGAGGGCCAAGAGGATCAACAGCAATGAGGAGAAAAAGGAGGCAAAATTGCCAAGAATGTTCTGGAACAAAAACAGGGAGACATTTTTGATCATGCCGACCATCTGCTGCAGCATACTCTCAAACTGCTCAAAGAGGATCTCTTGCAAATCCACTGGCAGCGGCAGACGCTCCAGCAACCGCTCCCGCAGCAACTGCAGCTCTCCGGGAGAGAGCAGAGCAACTCTTTGCTTCAGCCCAGAAAAAAAGCGGGCAATCTCTATTCCGGCGATGGTCAGCAAATAGACCACGGGAGAGATCACCAGAAAAAACACACTCCCGGTCATCAGCAGAGCGGATCCCTGTGCCGAGAGGGCAAAACGCAGTTGGATTTTTTGATAGAGCGGATAGGTGGAAGCGGCCAAAACAGTCGCCAAACAGAGTCCCGGCAAAAAGGGCAGCATCAACCAAAACAACCCCACAATCGCCAAAAGCAATAAAATAGCCAAAAACCCCTCCTGAAACAGCAACGGCATCTGATCATTGGGGTGCTGCGAATCGTTTGACATGGAAGGCATACTTTATAAACAAGCAAAAGGTTTGACATAAACAGCATCTGGAAAAACAAAACCACCCACAACTGCAAGAAAATGGCAACAACAATATATACAGCACAATGGGGCAGGACAATCGCATTTGCCAATTTCTTCACTGTTGCCACAAGCGAAACTGTGCATGTCGGGCGTCCGCCCTCCCAAAGAGTGCCCCTGCGGGGCACAAATCTGTGCGGCGTGCGCGAATGCTGCGCATTCGCTTTTGTGAAACGCCGCACATTTTCAGCAGGGCTTTGCCCTGCACCCACCAGGAGGAGATAATCTCCTCCTGGACCTCCATAACAATTTTCTG
>NZ_RXIU01000146.1:6501-9101 GCF_004217665.1 Candidatus Magnetaquicoccus inordinatus | reverse complement strand
GTAACAAAAATCACCGTTGAGTCGGGTCCATCTCACGGTAGAAGAGCAATTGCGGTAGGGGCTTTTTGAGGAGACCCTATTTATCTCTATCGTCCAGAAGGCGAGGCAGGAGTTGGAGCAGGGAGGCGCATTTCTTGTGCAGGTGGTTGATAGACGACAGGAGGCGGTTGATTCATACGCATGATGGCAAACATGGCACCGAGGATAAGCGCAGTTTGAGCGGCAAACATACCGGCTGTCCATTTGATGGTATCAGCCTTTGAGGATTCAATTTTTGATTCTATAACCGCTATGTCCCGTTTCAACTCGGTTTTTGCGGTTTCGATTTCCTTTTTCAATTCGGCCTTTGTCGCTTCCACTTTGGCATCGATGGCGGCAATGTCGCGTTTCAATTCGGCCTTTATTTCAGCCATATCATGTTGCAACGTGACAATATCGCGCTTTGTCGCCAGGCGATCCTCTGCCATGGCCATAAAGGTTTCAGCCTGAATAGCGGCCTGTTGTTCATCCATTCCGGCATCACGCAAGCGACGCACATAGGCATACGAATCAAAGACGAAGGACGCGCTTTTGTAGCCGCTTTCGCTGTTTGTCTCTGTGCTCATGATGGCTATCCCTTCTGACTGGATGGTTTCCCCCATCATCCTCTTTTCGTCATGGCAAAGTCAACAGGCTTATCAATGAACCCGTTGGACATGAGCGATTGCATGACTACCATCGGCATGCGATGGAGGAGGCAAAAAGGGGGCACTAAATCGGTTTGTTGGTATATTCACAGTGTACGGGCTTTTTGGCGCGTTACCATTAAACATATATAATCACTTGACAGTCAAAAATGATGGTGGTATGTTTTGTGATAGCTTTTCCTTCTGTTAGAGGAGGTACCTTTAGATGCGCCGCAAAGCTAAAAGATAAGGCATTTCAAGTAAACTGACGCGGTGGCGATGTTTTTGTTTGCCAATCCGTCTGATGGTGGTACATGTGTTACGATGACAGTTTTGGTGGTACAATGTATTAACAACTACGAGAGTATGATACCTATGAATAAGCTTCCGACCTATGACAGTCTGATGAACCCGCTTTTGGCGGCACTACGCGAACTTGGAGGTTCTGGGGCTGTTGAGGAGATTTACGCCAAGACCGTGGAGTTGACAGGATTAACAGAGGAAATTCTGGCTCAAGCCCATGATCCAGACAGGAGTAATCAAACGGAAATCGGGTATCGTCTCGCTTGGGCGCGCACATATCTCAAAAAATACGGATTAGTTGAAAATTCAAGACGTGGTGTCTGGTCTCTGACAGAAAAGGCCAAGACCTTTGAAGTTGTAGATTCTGATGAAGTAGTTCGTTTTGTTCGTGCCCTCGACAAAACTGATAAGCAAAACCTACCGAAAAAGAGAGTGTCTAACGAAACTGTACGGGAATTATCTGAAGAGGAAGGATGGAAAGACAAACTTTTTGTTGTTCTCACGCAAACACTTGACCCGGCAGGTTTTGAGCGATTGATTCAGCGCGTTCTGCGCGAATCCGGATTTATTCATGTCGAGGTAACAGGCCGCACAGGCGATGGTGGAATTGACGGAAAGGGTATTGCTCGTATTCACGGTTTTATGAGCTTTCATGTTTTTTTTCAATGTAAGCGTTATAAAGATTCAGTTTCTGCCGCTGAGGTTCGTGATTTTCGTGGCGCTATGGTTGGCCGTGCTGACAAAGGATTGCTTATTACAACAGGCTCTTTTACCCCGGCTGCTGTAAAAGAAGCAAAAAGAGATGGTGCACCACCAATTGATCTTATCGATGGCAATGAAATTGCGGAGAAACTAAAGGAGTTGTCGCTTGGAGTAAAAACCGAACTTATCGAACATATCAGTATTGATACAACATGGTTTGAAAGCATATGATGTATATGGAAATCTAAAACAGCAGTTGCGTGCTCTGGTTTTTATGCGTTTCTGTGGGTGCTATAGTGATCCTCGATGTTGAGTTGTTGGGGATGATGATGTTCTTCTTACAGGAGGCACGGCAGGAGCTGGAGCAGGGAGGCGCATCTCTTGTGCAGGTGTTTGATAGACGACAGGAGGCGGTTGGTTTATACGCATGATGGCGAACAGGGCACCGAGGATATACGCATGATGGCGAACATGGCACCGAGGATAAGCGCAGTTTGAGCGGCAAACATGCCGGCTGTCCATTTGATGGTATCAGCTTTTGAGGATTCAATTTTTGATTCTATAACCGCCATGTCCCGTTTCAACTCGGCTTTTGTCGCTTCCATCCGGGCATCAATGGCAGCAATATCTCGTTGCAACTCGGCCTTTGCGGTTTCGATTTCCTTCTTTAATTCGGCTTTGGTGGTTTCGATTTCCTTTTTCAATTCGGCCTTTGTCGCTTCCACTTTGGCATCGATAGTCGCTATGTCTCGTTGCAGAGTAGCAATATCATGTTTCGTCGCTAAACGATCTTCTGCCATGGCCATAAAGGTTTCAGCCTGAATAGCGGCCTGTTGTTCATCCATTCCGGCATCACGCAAGCGGCGTACATAGGCATACGAATCAAAGACGAAGGATGCTCCTTTGTATCCGCTTTCGCTGTTTGTCTCT
>NZ_RXIU01000146.1:0-6146 GCF_004217665.1 Candidatus Magnetaquicoccus inordinatus | reverse complement strand
TTTCTTATAGCGGAAAAAAAGATACGATAAAGAGTGCGTGCAAGAGCACGATACGCCCCATTCCATGTGGCGGAAGATGAGGCTTGTGCCATTACCACTTCCCGGAGGCCAACGATGAAATCTCTTGATGGAGGCTTGGCAACGGATCTGTCTGCAGAGTCGATGGAGTATCTATACAGCGAAGAGCGTACCATTGCCCAAGCAGAGGCGTTGCTACAGGAAGCAGAAGTGACAGGGAAGCGCTGGCAGGATGCCTTTACCGGATTGCTCAAGGATTATAAGCGGCTGAATCGGCAGTTGGATCGACTCAATCGTATCAACGACCGTAACCAGCTTCTGTTGCGGCGTCAGCATGCCAAACTGGCTGCCGATCAGAGCATCATCGAAAAGATTTTAACCAAAATGCGTGCAGGCGTACAATTTGATGAACACGCCATGCGCCATCTGCTCATGCCTCTGGACAACATGGCCGGGGATCTGCTCTTTTCCATGCGCCGACCAGATGGTGTCCGCCATATTTTGCTGGGGGATATTACCGGTCATGGCTTGCCAGCAGCCATTGTCGGGCCAGAGGTCTCCAATATCTTTCATACCATGACCCGCAAGGGCTATGCTGCCGGAGTAATCCTGGCCGAAATCAACCAAAATCTGCGTGATCGTCTGCCAACCGGTATCTATCTGGCCGCTACCATGCTGGAATGGGATGAGGGCAATCATCTTGTGCAAGCGTGGAATGGCGGCTTGCCGGAAGGGTTGCTCTTTCGTCAGGGGCGCTTGTGGGAACGTCTCCCCTCGGCAGGTTTTCCATTGGGGATTGTCAGCAATACGATGCAAAACTGGACACGACAGATCCTGCAGTTGCAGCCAGGTGATCGGGTGATTCTCTTTTCTGACGGCATCATCGAGGGCAGCAATGATGCGGGTGAATCGTTCGGTATGGAGCGGCTTTGTGATTGCCTGCAGCAGATGTATGCGCTGCAGGAGCCTTTGCACAGAGTGGTCGATAGGGCGCGACAGCATATCGGTGGTCAAGGTCGTTTTGAAGATGATATTACCATTGTTGAATTAACTGTGTAAAGATTGTTATGGCCATGGTTAATATCTGGTAACTATTCAGGTTCGTGCTGGCTCGCCAGCTCTACCCCCATGGGGATGCTGTGCGCATTGGCGCAAAAACGCGCGCCAATGCGCACAGCTTGCTTCCATTAGGCGCTTAAGCCGACGCAAAAAGCGCGTCGGCTTAGTTTGAAAAGCGCGCCAAAGGCAAAAGATTAAAAACAAAATCCCAGGGATTCCATCCCTGGACCCGGCCAGGGAGGTGCCCTCCCTGGACCCCCAGTTGTTTTGGGTGCTGAATAGTTACAATATCTGCTCATATTGGGGAAACAGGTGGTGACAGCTCTCGCTTTACCGGCCATTTTGGTCGTGGATGACAAACCGGCCAATCTGTTGGCCATGCGCAAATTGTTACAGCCGTTGGAGGTCGAAGTCCATGAGGCTGTGAATGGCGAAGAGGCTCTGCAGAAGGTGCTGGCCCATGCTCCAGCAGTGATCTTGTTGGATGTGGATATTCCTGGCATGGATGGCTATGAGGTGGCAGAGACTCTGAAGGAGTTCAGGGAGACCAGACATATTCCAATCCTCTTTTTGACCGCAGCCTTCAAGGATCGTCCGCATCTTTTGCAGGGGTATCGTTCTGGTGGAGTGGACTATCTGGAAAAGCCAATCGATGAGTTTATTTTATTATCCAAGGTGCGGATTTTTCTCGATCTTTACCAAACCAAACGGGCTCAGGAACAGGCATTATTATTATTACAACGCAGCGAAAGCAAATTTCGAGCGATGGTGGATCATGTCGGTATTGGCATGACCCGTGCCGGTGTCAAGGATCGGCGGATACTCGAGGCCAATCAAGCCTTTGCCAACATGTTGGGTTATGATTCGCCGGAAGAGTTGTATGGCAAGCGTATCGAGGAGTTTTCCCATCCGGACGATATGCGGATCAACAACGACTATATCGAACAGTTGCGAGCGGGCAAAATCTCCTCATTTCAGATGGAAAAGCGCTATCTGGGGCGCAATGGTCGGCTGATTTGGGGGCGTTTGACGGTAACCTTGATTCCGCGTTTGGGTGATGAAGCGGAATACATGGTGGCGGCTATCGAGGAGATTACCGAACTGCGGCACTTGCACGCGCAACTGGCCGAGAGCGAATCCCGTTTTCGCGTGGTTGCCAATTCGGCTCCAGTCTTGATTTGGCTGGCTGGTCCAGACAAATTGTATACTTGGTTTAACCAGCGTTGGTTGGATTTTACCGGTCGGAGTATGGAACAGGAGTTGGGTAATGGTTGGGCGGAGGGGGTGCATCCAGAGGATATGTCCCGCTGTCTGGCAGTCTATTACAGCCATTTTGATCGTCGTTTACCCTTTGTGATGAATTATCGGTTGCGTCGTCATGATGGACAGTGGCGGTGGTTGTTGGATCATGGCGTGCCGCGTTATGACGAACAGGGGCTGTTTTTAGGGTATATCGGCTCCTGTCTGGATGTCAGCGAGCAGCGCCAGGTGGAAAGTGATCTGCTGCGTGCCAAAGAGGAGGCGGAAACGGCCAATCGTGCCAAATCAGAATTTTTGGCCAATATGAGCCATGAAATTCGTACCCCGATGAATGCCATTTTGGGTATGGCCGATCTGTTATGGGAGAGTGAGCTGCATCCTGATCAGCGTAAATTTATGCAGATTTTTCGTTCGGCTGGAGAAAATTTACTCAGTATTATCAACGATGTGCTGGATTTATCCAAGATTGAGGCCGGTCATTTGCAGTTGGAATGCGTACCCCTGAATTTGACCGAAGAGATTGAGGTGGTGTGTGACATTATGGCACAAAGGGCGCAGAGCAAAGGGGTGCAATTGGTGCATCATCTGCAGCCGGAGGTGCCAGAATGGTTGGTTGGTGATCCAACCCGTTTGCGGCAGATCTTTCTGAATCTGTTGAGTGACGCTGTCAAATTTACCGAACAGGGCTCCATACTCTTTTCTGCCAAATATGTGGGAAAACGGGTTCTTTTTGGCAGTGAGCGGGTGGCGATTCAGTTTCGGATTGAAGACAGTGGCATTGGCATCGCGGCGGATCGCTTGCACAGTATCTTTGATCATTTTGTGCAGGCCGACAGCTCGATTACCCGCCGCTATGGGGGTACCGGTTTGGGTTTGGCGATTGTGAAAAGTCTGGTTCATAAAATGGCTGGGCAGATTGAAGTGGAGAGCCATTTGGGGCAAGGCAGTACCTTTTTTGTGACCATTCCCTTTGAAGTGGGACAGCAGGCGCAAGCGCAGCGTTTGCCTGATTTGCAGGGAATGCGCGTCTTGATTGTCGATGATGTGGAGGCCAATCGCATTGTCTTTCGGGAAAATTTGGAACAGATGCAGGCGGTAGTGGCCGAGGCTGCTGATGGAGTGGTGGCTTTGGAGATGATGGAACGGGCTTTGGCGGAAAAAAGGCCGTTTCAGTTGCTCTTGTTGGATGTACGGATGCCGGTGATGGATGGCTTTCAGTTGTTGGAGTGCTGGAATGCCATTGGTCACCAAGGTATTCCGATTTTAATGCTCAGCTCGGAACATCAGGAGAGTTATCTGCAACGTTGTGAAGAGTTGGGCGTGCGTCATTATTTGATAAAACCGGTTCGTCGTGCAGATTTGTTGCGTATTATCAGACAGATAACCCAAATAAAAGAGGAGAAGGGAGCAGCCTCGCTGGCCGATGAAGAAAAAGGCAAGAGAACGGTAGAAATTTTATTGGTGGAAGATTCTGAGGATAATCGTCTTTTGATTGCCACCTATTTGCGTGGTTTTTCTTGTCATTTGCAGAGTGCGGAAAATGGTGTGGAAGCGTTGGAGCGGTTGCGCCAGCAACGCTACGACGTGGTTTTGATGGATGTGCAGATGCCGGTGATGGATGGTTACACCGCAACACGGGCCTGGCGACGTCTCGAAGAGCAGCAAGGTTTGCCGCATGTGCCGATCATTGCCCTGACAGCACATGCCATGCCAGAAGATATTGCGCATAGTTTGCAAGCCGGGTGTGATGCCCATTTGGCCAAGCCGGTACGAAAGAAAAGTTTGTGGGAGATGATTGAGCGTTTTGTTTTTCCCGAGTAACGACTCTTATTAAATCTGGAGAGAAACAGGCAATTTCTTTGTGTATGCCAAGAGAAAGCTATTCCGTTGTTGATTATTTGCAAAGTCTGTAATAAAATAAAAAAGAGTTTAAGTTGCATAAATATAAAATACAGAAATAACTACTTTTAATCATGGCACACAAGGAAGCGATCAATAAAGGACTATAGCCAAGAGCAACGGGTGACCAGATAAGGGAGTTCAGGATGACTGAGAGTGCTGAGGGGAGAGAGATGCAGGAGGTGCAGAGTGGTTTTCGTCCCAATGCCAGCCATTTTCGCTTGATGTTGGATTATACCTTTGACTGGGAATATTGGGTCGGTCCGAATCGGCAGATTTGGTTTACCTCTCCGTCGTGTGAGCGTATTACCGGCTATCGGGCAGAAGAGTTTTTGGCCGATGCTGATCTGTTGTTGCGCATTGTGCATCTTGAAGATCTTGCCCGTTTGCAGGCGCATCACGAGCGGATGGAGCAGGAGTCCGATGAGGAGTTGGATTTTCGCATTGTGCGTCGTGATGGGGAGATTCGTTGGTTGGCGCATGGTTGCCGCCCGGTTTATCGGGAGGATGGTCGTTTTTTGGGGCGTCGGGTCAGCAATCGCGATATCACGGCCAAGCGCCATGCAGAGGAGCGTTTGATTGAGGCTTATGCCCGTCTGCAACAGCAGGAAGAGCATTTGCGTTGTGCCAAGGAGTCAGCAGAACAGGCTACGCGGGCCAAAAGTGATTTTATCTCCATGTTGAGTCATGAGATGCGTACTCCTCTCAATGTGGTATTGGGGATGACCGACCTGTTGCTTGAGGGAGAGTTGTCTGGGCAACAACAACATCTGCTGCAGCGGATTCAATCTTCAGGAACGCTGCTTTTGACTTTGATCAATCAGGTTTTGGATTTAGCCAAAATTGAGGCTGGCAAAATCCAACTATTGGAAGAGCCGGTTGAGCTGCGCTCTCTGTTGCTGGAGATGGTCGCTTTGCTGCAGGGACTGGCAGAGACAAAAGGGGTGGCTTTGTCGCTGCGCATTCGCGACGATGTTCCGGAATGGATCTCTTTGGATAGACATCGTCTGCAACAGATTATGCTTAATTTGTTGGGTAATTCCCTCAAATTTACCGAACAGGGTGAGGTTGTATTATTGGTGGATTTGTTGTCGGGAGAGGGTGAGTGGTTGCAATTGACGGTGCGTGATAGCGGCATTGGCATTGCCAGTGAGCAGTTGGAGCATATTTTTGACTCATTTTCGCAAGCAGACAGACGCATCCAGCAGCGTTATGGTGGCAGTGGCTTGGGGTTAACCATTTGTCGGCGTTTGCTGCATTTGATGGGTGGCGAAATTAGTGTGGAAAGCTGTCTGGGCCAGGGAACCACTTTTTTTGTCAAACTGCCCTTGCGTGCGTTGTCATCACCGATGTCGCCCTCTGTGCCAGAACATCGTGCGCATCCTGAGGTTGCCCTTCAGGAACAAATGTTACGGATTCTCCTTGCTGAAGATTCTGAAGACAATCAATTGTTGATTCGTCTCTATTTGCAGCAGAGTGGTCACATCTTATCGGTGGTGGGCAATGGTGCCGAGGCAGTGCGTCTGGTACAAGAGGGGGGAGTTGATCTGCTCTTGCTGGATATGCAGATGCCGATTATGGATGGTTACAGTGCTGCGCGCGCGATTCGCCAGTGGGAAGTTGCCACCAAAAGAGGCTCCCTGCCCATTTTGGCTTTGACTGCCCATGCCTTTTCGGAAGAAGGAGAGCGGTGTCTTGCTGCCGGTTGTGATGATTATCTGGTTAAACCCTTACGCAAAACCGTTTTGTTGCAGCGTATTCATCAATTGACCCTTGCCGAGGAGAGAGCCCTGTTTTCCTCTTCTTGTTGAGCGGTTCTCCTCTGCAAGGGATCACTGCCAGTTGCCCAGGGCAATCGCATTTGAAAATCAGAAAATTATTATGGAGGTCCAGGAGGAGATTATCTCCTC
>NZ_RXIU01000145.1 GCF_004217665.1 Candidatus Magnetaquicoccus inordinatus | reverse complement strand
ATAAAATAGTCACACACCAGGATCAACACGGAGCTGAGTACGACGGCAGAGGTGGTGGCCTGGCTGACCCCTTCGGCGCCGCGTTTGGCATGATAGCCTTTGAAAGTACAGATCCAGGTGACGATCAGACCAAAGCTGAAGGCTTTGATCATACCGGTGCTGATATCACGCATCACCACGGCGGACTCGATGCCGGAAAAATAGATACCGCTGCTCATCTCCAATAATTGTACCGCGATCAAATAGCCACCCAAAATGCCAATGACATCAAAAATGGCGGTCAAAATAGGCAGAGAGAGCAAGCCAGCCAGAACACGCGGTACTACCAGATATTGCAGCGAAGAGATACCCATCACCTCCAGGGCATCCACCTGTTCGCGAATACGCATGATTCCCAGTTCCGCAGCCAGGGCAGAACCGGCCCGTCCGGTAACCATTAAACCAGAGAGAACCGGACCCAATTCACGGATGATGGAGAGGGCCACAGCCGGACCAAGCATCCCTTCGGCACCAAAGCGGGTCAGGGTATAATATCCTTGCAACGCCAACACCATTCCGGCAAAAATAGCGGTCAGAACGATGACAAACAGTGAGCGAATACCAATAAAGTGTATCTGTTTGAGCAGATTTTGGATTCGGTAGGGCGGACGCAGGGCAAGCGCAGACACAGTCAGGATAAACAGGGACATACGTCCTGTTTCCAGAATAAATTCAATCGTATATCGTCCCAATTGCCGGATAAGGGAAATCATCGTTCAAGCGTACAGCCGTTTGGAGGTGAGCAGAGATTTGCCAGGCAGCCGAATCCTATGGTTGCAAAGCGGCAAATTGTCGCGCATTATGGATAGGGTTGGCAAGGAATTAAAGCAAGCCAACCCTCATTTTTCCTCGAACCAAGCGAACCCGGAATGAAAAAATTCTTTTTTGTTATCACGTTGTTTTTATGTATGTTAGTCGGACATACGCAATCGACGGCGACAGCCGGAGAGAATAGAACGGTACCGGAGAGTACGAGTGAAAGTGATGGTCAGCTCGCTTTCAGTATCGATGATGTCTCCGATCCGTTGGAACCGGTCAACCGTTTTTTCTTTGAGTTTAACGATCTGTTCTATATGGGTATTTTGCGCCCTGTTGCCACGGTATATGGTGAATTGGTACCGGAAGGGGTTCGTGTTGGCGTGCGCAATGTGTTCCAGAATCTGGCCACACCGACTCGCGTAGTCAGTACCATCCTGGAAGGGGAGATTAGCCAATCAGGGGTGGAGTTGGCCCGTTTTGGTGTCAACACGATATTTGGATTTTTTGGATTTTTTGATGTGGCCGGTGAAGCAGGCTTAAAAAGCACGCAACAAGATTTGGGACAGGCATTGGGACGCTGGGGAGCAGGAGATTCTCTGTATCTGGTGTTGCCGATTGTCGGTCCCTCTAATCTGCGTGATGGTGTGGGATGGGTTGGCGATACCCTCATGAATCCATTAACCTATGTTCCTGGTGATATTGGTTATCGTGCCGGGTTGGTTGCCCATCGGACCGTTAATGACACCTCATTGCATCTGGGCGAATATGAAGACTTGAAGAAATCGGCAGTTGATCCATATATTTCTTTACGTGATGCCTATTTGCAACGACGTCGGGCTTTGATCAGCGAATAGAGGGCGTTGCCTGAGCTTTTGCCAAAGAATGCAGGGTGCTGAAATGGTTGTGGGCACCCTTTTTTCTTTGGTTGCATTATGCGAGACAACAAGCCACAATGCTGCACGAAATATTGTTTCCATTCCTGCAACTTGGTATGACTCCTATGAAACAACTACGTCTTTCTCTGTTTCTATTATTGATGGTCGCTTTTCTGGGTATGGCTGGCCGTGTCTCGGCGGGAGAGTTGGACGAGATTTACCGCTTGACCGATGAAAAAAAACTCGACCAAGCCATGAAAAAACTGGAAAATTTTTTGCGGGAGCATCCCAAAGATGCGGAAGCCCGTTTTTTGCAGGGACTGATTTTTACCGGCAAAAGTCAGAATGATGAGGCCATTCGTGTCTTTCGCGAATTGGGCGCCGACTATCCCGATCTGCCAGAGCCCTTTAATAATCTGGCTGTACTGTATGCCGAACGGGGTGACTATGAAAATGCCCGGCAGGCGTTGTTGAATGCGGTACGCATTTTACCAGATTATGCCACAGCGCATGAAAATTTGGGTGATGTCTATGCCAAACTGGCCTCGCAGGCCTATGCGCAGGCGTTACGCATCAACAATTCCAATGCCATGGTTTCAGCCAAGTTGGATTTTCTGAAAAAATTGTTTGTTGCGGCCGGGACTGCTCCAGCAGACAGCGGATCACCGATTGTAGCCGCCAAAGCGCCGGCCAAAGCTGTTCCTGAGCGGGCAGATAACAAAAAAACCGCTGCCGTTGTCCCTCCTCCGGCCCCCACCTCGGTCAGCAATGTGGGTGATGCAGAGGCGCGCAGTGAACTGGATCCGGCCAGCCGTGCACTGACCACCAGTAGCAATGAGCCAGCGCCAGCAGCCCCAGCCGTTGCCGAGAGTGCGCCTGTTCCTTCGGCATCAGCAGAGATCGAACGCACCGTACAAGCATGGGCCAAAGTTTGGTCAGCAAAAAAAGTGGATGAATATTTATCGTTTTATTCAGATAGCGCATATACACCACCAGATAAATTTGCCGATCGGGAAGCTTGGAAACAGCAACGGCGGGTGGCTTTGAGCGCCTCCGGCACCATTCGGGTGACCCTTTCCAACATCAAGGTGAACGTCACAGCTCCTGATCGTGCGCAAGTCACTTTTAATCAAAGCTATTGGTCCAATCGCTACCAGGATCAAGTGCAAAAAACCTTGGCCATGCAAAAAGAGGGTGCTGCCTGGAAGATTGTGCGAGAATTTTAATGCACCAAGAGTGCTTCTCTTCTGGCGCCAAATAGGGACAAAAAAAGCTATGACCCGTTTCGCTTTATGGGAGAGTTGATGTGTGGGTCAAAGCCACTGTTTCTGCCCATGCCATGCTTGTTGAGCGGGCAAGCGGTACAGTTGAAAAATTGTTGATGGTCCGTCTGGCCTACAAAGATCAGCGCTGGGGAAAATGGTCTTTCCCGGGCGGTTTTGTTGATCAGGGAGAGGCGGTAACAGACGCCCTGTTGCGTGAAGTGGTAGAAGAGATCGGTATTGAGTTGTTGCAATGGGAACGCATGGATGTCATTCCCATGCTCGATCAGGAGCATCCCAATGTCAGCTTTTTGTATATCAGTGATTGCTGGCAAGGGGAGATTCAGTGTCGCAGCCGTGAACTACTCGAAGTGGCTTGGTTTGATTGTGCTGCCTTTGCACGCATGGTGCAGCAAGGAGAGTTGGCCTACTCGGTCATTGCCGAGCAGGTGGCCGTATTGGGATGGGATATAGAGGGTGCAACGCGAGGGTGTTGATGTCAATGTCAACTATCCTGCCGAGCAGGTGGCCGTATTGGGATGGGATATAGAGGGTGCAACGCGAGGGTGTTGATGTCAACCATCCCAAACAGATTTTCTGGACTTTGGATCATCGCTTTCCTGCTGCTGTTGCCAGGTGAGACAGCGTCGGGACAAGAGGGGGATCACAATCCCCAGCCTCAGGAAGAGCGCACGGGTGAAGCGTTGCAGCGGGCTCGCAACGCCTTGCGTGAGGCCATGGATGCGCTTTCCGAAGCAGGGCGTTTGACCTTGGACCAGCAGTTGCCCAAATTAAAATCACAAACCGATCAAGCCTTACGCCATACGCAACAACTGTTGCAGCAGTGGGAAAACCAACTCAAGCAAGAAATGTATAAACAAAAAGATCCTGCACCGACACCTCTGCCCTCCCCACCGGATGAGGGTGGCAAGGAAACGCCGGAAGAGACACACCAACTGCAACGTATTTAATGCGCTCTCTTTGGTAACTATTCAGGTTCGCAATGGCTCGCCAGCTCTGCCCGGTTTGCGATAACTCGCCAGCTCTACCCCCCATGGGGATGCTGTGCGGATTGGCGCAAAAAAGCGCGCCAATCCGCACAACTTGCTTCCATTAGGCGCGCCGCGCCGACGCAAAAAGCGCGTCGGCTTGTTGTGAAAGGCGCGCCAAAGGCAAAAGATTAAAAGCAAAATCCCAGGGATTCCATCCCTGGACCCGGCCAGAGAGGTGCCCTCCCTGGACCCGCAGTTGTTTTGGCTGGTGAATAGTTACCTCTCCTTTTTAATGCTGTTATCCCCATGGCACACAATACACTGATCAATCTTGCGCAAGTGAGTTGCCTGGATGATGACCACAATGCGGAGCAACAGCCGTTGTTTGACTCTCTCAATTGGTCCATCCATGCGGGAGAACGTTGGGCGATTGTGGGCAAAGAGAGTAGTGGCAAAACGCTCTTGTTGCGCTTGATGGCTGGTTTAATCCCGACAGATCAGGGAGAGATCCGTTGGCAGGGTCAAAGCGTGCCAGGTAATTTGTTGACGGGCGATTTGGGGGTCATCTTCAGCGATGCCGGACAACGTTTTTTGACGGCCACAGTCTGGGAAGAGGTCGCCTTGACCCCGGCACAGGCAGGCTTGCGTGGCGAATCGTTACAGAGTCGGGTCGCAGAAGCACTGCAGCAGGCTGGCTTGGCGAGCTCACTGGGCCAACGAGAGCTCTCTACTTTATCATCGGCAGAAGCCTATCGTGTCTCAGTCGCAGCAGTATTGGCGATGCAGCCCACCTTATTGTTGTTGGATGAACCGGGAGCCGTTTTGGATGAGGTGGGTGAAGCCGAGTTGGCGCAACGTCTACGCAGTTTCAGCAGCGTCACCTTTACCAGCCGCCTGAGCCGCGCCAAACAATTTGCCGATCGGCTGGCCTGGTTGGAAAAGGGTAAATTATATTTGGAGGAGTAAAACCAGGAGGGAGCCTGCTCCCTCCCGGATACTCTCTCTGCAGTTATAATCCTAATTCTACAAAAAAATCATTGCCTTTATCATCGACAATGATAAAGGCTGGAAAATCCTCTACCTCGATACGATAGACCGCTTCCATTCCCAACTCTGGATAATCGATCACCTCCACCTTTTTGATACAATCCTGGGCCAGGCGGGCTGCGGCTCCCCCTATGGAACCGAGATAAAAACCGCCGTAGGCTTTGCAGGCAGCGGTTACCGCCCGGCTGCGATTACCTTTGGCCAACATGACATAGGAACCACCCTGTTTTTGGAAGGCATCGACATAACTATCCATGCGTCCGGCGGTGGTCGGTCCAAAAGAGCCAGAGGCATAACCGACTGGAGTTTTTGCAGGGCCTGCATAGTAGACGATATGGTCGCGGAAATAGTCTGGCATACCTTCGCCGCGCTGCAACCGTTCCTGGATGCGCGCATGCGCAATATCGCGCGCCACGACAATGGGTCCATTAAGCATCACCCGGGTCTTGATGGGATAACGGCTTAAGGTTTCACGGATGCTGGCCATGGGATGGTGGAGATCAATTTTCACCACCTCCTGGCTGAGCTGCTCTGCTGCCACCTCTGGCAGAAAGCGCGCCGGATCCCGCTCCAGATTTTCCAACCATACCCCTTGCTGATTGATCTTAGCGCGGATATTGCGATCAGCGGAGCAGGAGACACCAATGCCCACCGGACAAGAGGCGCCGTGGCGTGGTAAACGGATCACCCGCACATCATGGACAAAATATTTGCCACCAAACTGGGCGCCCAAGCCAAGTTGCTGACAGATCTGGACCACTTGGGCCTCTGTTTCACGGTCACGCAGCGCTCCCCCCAAACCATCCCCTCGCTCTGGCAAGCCATCGAGATAGCGTGCCGAGGCCAATTTGACCACTTTCAGATTTTGTTCTGGAGAGAGCCCACCTACGACAACAGCCAAATGGTAGGGAGGACAGGCAGAGGTACCGAGGGAAGGCAGCTTTTCACGTAAAAAGGCAGCCATATTATCTGGGGTCAACAGTGCTTTGGTTTGTTGATACAAGAAGGTTTTATTGGCAGAGCCGCCCCCCTTGGCCAGAAAGAGAAAGGAGTAGCCGTTGCCATTGACCTCCTCGATATCGATTTGCGCTGGCAGATTGGTGCCGGTATTACGCTCTTCATAAAGGGTGATGGGTGCAACCTGGGAGTAGCGCAAATTGGTATGGGCATAGGTCTGATAGATCCCTTTGCTGAGGGCCTCTTTATCCCCTCCTCCGGTCCAAACCCGATCCCCTTTTTTACCCATCACGATGGCTGTTCCGGTATCCTGACAGCTTGGCAAAACCATTCCGGCAGCAATACAGGCATTTTTGATCAGTTCCAAGGCGACATAACGATCATTGGCGGAAGCCTCTGGATCATCCAAAATCAAACGCAGTTGCTGCAGATGGCTGGCGCGCAACAGATGGGCAACATCCCGCATGGCGGTCTCGGCCAACAAGGTCAAAGCCTCTGGTTCGACAACCAGCAACTCCTGATCGGCAAAGTGTGCCGAAGAGACAAAGCGCTCCGTAAGCAGTCGGTATTCGGTAGCATCGGGACCGAGGTTGAACATTTCGCTTGTTGGCAAGGATGTCATAAAAAAATCTCCCGGTTAAGGTTGAGGATGCACGGACAATGGCTGGAAGAACAGAGGTACCATGGGAAGCATGGCGGATCAAGCGGCAATGCTTGTCACCACAAAATCGGGACGAATTGCGCGTTGTCTGCACAGTTCCGGCAGATTTTGTTCATGGGCATAGGCTCCAGAGAGAGTCAGACAGGTGACAAATCCCTGGGCCGCGCCTCCCAAAATATCGGTATCCAGAGTATCGCCCACCATCAGACAGCGCTGGGGAGACAGATGGGGAAACTCCTGATGGATCCGTTGATAGACAGGGGCGAACGGCTTGCCAAGACCCACCCAGGGACAATGAAAACGGTCCACCCATGTTGCAGCGGTATAACCCGCCACCACTGAGACCGCACCACTCTCTTCTGGGGTGACCAGATCGGGATTGGCTAATACAATCGGCAAGGGTTGCTGCGCCAATAAGCTTTCCACCTGCTGCTGCTGTTGCTGTCCATAATAGTCGCGATTGCTGCACATCAGCAAAAATCGGGCATCCTGCCACCCTGCACCGGGTCGCAGATTGACACACAAGCGCTGTTGATCGGGTGCATAGGCCAACAAGCTCTCCTCACTGCCGATCAAATAGTAGGGTTGGTTTTGCCAGGGTGCGGCGGCAAGAGAGTCGGCAATAGCCATTCCAGAGGTTATGATATCCTTTTGCGGAAAGCAAAATCCCATATCATGCAGTTGTTTGCTCAGATGTTCTGGTGTCTGCGAGGCATTATTGGACAACACCCGCACAGCACGCCCTTGCTGATAGAGGCGTGCAACCGCTTCCGGGGCGCCGGGAATGACCTTTTTGCCGCGATAGAGAACACCGTAGGCATCCAGCAAAATCAGGTCAAATTGTGCACTCAGTTCGGCAAATGCGAGCTGCTGCATCTTCCCAGCCAACAAACGATCCCCAAGTTGCGAATCGTTGTGACAGAGACGCGCACGATAGCGGGCATAGAGGGGGGCAAGCTGACTGGAATCGTGGATGAGCGGTTTCATTGGAATATGCAAGACTATCGATAGAGTATCTCAACCGGACAACGGCTGAAGAGGCTTTTTTGATAAAAAATTTTTAAGGTGCACAAATTTGTTTGTGTACTTAGAGCAGAATTTTTTTTAATATAACAAAAAAGCAAATTTCCGACAAGATACGGCTCCACAAGCAAACCCGCAATCCCGGGTGGTGCATGGATTGCCGTGTGGCGTTGATCCCAACCCTCAGGGGCCAAATAATGGGTTTTTCTGATAACAGGTTGCGAGTATTTCATGCGGTTGCCAAGCATTTATCCTTTACGCGGGCTGCGGAGGAGTTGGATTTAACGCAGCCTGCCATCACCTTTCAGATTCGCCAATTAGAAGATCATTTTGATACCCGCCTGTTTGATCGCCATCACAATCGTATTACTCTGACAGAGGCAGGCAAGGTTGCACTGGATTATGCGGAGCGTATTTTAGAGTTGTATCATGAGACAGAAAAAAGCGTATTCGAGATGACCGGGGTTACTCGTGGTTTGATCAAATTGGGGGCTTCAACAACGATTGGTGAATATTTGTTGCCGACCATTTTAAGCGGGTATCATGAACAATATCCCGATGTCAAAATACGCATGACGGTACACAATACCAGCCAAGTGGTACGCAAATTGGAAGATGCCACGATAGATCTGGGCATGGTGGAAGGGCCGGTAGAAAACAGTACGCTTCAGGTGACGCCGTGCATGGAAGATGAGTTGGTGGTGATTTTACCCCCCCAATCACCACTGCTGCGCTGGACAGAGATCCCTTTGGAGCAGTTGATTGGCGTACCATTTGTTTCACGGGAAGAGGGTTCTGGAACCCGTGCGGTAGTAGAAGCGCTGTTGGCACAGAGCAAATTGCCCTATGAGCGACTCAATTTGGCCTTAGAGCTGGGCTCCACGGAAGCGGTCAAGGTGGCGGTAGAGGGAGGAGTTGGCTTTGGTATCGTCTCTTTAACGGCGTTGGCCAAAGAGTTACGCTTAAATACTCTGGTGATGCGTCGTATTCAGGGCATGCGCATGATGCGCCAGTTAAATTTTATCTATCCCAAGCAAAAATTTCGCTCCAAAGCGGTAGAGGTATTTTTACGTTTTGCAGGACAGCGCTGCGGGATTGCTCCAGAAGAGTTGCGTATTAACACACCCTGAACTGAAAGTGCAAAATATAACAGCAAGCCATGCGCTGCATCGCTCAACTGATTTTTGACAACCAGCTCTTGCAACCTTCTCCCCATTCATCCAGCACACTCCCAACCCAATGTGGCGAGGATGGTCGCACACTGTATCTGCGCACTCCTGGCTCCATCTTGACCTATAAATCTCCCCCCAAAAAAACGCCGCATACCTATCGCAAGTTCAGTATGCGGCGCTGTTTGTACCTTATTTTTGGAAGGCGTCTGGTAACTATTGCGGTTGTGCACGCTCGCCAGCTCTACCCCCATGGGGATGCCGTGTGGATTGGCGCAAAAAAACGCGCCAATCCACACGGCTTGCTTCCATCAGGCGCGCTGCGCCGACGCAAAGAGCGCGTCGGCTTAGTTTGAAAAGCGCGCCAAAGGCAAAAGATTAAAAAAGATT
>NZ_RXIU01000144.1 GCF_004217665.1 Candidatus Magnetaquicoccus inordinatus | reverse complement strand
CCCGGTCCCCAATACCAAAGGCAGCACAGCCTTGCCTGTCAGACCGAACGGGCGCAAAGTCCGGTTGGCCAACACACTCAAATTGGGAAGGTAGCCGATATCTTCCAGCAAGTTGACGATCAAAAAGAAGATGGCCAAAATCGGCACAACTGTCACCATGGCATTGGCAACCCCCATGGTCAACAGACCAAACTGCCCCACCAGAAACTCATTGAGCAACGGATAGGGGATGCTTTCGCCAAGCAACTGGGTTGCTGGTGAAAACAGCGCACTGTCCAACCAACCACCCAGATCGGCGGCCCCGATTCCCACCCCTTTAAATGTCAACCACAAGATGGCCAGAAAAATAAACCAGCCATACACGGGATGACGACACAGCGCCTCAGCATGGCGTGCCGGGCTGGGTGGCACATAGCTGGCCTGTCGCAAAATGGTTCCTGTCAACTGCTCTACAAACGAAAGGCGATTTTGAAACAGCAGCAGACCAACACGATTGGCGGGATAACGTTGCCAAAACTCTTCAACCATCCCCTGCAATTTGCTCAACACACCATCCGCCAGGGTTTTCGCAAACCAGTGCGACGACGTCTGGTCACCCTGCAGGTAGAGCAACACCAACCCGCAACTGGGACGACTCCCCAACGGAAACAGACTGCGTACTCCAGCAGCAAATTCTTGAAAAAATGGCTGGTAAGTGACAGGGGCAGAGCAATCCCGATTGCTCGTTTTGCTCTGCATCAACTGCTCGAGGGCACTCTTCAAGGCATCAAACCCAAAACCGTGGGCAGCCGACAACTCAACTACCGGAATTGACAAACGGGCTGACAAAGCTGCCGTATCGATAATCATTCCACAGGATGCCGTATCATCCATCTTGTTGAGACAGCAAACCGTAGGCAAGCCAAGCTCCATGACCTGGATCAGTAACATCAGTGATTGTTTCAGGTGCATGGCGTCGCTGCAAAACAGTACGCCATCTGGCCGTTGGCTGATCAGGACTTCCAGAGTACTCCGCTCATCTGGTGAGTTGACAGAAAGGCTCGACAACCCTGGGGTATCGACAAGAAGCACCGGTCTTCCAGCGATATCAATAAGCTGGCTTGATGGCGCAACAGTCGTTTGCGGATAGTTCGCAACGATGGAATAGACTTTGGTCAGTTCATTAAAAATCAAGCTCTTACCAGAGTTGGGACGACCAATAATGACAACCCGAAAAGGCATCGATCCATGCCCTGTGCCCGCCTCGACTACCGGTAGTGCATGACAACTCTCCATTCTGCTTCATCCTTGATGCTGCCTGCAAAGGATCAATAACTACGCCGACGGGGAGTGTAACCGTTCAGTAGGCTCCCTTGCAAGCCGGTTCGTATTCCTGTGTTATTCCCAGCCCCCTGGACTGTTTCCCGACCCGCACGCCTCCTGCGCTTGAACTTGAAGTCAATAGCACAGCATGATTGGCATACTGACAAGCCCCCCCCTACGGGGTGGATGCACCAGGGGAGAAAACGACTTGCACAGACTCAATATGGCGTACTTTCGCCTTGATGGCCATTGCCAACCAGTTTTTAATCTCCTGGGTATCATCGATTGGAATGGTTCCAGGCACTTCGAGCTCTATATCCACCTCGTAGGCACTTCCTACACGCCGCCCCCTGAGACGTCTGACACCAACAACATGCGGTGTTGCTTGGCACAAGGCACGAATCCGGGCATGAACGGATGGTGGCAAGCCCATGTCCAGAAGCCCTTGAACCGCATCTCGCACAATCTGCAGGCCAAGTTTGACCACCAAAAGGGCTACCAGCAGGGCCATCATGCGGTCTGCCACCAAAAAGTCGAAATGAGTCAGCACTGCACCGATGAGTACCATAATGGAGGACCAGGCGTCCACCTGATTATCCATGGCTGCGGCAAGCAGGGCAGGATTGTTATTGTGATTGGCCGTACAGATCATGATTCGGTACATCAACCATGAGGAAGCGGACAGCAACAGTGCAGAAAAAATGGCCACACCTCCTGCACGCTTCAGTTGCCCGGACTGCATGTCCTGTATATTGTGGAGGAAAAAAAAGGTTGCACCACCAATCAAGAGAATGCCGATGAACAGAGCTGATAAAAATTGGAGTTTGCCGAAACCATAGGGAAATCGAGCGGTGGGTGGTTTGTGAGAAGCCAACACGGCAAACCAGTTGATGGCTTTGGAAAGGATATCCCCCCCTGTCAACAGTGCCAAAGCATGCAGTCCTGCACTCCCCGTCATCCACCCCATCAGCATGCTGAAGAGAGCTTCCCCCAATGTCACCAGAAAATCCAGACGAGCCGCCTCGTTGGCACACTGCCGACAATGCGACAGGGGCCGATCAGCACTTTCGTGAATCGGAATAAAGTCAAGCGGGCAGGAACGGGTTGAAGAGGACAAGGGGGCACAACCTCAAGTTGGGAAACCAACATACAGGAACGAGAACCGTAGCAGATTTATCGCTGTTAATCCAGTAAAAATGCTTTTGCATACTGAGGGTCAGTACGCCACACACGGGCCAAAAACGCCCACGGGATTGGATTGATCGGCTGCAGAGTTGTAGGACTCTGACCATTTCAACATCCACCATCACCTTGCTGGCGGTGTTGGACCTGTGGCTTCTCCACAAACACCCAGCCAAAATCGCGCCTGGCTCACAGAACGCTATTGGTGGTTGGGAATTTTCTGGTATGCTTGGTGACAAGTGGAACGATGTGGAAGGAGGAATCCGATGAGCAAAGCACTGACTGTCAACGATATAGCGATGTTTGGGACACCATGAAACCTCGCCTTTACCTGGAAACCAGCATCGTCAGCTACTTGGCCGCAATGCCAAGCCGGGACTTGGTGGTGGCTGCTCATCAGCAAATCACCCACGAATGGTGGGCGGAACGACGACACCAGTATGAGTTGTTTGCCTCTGGATTGGTTATCCGAGAGGCTCAATGCGGGGATCCCGATGCGGCCAGCAGGCGTATGGCCTTTTTGGATGGATTGCAGAGCCTGTCAGTTGACGAGCGGACACGTTCCTTGGCCAAGGAAATCATCCGAGATGGTTGCTTGCCTGCAAAGGCAGGGGAGGATGCGGTTCATATCGCCTTGGCGGCTATTCACGGGATGGATTACCTGCTGACGTGGAACTGTAGGCATATTGCCAATGCCTTAACCCGCCAGAAAGTAACCGATACTCTGCGCAGGCATGGCCTCATGGCACCGATCATCAGCACACCAGAAGAATTACCTGAAGGGGCATGATTATGTGGAAAGATCCGATTGTAGAGGAAGTGCGCAGGTTTCGTGATGAACATGCCGCTCGTTTCAATTATGACATAGATGCCATCGTGCAGGATCTCCAGGAGTTGGATCGGGCATCCGGCAGACAGGTGGTATCCTTTGCACCGAAGGTGTATCGCGATCGCGGTTTGTCCGAGCAAGAAGAAGGCAAACCCTTTTCCACCGCACCAAAATGACGTAAACGAGTGCATGGCACTGAATTTTCCGTCCCGCTCCCTTCGGGTTGAGCCCGGCGGACACGGGCCCGGACGATCTACCGGGACGTTGGCCCAACAGCGCAAAATTTGGGACGCGGATCCGAACGCGCTTCATCGGTACGGTGACCCGGCATCGCAATTTTCCTGGGTCGTGATCCCGGCTACGAAAATCGGGACGTTGACCAGACGCATGTTATGATCGAGGGACTTCCGGCGGACGCATGGAGGCGAATCAATGGAAGGGACGGGGAATGTGGCGGACCCACAGGAGCCCGTTATTGAGGGTGCGCATTGAATTGACAGTGAAAATTTGAACCTCAATGCGCTCCATCCTCTTTCTGTACACCGAACGACGCGGGTACAGCAAATAGCTGGGTGAGACACCATTCCTGCGCCCAAAAGATGGGCACATCCGCCACATCCTGCACACATCTACGCCGCACTCTCACCCACCCTGAACGAATACTCTGCCGCATCGGCCAGCGACTGTCCCCCACCACCAAATTGGTTGAAAGCAGGAAATTTCATGTAGATCGTCTTGCCGACCAGTGCCGGGTCGTAGGCGTACCGAAATATTGTCCCATCGCAGCGAACGAACCGGCTCTGGCTTGGATGCGTTTTGATCGTTGATCCGTAAAGGCCACGCCGCAAGTAGCTGTCCAGGGTGTATTGGTGACTGCCTGTCAGGGTAGCAGTGGAATAGGCAATAAACTCACCATCCACCCAAGCCAGAGTCGCTCTGTTGTCCGCATCGGCGATGGTGCCGGAGGTGAGTGTGCCTCCCGATTCGGACAGATCGATCTTACAGGTGTGGGTTATGTCTGGATCCGATCCGCTTGCCATCGTCTCAGTCAGAAACCCATGACGCGACGGAGAGACAATCTCACCGATTTTCTTGTAATTACTCCCGTCGGACGACAACCAGACCTGACAGCCACCATAGTTTTCACCACCAGAGATAGCCACCCAGATCTCTCGCAGTCCGGGTGTCAGTTCAATCGGTGCATCAAACACCACCGGCGTATTGATCGCGCCTGACGGCTTGTTGAAATCGGCAACATAGCCGCCAACTGTTTGGTGCAGATAGGTGGCCGTGCTGAACACGCCAAACGGCGCGTCTTCCGCCTCAACAGTGAGCAGGCCGATTTCATCTTCCTCGATGGACAGAATCCGCACCGGCGTTTTGTCCAATCCGGTGCCAGCGTCGGTGAGCGTAACAAGATCGGTTGGTTCCAGCAGGCAGTGCCGCCAACCCAGCTTGAAACCGTAGGAGTTGCGGACGTATTGCGTCCTCTGGAGGATATTTTGTGCCACCATCCTGGCCACGGCAGCGGATTTGATCTCGTGGAATTTGATAGAGTCCATGCTCCTGAGACCAAAAAGATCAATGGAAACCATGTCCTTCGCTTCGGCCACTTCGGTGTTGAACTGGTTGCTGGCGTTCAGAAATTCTACTTTGACGTGATTGTACACGTCAACAGACGGCTTTCTGGTGACTGTCACTGGATCCTCCAGGCCGGAGACGATAAAATCATCCTCCGTCAACTCATAAACCGGCGTCAGGTTTGGTGTAAAGGTGACACCATTGCCGGTGACAAGCGCGTCACCGAGTGGCGTGACTTTCAGAACGCCTTCCGAGAAGTAAACCTCAGAATTGGTGATCTTCATCAACCGTGCGATGATGGCGCTCGTCTCCTCCTGGGCGGCGTAGACCGGCGACAGGAAAAGGCCACTGGCTGTGCAGTAGCGGTGATATTGCGTCCAATCGCCCAGGTTTGCCACCGGAAAACCCAACCCGTAACGGGTGTTGGTGAGCAAATCGATGATGACATCCTTTGGGTGCGCATCGTAAATGCCGTTTGCTGCATCAAACGACAACTGGCCAATGACATCAAAATTCAGGTTCGGCAGAGCAGTACCGGATCCCAACTGCCAGTCCATGGAGGCGGCATAGGCGATGCCGGGATAGTTCAAAGCCTGCTCCGGATGGTTTGTAACCAGATACGTCCATTGGCATTGATCAAATGCGCCGTTGAACACCGTCACCACGGAGGAACTGCTGTTGATGGCGTTGTAGTTGTAGCTGATTTGCACCTGGATGTTGGAAAACTCGGTTGCAAAATAGTAGGTACCACCATTCACGACAAAATCGGTGCCAAGCGTCAGCGGTGTCATCACCTCTCCATCGATGGCCACACAGGAGATGTGGCTGGTCCACTGTGCGCCGTGCGCTACTGTCACCTGGTGCGAACCTGAGATGATGTGTGGCTCGTTCCAGGCCGCAGAGGGAGTCACCACCTCCGACAGATTGGCCGGGTCTGCCTTGTATTCCTTGTTGGACCAGATGCCATCAATACCAACAATCGGCCCTTCACAAAGGCCAAAACAGAATGAAGCGGTGTAGGTGTAGGTTGTGCTGACGACGGTGTTCCCTCCTCCACCTTTGCCACCGACATCCTGCGAGGTGGTGTGTGCGATGGAACGGAAGTCACCATACCAGATCATATTCCCTGGCATCCTGGCTCTGCCGTAGGCAATCGGAATGGCCGTGCCGTAAATACTGCCTTGAAAGGCAATCCCGTTTGCACGTGGCTCTGCATTGTTGACAACATTTCCTGATTTGCTGCTCATGATGGCACCACCGTCCAGTGAGAGTGTAGGCGTCCGGCAAGCTCTTGTCCATCCAGCGCAGAGAGGATCACGCCATGGCCAGCATACGCATGGATGATTTTTTTGGTGTCCGGCAAGACAATGCCAGCATGCGACACACACCGGCCAAATCGGAAAAGCGCAATATCTCCCGGCTCTGGCGTTACCACCGGCCTGGCATACTGCTGAATGCCTTGCAGATATTTCTCTTCGCTGCGGTGCAGATGCCAATCCTGCGCATAGCCGTTTGCCTCTGCACCTGTGGCAAGCTGGCACTCCTCAAAAACGGCAATCAGAAACTGCACGCAGTCAACACCCACACCCTTGATTCTGGCATGATGGTGATACGGCGTGTGCAGCCAACCCATGGCAATTTCAACAATCTGATCACGAATGGAATTCATAGTGCCGACTCCGCAACGGGAACATAGGGAAACGCCTTGAAATGCGTGACGTTGTAGAATTTGTTTGTGCAGGTGGCCTGGGTTTTGTCGCACCCTGGCCGGGCCTTGAAGGTGTCCCCGACTGCCGGAACAGACGGGAGTGGAAGCAGCAGTTGGAAAACGCCATCGGTGGAGCAGGATTTGATGGTGCGCCTCAAACCGGTGAGCTTTCCATTCATGAACTCGATGTACCCTTGGTCGAACCATCCAGAAACCACCGAAGCCAGACTGCTGTAAACCGTGACTGCCGTACTCCCGCTGGAACGCACCGACGTCTCAATACAATAGATGGCGGCATCCCTGTTGACTGCGCAATTGTCGTCGTAGAGCGTGTGGGAGCAACCTGGCTGCCAGACATTCCTCGGCATTTTCATATTCAAAAGTTGCACAGCACTATTCGCGGTGATTTTTGCCAATGAGCGCGTGGTCTGGATGTCTGCCACCTGACCGACAAACAGGGTAACGCCATCAACGAGCGACAAATCGTTCTGCAGGAAAACCCGGTACAGCGCCAAGGTGGCACCGTCGAGAACACCAGCGTTGGCGGCCACAATCCATGGCACACCGAGCAGCAGATCGTTTGGTCCGGGTGCCACCTCCAGGTTGAGAGTGTCCACTTCCACGCCAATCACACTGCGTGTTCTGGATCGCCGAATGACTGGCCCGTCGGCGACATACTCCCGACCACGAAAGGTGATGTTGCAGTCAAAGGCGCAATACCCGGCGACAGTGCCATCCACCAACTGCAGATGGAACAGATCCGCCATCAGGAAAGTGTTCTCGGCCATCAAAAACTGCAGCAATTTTGTGCTTGCCTGTTTCATATTCTGTTCCCCGGGGCACCGATAAAGGCCAATTCACGCAACTCCCAAAGATTGGGCAGCGTGCGGGCGAAATCCGCCGTGTCCTCCGCAAACCGGCAGCGGTAGTAGAAGGTGCCACTCCAGGTCACAATCGACTTGCTGGCTGGCGGCACGGTGAAGGAAACCAGTCCCGTCTCGGAGACCGTGTAATCGCTTGGAGCAGAAAGCAGTTGACCATCCAGCTTGATGGCCGTCATACTTTTGAGGTTCTCTATGGGTTCAGCAAACGAAAACGAGGTGTTAAAGCCGAAGGATCGCGTGAGCTGGAATTGCGCCTGGATGTCGTTTCCTTTGCCGAATGGCATGTCCACGCAGACTGAATCGGTTGGATCAAGGAACAGGAACGGAGTAAAACTGCCACGATGCATCAGAAAGAACCCTTGCAACTCCTCGTATTCATGCGGCAGGTTGCCAGATCGCAACCAGTCAAACAGCAGGGTGAAGCGCCAGACAGGGTAGGCTCGGAAGGCACCACGCTGTTCCCGGCCAGAAACCGCCGTCTGGATGGAGGTGCGAAATTCCGGCGTTTTCTTCAACTCCCACGACATCCCTGGCAATGACGGAAAAATGGCCAGCGGACGGTCATCGACTGTGTACTGGGAGTCGTCTGTTGTTCCCGACTCCCACGCCCTGTCAATGACGAACGTCTTCTGCCTGAATGGAGCAATGAATACACCTGCAATCGGCTCAACATATGGGTTGCCAAAAGCCGTTTTTCTTGCAAACTGAATGACGATACCGGTATCGGCCATTTTATGACTTCCTGATCACGAACATCTCTGTCGATGATGTGTATGTTTTCATTGCCAAGTAATCCACACCGGCCTTGGTGATGATGGACAAATGGTTCGCCACATTGCTGGGGATTTTCCAAATGTCGCAGAGCGATGAAAATTCCCCATACGGGGCTGGCATGTAGGTCGAATAGTTGCTCACGTACCCAGGATAAAACGGCACCAAAAATGTCCCTGTTCCTGACGGGATCTTCATGGCAATGCCAGACGGAGCACCGGAAAACATGAGACTCACATTGAATGCAGTTGATGGCGACACCACCACGCTGCCATCCATGGTCAACACTCTTGGCGCAAAGAAGTAGGGATATATCTGTGATGTCGAATAGAAATGGATGAAACCAAACGGTGGATAGCCTGCGGCAACGCTGTCGAATGGCAGATCTCGTGTCCGCTCAACCACGCCTGTTGGCCCACAACTGCCACTCCATTGATTGGTATTGGAGGCAAAAACGGCAAAGCGCGCTGAGGCAAAAACATACATCGTGCCTCCCGCCGTGGTGTCTATCTTCTGCCCGTAGCTGGACTGGTCGGAGTAGTAGCACAGGTTGGTGCCGGTGTGTGCCGTGGCATCCCAGGACTCGTAGATCGTGGTTTTCAAGTACCCTGCCGAGTTGAAATCCAGTACCATGTACTTGAATTTGGTGGCGTCATCGGCAAGGGGTGCCTTGTAGCACTTTTTGTTGGTACCAGCCAATGCATCGTGCAACGCCCAGCCAGCGGCCACAGCAGCGACAATCTCTGTCGTGCTCTTGGCGCAACTCGCGGACAGATTGTTGATGTTGGTCTCACCTGTAATGATCAGGTTGATGTCGTTCATGATGTTGGCCAGGGTTGCACCTGCCACATAATCGTATTTCGCGTACATGTGCGACCTCTTGGACGTCAGCGCGTTAAAGGGACAGCATTTCTGGCTATTTTGCGTAAGGGATTGATCAGTGCTTTTGGATTGCTGCTCAGGTAGTTTGTGAAGCTGTTGGCATC
>NZ_RXIU01000143.1 GCF_004217665.1 Candidatus Magnetaquicoccus inordinatus | reverse complement strand
AAAGATTAAAAACAAAATCCCAGGGATTCCATCCCTGGACCCGGCCAGGGAGGTGCCCTCCCTGGACCCGCAGTTGTGTTGGGCGCTGAATAGTTACAAAAGATTAAAAACAAAATCCCAGGGATTCCATCCCTGGACCCGGCCAGGGAGGTGCCCTCCATGGACCCGCAGTTGTGTTGGGTGCTGAATAGTTACAATAACTATTGCTTATGGCACAGAAACTCCGCAACCAAATGGGTTGCCTCCGACACCCCCTCCGGTGGCAACCAGTGCAAATCAGGCTCCTTGCGCAACCAAGTCATCTGCCGCTTGGCATAACGACGACTCTCCTGTTTTGCCATTGCAACAGCTTCGGCCAAAGAGTGCTTGCCCTCCAAAAAGGGAAAGAGTTGCCGGTAACCTACTGCCTTCATGGCTGGCAGATGGCGGTCATAACCCGCCTGCAACAGATGACCTGCTTCCTCAAGCAAACCATGCGCCATCATTGCAGCAAAGCGGTCATCGATACGGGCATACAACTGCTCTCTCGGCCACAGCGGGGCCATTTTCAGAATGGTAAAGGGGGGAGGTGGGGGCTGCTCCTGTTGCCATTGGCTTAAAGGACGACCGGTTGCTGTATACACAGCCAACCCTTGACTGATCCGCTGCCCATCATTGGGGGTCAGTCGGGCAGCCAGTTGTGGATCCACCTGCTGCAGACGTTGGTGCAGCACAGGCCAACCCCACTCCTCTCCTTGCTGCTTTATCTGCTGGCGAATCGCCGGATCCATGGCCGGTATCAACACCAAACCTGAGGCCACCGCCCGGAAATAGAGGCCACTGCCGCCAACAAAAAGAGGAGTACAGCCACGTTGCTGACAATCGGCAATGATCTGCCAAGCCACCTCCCGGTAGCGGTCGGCACTGAACGGATGATCGGGGGTAGTGACATCCAACAGATGGTGAGGAACCTGCTGGCGCTCCTCCAGGCTGGGCTTGGCAGAACCAACATCCAAACCACGATAGAGTTGAACCGAATCGGCGTTGACAATCTCCAACGCAAAGGTTTTGGCCAAGGCCATGGCCAGTGAGGATTTTCCCGATGCAGTCGGGCCCATCAAAAAGATCAAGCGAGCAGGTAACAAGGGGGGCGTAGTAAAGGTAAAAGGTCCACACAAAAACGGGGCTGCAGAAAGAGTCTTTCTACAACCCCGTCAATAGAGCATTACAACAGATCAACCACGCGCCTTTAACCAGTTGGCAATGGCCGGAGGAACCTCTTGTTGGGCACGACCACTGACATAGATGCCAATATGTCCCCCCTTGAAGGCAAATTCCGAATAATCGGCACTACCCACCAGCTCCTTCAACACCTTGGAAGCCGCCGGCGGTACCAGATGATCCAACGAAGCATAGACGTTGAAAACAGGCATGGTGATATTTTTCAAATCAACCCGTTTTCCGCCGATCACCACTTCACCCTTGATCAAGCCGTTGCATTGATAAAAATCTTTAATAAACTGCCGGAACGCCTCACCAGCCTGATCGGGCGAATCAAAGATCCATTTTTCCATACGCAAAAAGTTTTTCAACTTTTCTGGACTATCCATGATGTCAACCATGTCGAGATATTTTTGTCCAGTCAAACGGTAAGGATTCATGGAGAGAAAGGTAAAATTCAACAGATCTCCAGGAATGTTACCCATGGTATCCACCAGCAGATCCACATCCAGAGTTTGCGCCCAACGGCTCAACAGATTATCCGGGGTCTGGAAATCAACCGGGGTAACCGTAGTCACCAGATTGCGTACCTTGTCCGGATGCAAAGCTGAAAAACAGATGCTGAAGGTACCACCCTGACAAATGCCCAACAGATTGATGCGATACAGATCATGGGCTTCGCAGATATGCTGCACACAACGGTAAATATAGCCGTTGATATAGTCATCCAGCGTCAAGTACCGATCCGAACCATCCGGATAGCCCCAGTCGATAAGATAGACATCCATCCCTTCATCCAGTAGACCACGAATCAGGGAGCGATCCTCCTGCAAGTCAGCCATGTAGGGCCGATTGACCAAAGCATAGACCACCAATACCGGCACCCGATGCCGCTTTTCCACACGTGGTTGATAGCGATACAGGGTTATCTTGTCATCGGTGTACACCGCCTCGCGGCTGCTCACACCAGCAGAAATCGGTCCGGTGCTATTCAACACTTCCATGCCGGAAAGCAACTTTTGGTTAAAACGCAACAGCTCTTCAGCCGCTTGCTGTGGGGTCATGTTAATTGGAAACATCCGTTATTCTCCTTTTTTGGCAACCGTATCCGACGTGGCACCCACTTTATCCCGTGCGGCAGCCCGCGCTTTGTTTGCTGAGGCGCTGGCCTTTTCCGGGGGAGTGGTGACACCCGGTCTGGCATCTTCCAGGATACTCTTCATGTCAGCCAGCTCTTGACGCAGATTGCCCACATCCAAACGCTCCAAATCATCGCGGAGCGAGCGCAACTCTGCACCATGATCCTGGGTTTGCAAACGCTTCAATTGATCCTCCAGGTTGCGCACCCGCCGTTTCAGCTCCTGAACCTGGCGATGGGAGGTATTCATTTCCCGTCTGGTTGGCATGCCGACGGCTGACATCATCTCATCGGCCATGCCCTGTTGATACTGCTGTACCCGAATCATCCCATTGACCATGCGTGAATTGGCCTGTTGAAACGTTTCGCTGCGCACAAATTCGGCATTGGTCTCTTCACAACAATCCACCCACAACACATAAAGCTCTTTCAAACTTTCAATCGGCTTGTTGGTCGCACCCCGCTCCAACAAGCGCTTATGCAGCAAATCCAACGCCTTCAAATTGACCTGATTGGACAGAGTTTGAAACTCTTGCATCGCCTTTTGATAATTCAACAGCTCATTCATGGCAGCCTGCATCCGCTCCTGCTTTTCGCGGGTCAGCCCCAATCCTGGTGTAGCAAGCACTTTGCGCAACCACTCCAGACCACTTTCCTGGTTCCATACCTCTGGTTTGACAGCGCTCGCCATCGTCTGCATCAAATTACTGGAGAGCAATGGATTGTCCTTGAACATATCCATCCACATTTGCATCGGCTGGCTCCAAGCAGCCATGGGATGGAGAGCCGCTTGCGCACCCTCTTGTCCCGTAAAAAAGGATTTTGCCTGTTGAATGGCGCGATCCAAATGCTTGGTCCATTCACCACCTTCACGTTGACTCTCGCCGATGCGCTGCAGAGCATCAAAAATCTCCTTGCTCATGCGCATAAAACCACTGGCGGCAGACAGCATGCCATTCATGACTGTCTTTTCCGGGGAAGCCTCTGGGGTATAAATACCAAACATGCGCGTCCATTCATCCAGTGGCGAACTGCTTGCCTGTGGCTGCATCCAGGGCAAGGTCCAGGGCATACTATTGCCGGCAGTTGTGGCCCCTTCGCTGACCTGCTTTAACCACTGCATGGGCCACTGGGCCATCCCTTCCATTCCGGGCATGGCAGAAAAACTGCGGTTTGTTTGCAGATGTTCGCCAGCCATGGCGGACCACTCGTTCCAGATTTTTCGCTGCAGGTCGGCCCAACCCTGCATCCAATCTACCGAAAACGCATCATTCGCCATGCTTGCTCTCCCTTATTGAAATTGCTTTGAACACGGGTGTTACTTGGTATTGGCCTTGACCTGCTCGACAATATCGTTCAAGTCCTGTTCGATCAATCCTTTCAACTCATCCTGGCTGCGCGACAACAGTTCCATGGTTTGCCGTGCATTTTCTACCATCATTTTGCCCACATCAGAAACAATATCTGCCTGTGCATTCACAACATCTTGTACCGATTTCATGCCACCCATGCTTTTGATCTGTTTTGAACTGACAGTGACAAAAGCCTCAGCCGCATTAACCTGCTGTTTGGCCAACTCTTTCATGGTCCGCTCGTTGATTTTTTGCAAGCCGGCAATGGAGTTGACCATTTTCCGCGTCACTTCGGCAACCTGCTCGGCAACTTTCTTATCCATTTTACCCTCCTTCGATTTGTCGCTCATGATGTTGTCCTTTACCGCAATGCTGCGTTGCAGCAATTGTTGCAGTGCAGCATATTCCTCCCTAAGAGAGTTGTCAACCATTTTTTTATGCTGTTCGACAACCTGCTATCATTTTTTTTAATCTGCCCATCACGAAGACTCATCCGCCGGGGGTGAGGTGGGTGAAGGTCTGGTGATGGGCAGAAGGGAGACCCAAAATTCAATATTTTTCTGGGTCATTTCGCTCAGAATGGACACCGGATTAATAGCGGTGTGCAACTGATTCTGCTGTTCGACAAAGAGAGCCACGCTGCGAGCCAAATACTCACCCAGCATGCCTTGTAACGCTCCGCCATAAAAGCGGATAATTTGCTGCAACACCTCGGTCGAAAAGACCGGAACCCCTCCCCCTTCCGATTCACTGATGATCTGCAACAGTATGCTGCGCGTAATATCTTCGTTGGTCTGTTTGTCAATGACCTGAAAAGGAATCTTATCCAACACCAACTGACGGATTCCCTCCAGGGTGACATATGCCGACCGTTCCGTATCGTACAAACGACGATTGGGATATTTGCGAATGACTCTCATGTGAACTGCCTCAAACACTCCTCAACGACTGGGCATCAGTGGATGAACTGACCGCCGTTGATGTCAATGTTGGCTCCCGTAATGAAACCGGCATCCTCATGCACCAAGAACGCAACCACCCGGGCAATCTCATCTGGGCGTCCCAGACGACCGGCAGGAATCTGCGCAATGATCTTCTTGAGTACATCTTCCGGAATCTTTTTAACCATCTCGGTACCGATATAACCGGGGGAAATGGTGTTGACAGTTACCCCTTTGGTAATACCCTCTTGGGCAACAGCCATGGTAAAACCATGCATGCCGGCTTTTGCTGCCGAATAGTTGGCCTGACCAAACTGACCTTTGCGACCGTTGACCGAAGAAATATTGACAATCCGGCCAAAACCACGATCTGTCATCCCGGTAAAAACCTGTTTGGTCATGTTGAATACACTGTTCAAATTGGTATCAATGACTTCATTCCACTGCTGTTCCGTCATTTTTTTCAAGGTGGAGTCGCGGGTAATACCAGCGGCATTGACCAGAATATCGATCGGGCCCACCTCTTTTTCGATTTGCTCAACGGCATTTTTGCAGGAAGTAAAATCGGCGACATTGGCTTCATAAACCGGAATGGGGGTACCTTCCGCCTCGCGCTGTTTTTTCCACTCATCCAGATTGGGACATTCAAAAACCGGGGCACAGGTCACCACAACCCGATACCCTTCACTAATCAATTTTTTGCAAATTTCCGTACCAATACCACCTGCACCACCCGTTACCAAGGCAACTCTTCCACTCATTGCGATTCTTCCTTATTTCAGGGGTTGACGACAAAATGACAACAAACTGCTTTGATCATACCATCCAACAACACCGGCTACCCCCATGCCCGGTCTATTTGCTACCCGGCTTGCCCATGCTGTCCCTGTCAGGTGCCGTCAGAACATCTCTTCGTTGCGCGTTGAGAACACTCTCTACCTTATCCTCCATCCGCATACAAAACAACGATGCGCTGTGTACGCACACACTCTGCCAGACATCCAGCGCAGATTGGCAATCCCTTGGCAGAAACAGATAAATATTATTATCTCTTCCTCTTTTGCTACCAGGAGGGGATCTGCACCATGAGAGTATATGCAACAAACAACAGAGCATTTCTGGACAACACCCAAATGATCCCAGACTCTGTTCATAGCAGGTTTTTATACCGTTTGAAAAGGAGTTTATCTCACATTAGCACAATATTTTACGCAAATTATCCTTTTGTCAAAATCCTGCGCTTTGGCAAATTCATCTTCTGGCAAGCCATTGACCTGTAGCGCATTCTCGGAAATACTGCACAAGAAAGAGGATGAATTAACCTCTTGCGAAACTGTCAGCAACAATCCAATCATCACATGCGGAGTCAATCACGGTGCGCGGCAAGGTCAATAAATCCCGATCCGGCAAACGGAGGGCCTGTTATATCGGTATCCCGGGCTCATTTCGCTTTCTCATGGAACAATCCTTGACAGATGCCGGATATGAAATCATCCCACCTGGTGAGGCATCCTCTTATCAGTTGGTTATCGATAACGCTTCCCGCACGGTCAGTCAGTTGCGCGCATCGGTATCAGCCCTCAATGGGGCGGTGGAACAATATCTATTGATTTCTACACATCAAGTCTACCCCAGCAGCGCTCCGTTGCGCCCCTGGCGTGAAGGTGATGCCAATGTGGCCTATGATCTGGCCTCCTCGCTGCCTCCGGCAACATTGGCAGCACGAGCTGTAGAACGGGAGTTGCGTCTGTTGGCCCGCAACCGTTTTGCCTACACAATTCTCCGTCCAGCCTTGCTTGAAGGTGAAGAGAGTGGAAGCATCGATGTCACACGCTGGTTTGTCGATCGGGTTCTGGATGGTGGTATCGTCGTTCTTCCAGAGGGAGATCTCCCCAACTACCGCCATCTCTCCCAGGTTGATTTGTCGCGTGCCATCCTGACCGTTGCCGGTTATCCAGACAGCTTTGATCAAACCCTGAATGTCGCCAACCAATCCACCTTGAGTTATTGGGGACATGCAGCCGTTGTGCGCGACGCTTTGGGATTACCTTTGCGTTTTGGTTATTTGCCACAATGGCGTTGGCGCGCTGCCAATTTGCAACTGCCTTTGGGTGAACGCGCCTCCACCAGCTTGATTGAACCGGCGCATCTGCTGCTGCAACTGGGTTGGCAACCAGAGGATTCCCTCACTGTGCTGCACAATCGCGCCAGAGAGTGCGCCGCCAATCGCCGACCCTATGACCAGCATCTGCTTACCCGCGAACGACGCGCCCTCACAGAAGCGGAAAGCGAAACCTTCTATCACCCGGGACAATCTCCTCACCCTCTTCCCCAACACACCACCAAACAGTGGGTATTGCGCGGCTGGGCAGGACAACCAGCCAGCTTGGCCCTGGAACGACTGCCACACATACAACATTTTGCACCGCCCGTCGTCAAAGTACACGCCCTCACCCTGTTGCCAGCAGAAGAGCGCTTTTTGCGCGGGGAGTATCCCCAAAATGGCTATCGGGTGTTTGGACACAATGCCCTGCTGGAGGTGGTCAACCCCGGACCACATGACATTCAGGCAGGCACCTTGGCCGTGCCTATGAGTGTCATGCCCTGTGCCGAGGCTGCCACATGTCCCTTCTGTCGTGGCGGTGTGCGTGCTGTTTTGGGTATTGGCACCGATGGCTATGGTTGGGGAATCTGTTCCACTCCCCTCTCCCATCTGGTGACGGTTCCTCCCTCTTTGGGCAAAATCGCTCTGTTGGCCGATCCACTGGGCAGTCTGATTGCGGCTCTTGCGCCACGCTTGAGCCAGGATCAGGCACCAGTCTGGATCGCCGGTCGCACCGTGGAAGCCGCTTTGCTCTCCTGGCTGGTTCAGGATGCTGGACGACCAGTCGTGCACGTTGATCGCCGCGACTGGCACCATCCCGAATTTCCTGTCCAGGCTATTCACCCGCTTCTGGCCCGCCGCCGTGAAGGTAATTTGCCGGCACCCACGTTGGCCATCGATTTTACCGGTTGCGCCGATGTCTCCTGGCCGTTGAGCCAAGCCTTGGCCGAAGGGGGACATCTCTTTGTACGACGAAGACCTCCCGGAATTGCTCACGGCATCCATTGGCATGAAATCTCCGCTGTTGCCCCCAATAATGCCAATTTGAGCGAGGCTGTGCAGCGCTTGCAACGTTGGCAACAATTCCGCAACCTGGAACAAAGAATTGGTCCGGCAATCCCATTGGATCTCTATTGGGATGCCCTTCTGCCAGCTCCCTTTTCGCTACCCTACTTGGAGGATGCACGATGAATACCCTTCTGCTGGGTGGTAATCGCTTTGTCGGCGTCGAAATGCTCTGGCACCTGCTGCATGCCGGACATCAATTGACAGTCTTGGCCCTGGACTCCCCTCCTGCAGAGACTCGTCCCCATATTCGCTGGTTGCAGGTGGACCGCAATCAGGAAGCCGCCCTCAAAGAGCTGTTTGCCAACGAATCTTTTGATTGCGTGGTCGACAATATTGCCTATGAACCACAACATGTGGAACGCCTGTTGGCGGCTCTGCCTGGACGAATCGGTCGCTATCTGTTGACCAGTACCACAGATGTCTACTCCAATCGCCATCCACGGGCTTACCGAGAAGATCAGGTGGAGATTCGGCGCTATGATCTGACCGGTATGACCGATGCCGAACGCTATAACTATGGCAAACGCTCCTGTGAGGCGGTCCTGCGTGCCTCCGATGTGGAATGGAGTGTTTTGCGTCCCTGCATGGTCAGTGGTCCTCGCGATAATCTGACCGGAGCCCCCTCCCCTCGCCGTTTGCACTGGTTTGAAGAGTCTGGCCGCAGCCATTTTTGGATCTCTCGCGTTTTGGATGGTGGTCCTATTTTGCTCTGCAGTCGCGACGAAGTGGTCTTTAAGTTGGTCCTGGTCAGCGATTTGGCGCGCGCAGCAACCCATGTTCTCACCCTCCCCGATGCAGTCAATCAAGCCTACAATGTCACCGGTGATGAAATCTGGACCAATGAACGTCTGTTGCGCACCCTGGCTACCGCTGCCAAAAGCGATCCAGAAATTGTTTATGTTCCCAATGAAATATTGGAACAGTCTGGTGTGGATTATTCCCCTGTTTTTGGAACGGGCGCCGGTTGGACTTTACCAGATAACGCCAAGTTGAAAGCCACCGGTTGGCAGCCAACACCAGCAGAACAGTGGCTACCATTATTGCTGGAGGCCAATACACGACCGGATATGCGTACCTGGTACCACACACGAACCCAGGAAATTGCTCTGGCTCGCCATCTGCAACGGTATAACCAACAGCGCACTACCCTGGCGGCACCTGTCGGCCCATTGCCAGCGCCAGCTCTGGCAATACCACAAGCAACTGCTCCCCTGACCGGCTTCTTGAATAATCCAGACAGTTCCCACTGGAAAACTCGTGTAACCCGTCCCCAAAATGGTTCAACACCACTGGAGGAATTTTACAGATCTTTCCAAGCAGGTTCGATCAGCCGTATCGGTATCGGTACCTGGATGGGCGATTTGACTCCGGCCACCGATCAACGCTACATCGATGCCATGCTGCATGCTGCCAGCCGAGGCATTAATGTTTTTGATACCGC
>NZ_RXIU01000142.1 GCF_004217665.1 Candidatus Magnetaquicoccus inordinatus | reverse complement strand
TTTGCCACGCAACTTTTCCGTCGGACAGGTTTTCAGTTGCAGATAGGCATCGATACGCTGCCCCTCGCCCGGACTGACCCGCTCCAACTCCTTGCTGATCTGATAAAAAGGAAAACGGGGATCCGCATCCAAAGCCAACCCAGGCAGGGTGCGAATGTTCTCCTCCTTGCTGTAGCAGATCACCGTAAATTTATCATCCACCGCCTGGTTGCCGGTCCGCTGCAGCTTGTGACCAAGAAAATGGTTGATAAAGGTCGATTTTCCCGACGAAAATGTCCCCAATACCGAGATCATCGGCCACCAAGGCACACGGGTGGCAAAGGATTCCGTGCGATCCAGAATGCCCATCCGATAGGCAATGGAATCCAGATCGCGAAAACTTTGTACCACCTGCAAAAGAACGGGATTTTCTTGTTTCAGGTGTTTTTCCAGACCATTAAGGCGCCTTTCAACATGACTGCTGGGGGTATCGAACATGCGGACACTCCAAATTCCAGGGACGGTTGTACACAGGGGAATCAATGATTAAATGAACAACATTTACTAAAAATGCACAGCAACCTGGCAGAGCTGATGCCTTTTGCAACTCCTTTTTAGAACAAAAAAGGGGGGAATGCTATGGCTGAAAAACAGAGTCGGAAGGGTAAGTGCAGATACCCTTGGTTACCCTGCCGCCGTGGAACAGTTCCCTGAGCTTGTGAATAAATCTACTGTGCCGCCCATGGGCGGCGTTGCAGGCTCACTCGCTCCTCGCAATCAGCTTGATAGTCTGGTCGCTCATTCACCTGCGCCTTGCCCATGAGCGTGCTCGCGACGATTTATTCACAAGCGCCCTCTACTTTTCCGACACAAACCAGCGCCCACTGACCTCTATCGAGCGGTCAGAAATCGCAAAAATCTCTGTTGTTTGCCCTGCAAACATCCATTGGCTGTTTGCGTACAGAAAGAGGATACACCATAGACAGCACAAGCAACTTAACCGATGCAAATTCATCCCAAAAAAAGAGGAGGATTGGCACTCGTTTGCCCAGGATTCTATTTTTTTAAGCAGGCTCTGCCTGCCTCTCCTATAAATACTGGATCAAACAGCTTCTTGTCTATCCTGATCATTCACGCCTGGCGACAATTTATTTTTACCACACCATGCCCTGACTGATAGAATAGATCGTATCCCACTTTTGCCCGTCGCAGACAAATTATGGCTGGACATTGACCAGGAATAAACCCTAAAAATAGTCAGTAGAGAATGGCACAATTTTCGGTTGCACAGAGTGCCGACTTTGGCACCATTTTTTTGGCGGACGGAGTGCCGTCGCAAGAGAGTTCCACTCCTCAATTGCCACGCTTTATCGCCCTTAACCGTATCCTGCAGGTGATCCCATGGAAAGCGCTTCCGGCCCATCGAGCCAATCGGTCGGCGTTGTACAAACACAATATGTCGAACTCTTTACCTCCGAAAAACGCTTGCCACTCGATTGTGGTGCCAGCCTGGGCCCGGTACAGGTAGCCTATGAAACCTATGGCACCCTCAACAGCGAGCGCAATAATGCCATCCTGCTCTGCCATGCCCTCTCCGGCACCGCCCATGCTGCCGGTCGCCATAATCCGGACGATCCCAAAACCACCGGGTGGTGGGATATCTATGTCGGACCTGGCAAACCCTTCGATACCAACCGTTTCTTTGTCGTCTGCAGCAACAATCTGGGTGGCTGTGATGGTACTACCGGGCCCTCCAGTATTGATCCCGGCAGTGAACGTCCCTATGGTCTGACCTTTCCCATGATCACCATCGGCGACATTGCCCGCCTGCAAAAGGCTTTGATCGATCATCTTGGCATCACTCGCCTGCTTGCTGTTGCCGGTGGCTCCATGGGAGGAATGATTGCCCTGCAGTGGGCCCTCGATTATCCCGACAGCCTGGAGGCAGCCATCGTCATCGCCTCCACGCCTCGCCTGTCGGCACAAAATATTGCCTTCAATGCGGTCGCCCGCCAGGCGATTATGGCCGATCCCCACTTCAATAACGGCAATTATTATGACAAGGAGCGTCCGCGCAAAGGGTTGGCCTTGGCGCGCATGATGGCCCATATCACCTATCTTTCGGAAAAGGGGCTGCATGATAAATTTGGCCGTCGTCTCCAGGATCGAGAGAGCTTTTCCTTCGGTTTTGAAAACGATTTTGCCGTCGAAAGCTATCTGCACTACCAGGGCTCTTCGTTTGTGAAAAAATTTGATGCCAATACCTACCTGTACATTACCAAAGCAATGGATTATTTTGATCCTTTCCCTGATCCGCGCACTACGGCGGAACGGTTGGCTAAGGTGACAGCACGTATTTTGATCATGAGCTTTGATACCGATTGGCGCTTTGATACCTCCCGCTCCAAAGAGCTTGTCAAAACCCTGAACTGGCACGCAAAACGGGTCACCTTTGAGGAGTTTCCCTCTCCACACGGCCATGACGCCTTTTTGCTCTATCAACCCCTCTATCAACAATCGCTTGCTTCTTTTCTCAATCGCCTGTACCAGGAGTGTGTTGGCACCACAGAGGCCCCCGCTGAAATTGTCGAAGGAGTGGATGGCATTGTCTAGATTGCGTATCGATCAGGCTGTTATCGCCAAACTGGTGGATGAAAAATCGCGCGTCCTGGATCTGGGCTGCGGCGATGGTTTGCTGCTGGAATATCTTTTCCATCACAAACAGGTCCAGGGCTTCGGCGTGGAGATCTCCCATGAAGGGGTCCACGCCTGTATTGCCCGCGGCCTGCCGGTCTATCATGGCGACATCGATCAGGGACTCTCTGATCATCAGGATGACTCCTTCGATTATGTCATTCTCTCACAAACCCTGCAGGCGGTCCGCCGCCCAGAATTTGTCCTGCAGGAGATGCTGCGGGTTGGCAAACGGGGGATTGTCTCTTTTCCCAACTTCGGTTATTGGCGAATTCGCGCCCATTTGGCATTGCAAGGCCGCATGCCCCGGACCAGCCTGCTACCGGCCACCTGGTATGACACCCCCAATACCCACCTCTGCACGATTCTTGATTTCCAGGATCTCTGCAAAAAGATGTCGATCCATATCCTGCGCCAAATTCCTCTGGCTGCAGAGGGGGGACAACCTACCGGCCTGCTGCAAGCCAGCCTGTCCAAATGGTTGGTCCCGCTCTCAACTGCCAACCTTTTGGCTCCCATTGCCGTCTTTCTCCTGGAACGAGGTGAGCCTTGAGTACACCCATTACCCCCCTGCTCAGTGAACAGGAGATCCGCGCCCGCGTCACTGCTCTGGCTGCTGAAATTGCACCCCATCTGCAACCGGGTACGGTTATTGTCGCTCTGCTCAAAGGGGCCTTTGTCTTTGCCGCCGATCTGCTGCGTGAGCTTTCGCGCCATGTTCCGGAGATCAACCTCGATTTTATGGTCCTCTCCTCCTATGGCAACGATACCCGCAGCAGTGGTCGGGTCATGATCAAACTGGATTGCCAACAATTGGTGGAAAACCAGGATGTCCTGCTTTTGGATGATATTCTGGACAGCGGCAACACCCTGACCTTTGCCATGGAACATATGCGTCTCAAAGGGGCCCTGCGCGTCTACTCCTGCGTTCTGCTCGACAAGCCCAGTCGTCGGCAAACTCCATTCAGTGCTGATTTTGTCGGTTTTACCATCCCGGATCTCTTTGTAGTCGGCTATGGTATCGACTATGCTGAACGCTATCGTGAATTGCCCTATATCGGTTATCTGGCGGATTAAAGCTCGTGATTGCACCCTTGTCTGTTCAAGCCCTGCTCTTTGATCTGGATGGCACCCTGGTGGATTCGGCACCTGATCTGTGCGCAGCCATGAATCATGTGCTGCAACAGCGGGGTTTTCCTCTGTTGGATCTGCAGCAGGTGCGCCATCTGGTGGGCGATGGGGCGAGGACTCTGCTGGCACGCGGTTTTTGGGGAGAAGAGGCAAAACCGCCTCTTCAGGATCCCTCCTTTGAAGAGGCGGTAACCCTGTTTCTCGATTATTATCGTCTGCACCTGACCGACCACTCCCGACCCTATCCTGGGACAAGCAGCATGTTGCAGCATTTTCAGCAACAGGGGGTGCCCATGGCTGTGGTTACCAACAAACCGGAAGCCCTGGCCCTGGCCATGCTGGAGCAGTTGCAACTGCGCTCCTTCTTCTCTTATGTAGTCGGCGGCGACAGCCTGCCGCAACGCAAACCTGCCCCTGAACCGTTGCTGTTTCCTCTGGCGCAATGGCACATTCCCGCCCAGGAGGCGGTGATGATCGGTGATTCTCAGACCGATCTGCAAGCCGCACGTGCTGCCGGTTGTCCGATGATCTGGATGGGTCATGGCTACAACCGAGGCATCTCCCCGGAGAGTCTCCATCCCGATCGGCTGCTGGAGCATTTTGCACAGTTGCCGCTGTGTGTGCACATCGTTCATCATTAAGATTTATTTTTTTCCAGAAAGAGATTCGCATGAGCAACTCCTTAAAATTGGGCCTTCCCAAAGGCAGCCTGGAACAATCCACCATTGAACTGTTTGCCCAGGCTGGTTGGAACATTACCCCCTTTTCTCGCAACTATTTTCCGGTGATCGATGATCCCGAACTGACCTGCTCTCTGGTACGTCCCCAGGAGATGGCCCTCTATGTGGCGGATGGCACTTTGGATCTGGGTCTGACCGGTCAAGATTGGATCCGCGAACGGGACTGTGAAGAGAAGGTGCTCCCCATCACCCTTTTGGAATATTCCAAAAGCTCCAACAAACCCTGCCGCTGGGTACTGGCAGTGCGCAAAGAGTCACCCATCCAGTCATTGGCCGATCTGCAAGGCAAACGGGTTGCCACCGAACTGGAGCATGTCACCCGTAGCTATCTGTTGCAGCATGGGGTGAGTGCCGAGGTGATCTTCTCCTGGGGGGCCACCGAAGCCAAAGCGGTTGAAGGTTTGGTGGATGCTATTGTGGAGATTACCGAAACCGGCTCCACCATCCATGCCCACGGTTTGCGGATTATCGATGAGGTGATGCAGACCAGCACCTGCCTGATTGCCAATCCCCAAGCCTACTCTGATCCCTGGAAAAAAGAAAAAATCGACCAGATCGCCCTGCTGCTTTCGGCAGCCCTGGCGGCCCGTCATAAAGTGATCTTGAAAATGAACATTCCATCGGCCAACCTCCAGAAAATACTGCCTTTTCTGCCTAGTTTGAACGCGCCGACCATCAGCCCCTTGACCGACAGCTCCTGGTTGGCTGTGGAAACTGTGGTCGATCGCAAGCTGGTCAGACAACTTATTCCACAGCTAAAAGCTGCCGGGGCAGTAGGTATCCTGGAATATGATCTGCAAAAAGTGGTATGATGCAGCATGGTGTGGATCGGTCTGGGTTAGGACAGGATCCACCTCTGCGGCGCTTAACCGCTTCACCCGCTGGATAGGGAGCTGAAATTTCTATGCACGGACTGGAGTTACTGCTGGTTGGTATCGCTCTCCTCTTTGCCTGGACCGCCTTGTTGTACCGACTGCTCGGTCAACTGTCGCGTCTGTGCACCCGCTGGCAAGGAAGCAGCCTACCGGTCACCGCTCCCTCTGCCACAGAACAGGATGCTCTGGAACAGGAGAGGATTGCAGCCATCGCCATTGCCATCCATCTGTACCGAACCCGGTCGCGCCACGGATCCACTTAACTGTCACACTTGCAGGCATCCTCCTTTTCGGAGCGTTTCCTGACCTTGTGCGAGGAGTTTGACGTTATGGCCAATAAAGCCTTGGGAATCACCGAACTGGTGTTGCGCGACGCGCATCAGTCGCTGCACGCAACCCGGATGCGCATCGATGATATGTTGCCCATCGCTGCCCAACTGGATCAAATCGGTTACTGGTCGTTGGAGATGTGGGGAGGCGCCACCTTTGATGCCTGCATCCGTTTCCTGGGTGAAGATCCCTGGGAGCGTTTGCGCAGCCTCAAGGCGGCCATGCCCAATACGCGCATGCAGATGTTGTTTCGTGGTCAAAATATTCTGGGTTATCGTCATTATGCAGATGATGTGGTAGAAAAATTTGTCGAGCGTGCGGCGGTCAATGGCATCGATGTTTTCCGCATTTTTGATGCCATGAATGATGTGCGCAACTTAGAGACGGCCATCCGGGCCACTTTGAAGGTAGGCAAGCATGCCCAGGGGGCGCTCTCTTATACCATCAGTCCGGTCCACGATATTCCCTACTGGATTGACATGGGCAAACGTCTGGAAGAGATGGGGTGTCACTCCTTGTGTATCAAGGACATGGCAGGTCTTCTCAAACCATTGGTTGCTTATGAACTGGTGGCCCGTTTGAAGGAGACAGTCTCTCTGCCCATTGCCTTGCACAGTCATGCCACCACTGGTCTTTCCACTGCTGCCATCGTCAAGGCAGTTGATGCTGGTTTGGATATGGTGGATACGGCCATCTCTTCCATGAGTATGACCACCGGCCATTCAGCAACCGAGTCCATTGTCGCCACCTTCCAGGATACTGCACACGATACTGGCCTGGATCTCCACAAGCTGGAACATATTGCCGCCTATTTTCGGGATGTGCGCAAAAAGTATGTTTCATTTGAAGGGGGCTTGCGTGGTGTCGACGCCCGCATTTTGCTGGCCCAGGTACCGGGTGGCATGCTTTCCAACATGGAAAACCAGCTCAAAGAGCAGGGTGTTCTGCACAAAATGGATGCTGTTTTGGCAGAGATTCCTTCGGTACGGAAAGATTTGGGCTATTTGCCTTTGGTCACTCCCACCTCGCAGATTGTGGGCACGCAAGCGGTCTTGAATGTGGTCCTGGGAGAGCGTTATCGCACTATTGCCAAGGAGACCCAGGGAGTCTTGCGTGGGGAGTATGGTGCCACTCCTGCCCCGGTCAACACTGAGTTGCAGATGCGCGTGTTGCAGCCGGGTGAAAAGCCGCTCACCTGTCGTCCTGCTGATCTTTTGCCTCCAGAGATGGACAAACTGACTGCTGAGTTGCAAGCCAGTGCCAATGCCAAATCGATTCAGCTTGCGGATCCGGTTGTGGATGATGTGTTGACCTATGCTTTGTTTGCCCAGGTTGGCATGAAATTTTTGGAAAACCGCGACAATCCCAAAGCTTTTGAGCCGAAACCGGGAACCCAGACGGAAGCGCCTGCTGCCAGCAAAGCCTCTCCGGCAAAAAGCGCCCCGGCGCCGACTCCGGCGGGCAGTGAGCACTATCGGGTGGTAGTGAACGGGCATGTTTACGATGTGGAGGTAGGTTTGGAGGGTACGATCACCCCGACTCCGGCACACCACCATCGTACTGCGGCCACACCGTTGAGCACCACCACTGTAGAGACGGGCAGCAAGGTGGAGGAGATTCCTGCCCCGCTGACTGGTACCATCACCAAAATCCTGGCACATCCCAATGAGACTGTGCAATCTGGTCGTGTTGTCCTGCTGATGGAGGCGATGAAAATGGAGACTGAGATACGTGCTCCGCATGCTGGGCGCATTATTGCCATTCCGGTACAGGTTGGGGACACTGTACAGACTGGTGATGTGCTCTTTTTGCTGGCCTGATGCGGGTCACTCCTCATGGAATCCCTCTCCCTGTTCTGGCAAAATACCGGCATCGCTCAGGCCACTTGGGGTGCCATCATGATGGTGGGCATGGGCAGCCTGTTGCTGGTGTTGGCGATTCGTCAGAGGGTAGAGACCATCTTTCTGTTCTCTCTTGGTTTTGCTGCTGTTTTGGCCAACATGCCCGGTTCGACTTTGGCGGAGCCGGGTGGCATGCTTTACACCCTGTATGAGGTAGGCATTCGTGATGGCATGCTACCGGCGCTGGTATTGTTAGGTGTGGGAATTTTGGCTGATTTTGGTCCATTGATCGCGATGCCATCGTTGCTTTTTGTCGGTGCGGCTGCCCAGTTGGGGATTTTTGTCACGTTTTTGTTGGCGTTGACCTTGGCCAACAGTTTAGGCATCTCTTTTAACCTGTTGCAGGCGGCGGTTATTGGTATTGCCGGGGGGGCGAATGTACCCAATCTGGTTTTTGCTGCTGACCGTTTAGCGCCTGAGATGGTTGGCATTGCGGTAGTTGCCATTCATGCGGCGGTGTTGGCGTTACCAAGCATGCAATCTTTGCTTGCTGTTTTGCTTACCAGTGAACAGGAGCGACAAGTGGTGATGGGAGCGTTGCGTCCTGTCTCTCCTTGGGAGCGCATTCTTTTTCCGGTGATGTTGATGGTCACCTGTTTATTGTTATTGCCGACCATTGCTCCTTTATTGGCGCCTTTGGCTTTTGGCAATTTGATGCGCGAATCGGGAGTGATTGGCCGGGTCACCACTGGATTGAGTCCTGCGGCCCATTCTGGCTTATTATCGTTGGCGACTTTGTTGCTTGGTTTAGCCATTGGCGGTCGTTTGACTCCGGAGCGTTTTTTTTCTTTGGAAAGCTTGACTCTTTTTCTCTTTGCGCTTGTTGCTTTTGGCGTGGGAAGTGCATCTGCATTTATCATGGGCAAATGGTTGCATCGGCAAACGGCGGGGGCTGTCAATCCTTTATTGGGTGCGGCTGGCATAGCTGTGGTTCCGTTAGCGGCGCGCATGGTACGCAAGTTGGGAGCGGAGAATGTGCCACCGATTGAGTTACCTGCCCCCATGTTAGCCTATGCCATTGGCACCAACATGGCTGGCTTGTTAAGCGCCATAGTCACTGCCGGAATTTTGCTTACTCTGCTTGCCGGTAAATCCTGGTAACCGACGGAGGTATAGTGTATATGAGGCGTGCCGTACTGTACGGATGGCAAATTTTTCCATCCGATTCTCTGGAGCCAGGCAAGGCAGGGGAGTTTGGATCCAGAATTGACTGCCACAGCTTATTTGTGGTGGGTAAATTAACCAGGGAAGGAAACTGTCAGGCATCATAACCACTCTGAGAAGCAGGTGGAACCGCTTGCTGAGTGTGGATGTCCCTCATAACGTTTGAAGCGAGGTCCTTATATGGAAATCAAGCTGGAAGGTCGCCAAGTGGAATTGGGCGATGAGTTGTGTGAACGGATTCGCAATCGCATGACGAGCATGGATCAACGGTTTGGACCGATTACCCATGCTCGGTTGAGTGTGGAGCGTAGTGTCCGTAAGATTGAGCAGCGTGCCAAGGTAACTGCCGTGGTGCACATTTCTGGAACCACTGTGACGGTGACCAAAGAGACCCCCACGGTTGTGGCTGCGGTCAACGAGGCATTAGAGACGCTCAGTTTGGAGTTGGCGGAGCACGTAGAAAAGACCAAGAAGAGTCATCGCGATTGAGCCATAGGGCTGCTTGAGGCTAGTACCGGCCGGGGATTGGGGGATCCCCGGCTTTTTTTATGTTTAAAAAATGAGTTATTACGGGTCCAGGGGGATTATCCCCCTGGTAGGGTCCAGGGACGAAGTCCCTGGGATTTTGCTTTTAATCTTTTAATCTTTTAATCTTTTAATCTTTTAATCTTTTAATCTTTTAATCTTTTAA
>NZ_RXIU01000141.1 GCF_004217665.1 Candidatus Magnetaquicoccus inordinatus | reverse complement strand
TCCATTAGGCGCTTAAGCCGACGCAAAGAGCGCGTCGGCTTAGTTTGAAAAGCGCGCCAAAGGCAAAAGATTAAAAGCAAAATCCCAGGGATTCCATCCCTGGACCCGGCCAGGGAGGTGCCCTCCCTGGACCCGCAATAGTTTTGGGTGGTGAATAGTTACAAAAAACGCTGACAATCAACCAAAAGCCCCCCTTTCCGGGGGCTTTTGGTGTTACGACAATGGAGTGATCAAGCGTTTTGCATCGCCGACAACTCGGCGTTGGTGAAGCGCAGCCGGGAGGAGAGTACCTTGGCCAGACGCAAAAACACTTTCAAGCCCAATTGCGGATGGCTTTGCGTCAACTCATCGAAGCGTTTGCGTGAGAGAATATAAATATCGGTGGGCTGTTCGGCAACCGCATCGGTAGAGCGTTTGCCGCGATCCAGGAAGGCCATATCTCCAATAAAATGGCCCCGTCCAAAGATGGCCAACACACGAAATTTTTCTTCTCCCAAAGGCAAAAGAATGCGCACCGAGCCACGACGGATGATATAGAGCTCATCGCCTTCATCACCTTGGCGGAAGACCGCTTCACCAGGCTGGCAGTGGCGCTCCTCAACGATGCTTTGCAGCAGATCCAGAGTACCATCCTGATTGTCAAAACCACGCAACAGAGGTACCCGGTCCAGAGTGAGAGCCACCTCTTCGTTGAGATCGAGGAGGTGGTTTTCCTGGAGAATCTTCTCTTCGACCCACTCCAGTGCCTCATCGAGTGAGGGGAAGAGCTGCAGTTCATCAGGACGAAGCAGCCCCATTTGCGCAAAATAGGTGCGCAAATCTTGTCCAGTGGAGAGATGGACCGGCAGGTCGCAAAAGATCAGATGTGCCCCGCGATCTTTGAGCATGGCTTCGATCTGTTCGAGCATATGCACGGCGGTAAAGTCCACCGATTGCACCCGGCGCATATCCAGAATCAGATAGCGGCAACTGCGAATGGCGGGTTCCAATTGCGTGAAAAGCTGATCGGTGGTGCCAAAGAAGAGATTTCCTTGAATTTCGCAGACGGTGGTATGCACACCATGGGTGGCAAGAATCTCTTTTTCTTCGGGAAGGCGATTGCGTTTGGAAGAGAGATGGTCGCCTTGCACGAGACGGCGTACCACAGAGCTGCGTACCTGTTCGCGCAGGAAGAGCAGCATGGCCAGACCGATACCGGTTCCCGAGGCGGCAATCAGGTTGAAGCGCAGGGCAACAAAGATCACAGAGGCGATGACAAAAAAGTCGAGCAGAGTCGATTTTTGCCGCAAGAGCTGGAAGCTGTGCCAGTCAAACATGCGGAAGGCGACCACAATCAGGATACCGGCCAGGGCGGAGATGGGTACCCAACTGATGAGCGGGGAGAGAAAGAGCAGGACGGCCAAGGCGCCGATGCCTTCAAAAACCCCGGAAAAACGTGTTTTGGCACCACTGTTGAGGTTGACCAGTGTGGCACCCATGGTGCCGGCACCAGGCATGCCGCCGGTGAGGGCGGCCACAAAGTTTCCGACCCCTTGGGCGATCAACTCTTGGTTGGAGCGATGGCGGCTGCGGGTCAAGGCATCCATGACTACGCAGGTTTTCAAGGTATCGATAGAGAGCAGGATGGAGAGGGTCAGGGCAGGGACGATGAGCACAGCCAGATCGGCAAACTGAATTTGGCTGATAGAGTCCCAGCGGCTGTGCATGCTGTTGGCCAGAGTTTGCATGTCAAGGTTGATGGGACCGATCAACAGGGAGTTGCCGGCTAATTCATAGAGCTCCGGTTTGAGCAGTCCAATGGAAAAATAGACCGTCATCCCCCCCAGCAGCCCCAGGATGGGCGCCGGTAATTTTTTGGTGATACGCGGTGCCATAAGCATGACGATAATGGTGGTGATGCCAACGGCGATGCCGGTATATTGCCAGAGCGAGGGGGTGACCACGCCGACCCAGGGATTGGTCCCTTTGGGCAGGCCGAGCAGTTTGGGGATCTGGCTGACGAAGATGATGGTGCCGACGCCGCTCAGGTATCCCGAAACCACAGGGAAGGGGATATATTTGATCAATTTGCCACCGCCCAAGGCTCCATAGAGAAACTGCAGGAATCCTGAGAGCAAGGCTACGACAGTCAAGAGCAGCAAGATGCGATCGGGTGTAAGCGGTCCAGAAAAACCTTTACCGGCCAACATGTCGGTAATGATGGCGGCCAGCACTGCGGCAGCCGGGGCGCAGGGTGCGGTAATCAGACGGGGGGCGCCACCCAAAGCCGGAGAGACCAAACCCAGAGCCACTGTACCAATCACGCCGGTCATGGCAGCAAATCCAACATATTCTGGGCCCAGGGCCACATAGCCAGCCAAGCCATAGGCGATGGCTGAGGGGAGTGCCACCAAAACAGCGGTGAGGCCACCCCAAAAATCTCCGATCAGGTTATCCTTGCTGAGCGCACTCATGAAGAGCTCCTTGACTGGTGTTGATAGTAGAAAATCACAAAATTGTTGCAGTATATCGCCAATCTTGCAAGCAGAATTCAAGCCAAGAGAAGAAATTGCGCTGCTGAGACTCCTCTGCTGTCGAACAGTTACAGCGATGAATGGCGGGCAATTCTGTTTATTGAGGGATAAAAACACAACGTTTTTTTGCTGATTGACCGTGCCCGGGAGAGCAAAAGGGAGAAATCCTTTTCCCTGGGTGGAAAGTGCGCCACAATGGCATCGCCCGGCGATAAAGGGAGGAATCAGCAGCACTGTGAGCATTTGCTCAGACAGCGGATTGCTCTGAGCTTGTGAATAAATCTACCGTGCCTGACTTGAGGGAGATAAGGGATAATTAAAATGATGGTGCAATTTTTACCAGCAGGCATGGATCGCACAACGGCACTTGTGGGAAGTTATGATCCCTTTTTGGTGTTGCTCTCTTTGTTGGCTGCCTATTTGGGGGCATTTTCCGGTTTGGCGGTGATTCGTCCCATTCGTCGGGAAGAGAGTGCGCTGATGCAGCGCATTTGGTTGATCTTTGGGGCGACTGCTTTTGGTTGTGGGGTGTTTGCCATGCACTTTGTCGGCATGCTGGCCTTGCGCTTGCCGATTTTGGTGCAGTATGACTTGAATTTGACGGTGTTGTCAGCACTGCCGGCCATCTTTTCGGCAGGCTGGATGCTGCATTGGATCAGTCGCGGCGGACAGGACAACCGCTATATCGGTTTGGGGGGGCTGGTAGGCGGTATTGGTATTGCCTTGATGCACTATTTGGGCATGATGGCGATGCGTCTGGAAGCGCGGATGTTGTTTGATCCGCTTTTGTTGACGCTGGCCATTTTGACCACCATCCTGTTGGCGATATTGGCAATCTATGCACGCCGTTTGGCGCGCCGTATCGGCTTGGATCCTGATGGCGGCTTTGGTCGGCAACTGGCACCCATGATCATGGCCTTGGCCATCTCCGGGATGCACTTTATAGCCATGGAGGCAACCAGCTTTTTTCCCGATCAACCGGGAGGTGGAACAGTTGCTACCTTGCTGGATCCGCTGGTGCTGGGGATGGGGTTGGCCATTCTCTTTTTTGTGCTGGTGGGCTCTTCCTTGCTGGCCCTCTATCTGGATGGCAATCAGCGCGAGTCAGAAGGGCTGTTTTTTGTCTTTTCCAGCCTGTTGCAGGCCGAACATCGCCCGGTGTTTGCCAAGAGTTTGGCTATTGCCCTGGGGGTTCTGACTCTGATCTCCTGGGTGGCGGTCTATACCAACGATATCACCGAAGGGTTGTCCCGAAAATATGAGCGCGTTTTGGAGTTGGATCGGGTAGTCAAAGCGGCGGCCAATGATTTTGCTGCCATCTTTTTTGATCTGAACATGATTGTCGGTGGGGGGGATCTGAATGAATTTTTGAATAAGGGAGATGTGGCCTCACGAGAGCGTTTGACCAGACAATTTTTATTTATGGCCCAGGAACGGGGGGTCTATGATCAAATTCGTCTCTTGGACGAGGAGGGAAAGGAGATTATTCGCGTCTACAGCGGCAAAGAGGGGTGTATCACGGTTGCTCCCTCTTTTCTGTTGCGCCAGCAAGCGGAGCAGGAGGAGTTTGCGCATACCCGCCATCTCGCGGAAGAGGAGCGCTATGTCTCCCGTTTTACCTTGCACAGCGAGCAGGGGAAAGTGGTCGAACCACATAAACCCATCTTGCGTTTTGCGGCACCTCTGTTTGATCTGTGGGGGCGGCGGCGCGGGATGGTGATATTGCACTATCTGGGTGCCCCACTGTTGCAGACTATTCGCGGTCTTAATCATGGCAATCTGGTCTACCTGATCGACCAGGAGGGACATCTGATCTTTACTCCTGACGATAATGATGAGGGATTGTTGCCGCAGTTGCCGCCAGTGACCTTTGCCAGTAAATTTCCATCTATCTGGAACTATGTGAAAAGCCGTCCTTCCGGAGAGTTTCAATCCAGTCGTGGCTCTTTCATCTTCCAACAGTTGACCCTGGCGAGGGCAGAGAGTGGCAGCGAGCGTCTCGGCAAGCAGCCACCCAGTTGGAAGGTGATTGTCGAGGTGGAGGATGTCGAGTGGTCGTTGCGTGCCTTGAAAGAGCATCCCATCGCTTTGATCATTTTTGTCTGTGGGGTCCTGTTGAGCTTTTTTACTGCCTGGATCGTGACCCTGTTTATTGTCTCCCACCGCATGTCAGAAAAAGCAGCGGCTGATGCCCTGCGTGAATTGGAGTTGCAAAAACTGGCTCTGGATGAGCATGCCATTGTTTCCACGACCGATGTACGGGGTAATATTACCTATGTCAATGACAAGTTTGCGGCAATCAGTGGTTACAGTCGCGAAGAGTTGATCGGTTGCAACCATCGTCTGGTCAAATCGGATGAGCATTCGGAAGAGTTTTATCGGCAACTCTGGGGGAATCTGCTGAACGGTCAGGTATGGCATGGCGAGATCAAGAATCAGGCCCGTGATGGATCCTATTATTGGGTGCGGGCAACCATAGTGCCCTTTTTGAATAACAAGGGCAAACCCTTCAAATTTGTCTCCATCCGTACCGATATTTCCGCCATGAAGGCGATGGAGCAGCGGTTGTTGCAGGCCAAAGAGGAGGCGGAGGCTGCCACGCAGGCCAAGAGTGACTTTTTGGCCAATATGAGCCATGAAATTCGCACGCCGATGAATGCCATTATTGGTTTGAGTTATCTCTGTCTACAGACCGCTTTGACCACACGCCAGCATAATTATATTCGCAAGGTGCATAGTGCGGCTACCTCGTTGTTGCGCATCATCAACGATATTCTCGATTTTTCCAAAATTGAAGCCGGGCGACTGGATATGGAACATATTCCTTTTACACTGGCAGAAGTGTTGGAAAATGTGGTGTCGATGACCGCTTTGAAGGCCCAGGAAAAGCAGTTGCCGCTATTGATTGAGCTGGATGAGGCGATACCGACCGATCTGTTGGGAGATCCATTACGTTTGGGGCAGATTTTGCTGAATCTGACCAACAATGCGATTAAATTTACCGAACACGGCGAGGTTGCCATTCGGGTTGCTCTGTTGGCACGCGATGCAGAGTTGGTGCGTTTGCAATTTATGGTAGAGGATAGCGGTATTGGCATGAGTGCAGAGCAGGTAGCCCAGCTTTTTCAACCCTTTACCCAGGCAGACAGTTCGATCACGCGCAAATTTGGCGGTACCGGGTTGGGCTTGACCATTGCCCGCCGTTTGGTGGAGATGATGGAGGGATCTATACAGGTAGAGAGTACTCTGGCGGTCGGCAGCCGTTTTGTTTTTGATGTCAAGTTGGCTGTGCCCCAGGCCGATGATCTGCCCCGGCGGGCTGCATCATTAACGGAAGGGGGGGTTGCAGGAGCCATGGCCCGTTTGTCTGGGGCAGTGATTCTGGTGGCTGAGGATAATGAGATCAACCAACAGGTGGCTCAAGAGCTGTTGGAACAGGCCAATATGCGTGTGGTCACAGCACGCAATGGCCGGGAAGCGTTGCAATATGTCCTGAAAGAGGCGGTAGATGGGGTGTTGATGGATGTGCAGATGCCGGTGATGGATGGTTTGACAGCCACGCGGCAGATACGCCAGGAGCCACGATTGCGTGCCTTGCCGATTTTGGCGATGACAGCCAATGCGCTGAGCAGTGATCGGGAACAGTGTTTGGCGGCGGGAATGCAGGACCATTTGGCCAAGCCGTTGGATCCGGGCACTCTCTATCTGACCTTGGCACGCTGGATTCGTCCTGCCACACCCCAGCCTTTGCCACTGTCAGAACAGACAGAAAAACAGGAGGTTGCCGAAGAGACAGAATCGATATTGCCGGTGATCGATGGTTTGGACAGCCAGGCCGGATTGCAGCGCATGAATGGCAATCGCGCTGCCTATTTGAGTCTGTTGGCCAAATTTCGCGCCAATCAGGCAGGTGCGGCAGTGGCGATTCGCGAGGCGTTGCAGAGAGGTCAACGCCAGGAGGCGGATCGTATGCTGCACACTTTGAAGGGGGTTGCCGCGTCGGTAGGAGCGATGCTGCTCCAGGAGAAGGCAGTATGTTTGGAAGAGGTGCTGCGCAATGAGGGGTCGGAAGAGGTTGTACAGACACTGTTGCAGGAGTTGACAGGGGCGTTGCAGCAACTGTGTACTGTGTTGGATCGCCATTTGCCAGCCCACCTCAGCTCCGATGAGCAGTTGCCCGCGACCATGGAGAGTGGAGAGCAGTGGCAACAGTGGCTCAATTTATTGCGACAGGTGCGGCAACAGTTGGCGCAGTTTGATACCGAGGTGGAACATACGTTGGCTGCCTTGCGTGGGGTTTCGCAATCGGCGGAGACCATGCACTGGTTGGTACAGTTGGAGCAGCAGGTGGCTCTCTATGATTTTGAGGGGGCGATGGAGAGTGTGCAACACTGTGCGCGCCATTTTGGGGTGTGGGAGATGGTGATGGAAGGTTGATTTATGGCTTTGTTGACGTATAGTAAGGGCGGAATTGTTGCAGATTGAGCAAAATGGCGAGTAACTATTCAGCACCCAAAACAACTGCGGGTCCAGGGATTCCATCCCTGGCTGGGTCCAGGGATGGAATCCCTGGGATCTTGCTTTTAATCTTTTGCTTTTGGCGCGATTTTCACACTAAGCCGACGCGCTTTTTGCGTCGGCGCATCGCGCCTAATGGAAGCAAGCTGTGCGGATTGGCGCGCATTTTTGCGCCAATTCGTACAGTATCCCCATGGGGGTAGAGCTGGCGCGCCAGAACGAACCAGAATAGTTACAATGGCGATTAAGTTTTCCATAACCGGCAGTTGATTGAGGAGAGGGTGATATGAAAAAAAATCATCATCAGCATTTGGAGGTAGGAGACATTTTCGAGCTGCCTGTGGAAAAGATACGTCCCACGCAATTTTCCATTGGTTTGGTATCTGTGGATTGCAAGCGGAGACAGATAGAGAAAGAGATGGCGCATGAGCGTTTGGATGAGTTTTTGCGTCAGGAGGGTCGTTTGGTTCCAGTGGTTTTGGGGCCCAATCGGGAGCTGTTTATCACCGATCATCACCATCTTTCCACGGCCATCTGGCGAGCAGATATTCCCCATGGTCATAAATATGTCTACGGCTATATATTGCAGGATTGGTCGGAGAAGGATGGGGACCATTTTTGGCGGGATATGATTGAAAACCATTATACTTGGTTATATGACGATAAAGGGGAGGGACCGCTCAACCCCTATTTATTGCCCAAATCGATTGGCGATATATTGAACGATCCTTATCGGACCTTGTCGCGCTGGTTGCGTGATTGTGGCTGTTATACCAAGGACTCTTTGAAAGAGAAGACGCATGTGGTGGATATCAGCGAAAAATATCTCCCGAGCAGTCAGGCCAAGGCATTTTTTATTGAGTTTCGTTGGGCCAACTTTTTGCGGGCCAATGTCAAATTGGCATTAAAAAAGGCGGATTATTCGATGACCTGTGCCACCATGCCCTATTCATCGCTCTATTTGACCAAGGAGGTGGATGCGTTGATTCAGGCATTTGATATTGTGGTTTCGCTGATTGGCTGCAAGCAGTTGCAAGAGGTGACCTATGACAAGGATGGCTGTTTGGTAAAAGCAGGCCATGTCGATCATCCGCATCGTCGTTTGACCGATCCAGAGATGGCTGAGGATGGGCATCTGCAGTAAATATGGTTTTTTCCTGAAGCGATGCTGCTGTGAATGGCAAAACGTAAGACAAAATCTTTGTCCGTTGTTGGCGATTATTGAGGTCTGACAGATTTATGCTGCTGATAAAAGGGTGGTGTGGTGTAGTTTGCTTGTGTATTCATTGGTTTAGCAAAGAGTTGATTGTTGTTGGATAATCGGCATAGTAGGGATGCACAGAGTCTCGGCGCCTTTGTGCGATGAGAATGCTCTTAGTGTCAACGAGATTGGGCAACCTTATGCAATAAGCGCACATGAGAGCAACAGCTATGAAAAAATATCTCATCATCTCTTTGTTTTTTATTCTTGCCGGTTGCGCATCATTGGCACCACACAGCGGCTATAAATATACGGGCAGTGTGGTGGAATATCTGTATCCCGATGCCAAGGAGGCGCCGCGGATGCAGCCAACAACGACTCATTTGCGGCCTCCGGTGCGGGTGGGAATAGCCTTTGTCCCTGGTGTGGGTGCCGCTTTGTCCGAGATGGACAAAAACCTTCTTCTGGAGCGAATCAGGAGCTTTTTTACCTCCTATGAGTTTATTGCCGCCATTGACATTATTCCCAGTCAATATTTGCGTCCAAAAGGTGGCTTTATCAATCTGGAACAGGCTGCGCGCTTGCTCAATATAGAGGTGGTGGCGCTTGTTTCTTATGATCAAGTGCAATTCAACGATCCCAATTTGCTGTCGATCCTCTATTGGAGCATCATCGGAGCCTACATCATCCATGGCGATCAATTCGATATTCAAACCATGGTCGATGCCTCCGTGTTTGATGTGACAAGCCGCAAGCTTTTATTCCGTGCTCCTGGAGAAAGTCGCATCAAAGGTAGTGCCCCTCTGGTTGGATTTAGCGAGCAGGCCCGCAAAGCCAGACTGGAAGGATTCAACCAAGCTGTGGAATCTTTAATCCCCCAGTTGACAAGAGAGTTGGAGTTATTCAGAGAGCGTATTAAAACGGATATCAGCGTGCGTGTGGAACATAAACCCGGCTATGCGGGCAGTGGTGACTCTGGCTGGTTGGGGGTCGGGATCTCTTTGCTCTTGGCCTGGCTGGGATGGAGGGGGTTGCGCCGACAATAACGGATGAAGGCAACCTTGCTGTTTGGGAGCGCAGTTGCTGTATTGGCTTTTTTGCCAGAAGAGCTGCTCATGGGGCTTAGCTATCAGCGCCAGGATCTCTTGAACGGAGAGTGGTGGCGTTTGTGGAGTGGACACTTTGTGCACTATTCCCCGCAACATGCTCTCCAGGATATTATGGCGCTGCTTCGTAAGCGGTGAATTCTCCGCGTATCTCAGCTCATTGACAAAATGGCTTTATCAATGTTCCATGGGAGGAGTTTT
>NZ_RXIU01000140.1 GCF_004217665.1 Candidatus Magnetaquicoccus inordinatus | reverse complement strand
CATTGGTACATGGGCTATGATGGTGCTTTTCCGTTGCTGGATACGCCGCTCTCGTTGCTTCTGCCGATTGCCACCATCAAGGCAGCCCTTCAAGAAAAATCTTATTAAAAATGCGGTAACTATTCACTATTCACCACCCCCTGCCACACTCTGGCAGAAGGTGGTGAATAGTTACAATACTATTTATTATGGGCAATTGTGGCCGCAATTATTTGGATTGGCATAACATGGTGCAAACACCGCATCAATTTGTGCCTTTACCATAATCCCACTGGCAACAAGTTGTGCACCAAGCATTTCTACTGTACCGCAATCAATATTTTCCTGCTTGGCCAATTTACGGGCAAGGCGGTCCTGACTTACAAAATAGAGATGCAAATCAGCATGTTCCGTCGCCCAGGCTACAGATTCAGACTCTCCTTTATCATAACTTTCGGCAAATTTTTTATATTTTCTATACAACGAAGACTTTACTGATATTTCATGTTTTGACATACACCTCTTGCCAAGTAAACGTGTAACATCGCTGCATACATTACATAATTCATGCCTAGCAACATAGCCAAGAATATACAAATGAATCGCATGCGTATCACACAATATGTCTAATAGTCCAATCTTGCGCAAACATAAAAAAGAGTCTGCATCTAATAAAATATTCAACAATGCGCCCCTTGCTGTCTGAGCAGCTTAACAAAAGCAACCAGGAGATTTTGCTTATATTTTACCCACCCATGGCCTTGGCAAAATTTGCATACTGGCAGTAGGCGCAGCTTTTCCTTCGGCTGGCAGAGTAAAACCCGCTATTTATTGCACAAATTCTTGTTACCGTGTTTCCTGGGACAGAACAAAATCCACACAAGCTTCCAAATCTGCTGCAGGAGCCACACCAAGAAAATATGCCAGTTTATCTCTCTGTATTTTATTATCTTTGTAGGCACGCACCGCCAGATCTGCAAGAGATGTGCGCCTTTCATAGGGTGTGTCAGGAATGGGAAAATTGCCAATCCGCTCTGGCAAACAGGGGCTCCAGCGATCTTGACTGCAATACTCTTTTATCTCTTCAGGAATGGATTGAGGCAATGCGCCTATTTGCAAATTTTTGAAGTAGAGTCGCACTGCTTCATAAGGCAACCCATACTCATTCATAATCAAAATTGCATTATTCTGAATCCCATTTCTGGAATTTTTCATCCTGCGCACGACCAGTTCTGGACAAATAAAACGTATCGCAAAAGAGTTGGCGCGCTGTTCCATCTCCTCGCGCAACTCATTATATTTTGAAAAAGCGGCCAAAGGCTGACCCTTCTGCTTATCCATAAGAATATGGTATAATTCGTGGAGAAAACTTACCCTAAGCACTGCTGGCGATTTATTTTTTCCTTTCACATTGAGAACAATTGTTGGTTGTTGCCTGTTACGGGAAAATGCCAATCCACTCGGCCCTCCCTCTCCCAAATCTGCATATAATACGGAGAGCCAAGGAAATTTCTGCGCAATCTCACGATATAATTGAGAAGAATCAATCGGCTTGTTCCCTAAAGAGAGTTCATTCCTCAATAATTTGGCTATATCTCTTCCCTGCTCCCAAGCCTTAATGCTGCTTTTATTCCATCGCCACTCTACGACAGAACTCTCTTTTGCCATTGCAACATCACCTCGAACAATCTTGATGAGCTGAGTCAGATCATCAATAGTGCGGGAGGCTCGCAAGATTGCCAACTTTTCTGACGATAAGAAATCTTTATACCCATTTTCTCGCGCCAGCAACACTGGACTCAAAGCATTACTAATATTATTTTCAGCCAACAGATCGGCATTAATGCCGTAGACCATGGCCAACCCTTCCAATTCGGAGAGCGTTATCGTCTCTTCATCCGCTTCAATCTCTTGCAGACGATGCTCCTCAATACGAGCGTGACGGGCCACCTCATCTCTTGGCAATTGCAAAATTTTTTCTCGCAACTCTAGAAGATTCATTGATATTCCTGATCCACTGGCAGAATTATTCTTTGCAAAAACTTGTGCGTAAACCACAGCACTCAATAACAATCACGCCTCAGAAAGCCTGTTTAGCAGACCATAAACAACAAGCAAACGCAAACAGAGGAATAAAATAAGCCACCACCCTGGAAATCAGTCGATAGTAACTGCAACATATAATTGTTGTAAAGTGAACACTAAACAGCAAAGCATTTTTGTTAACGCGCGAATAGACAGTTGTTCTGGCAATCAGCCCAGTCAGAGTCGCTATCCTTGCCAATCTCTCAACTACACACCCGATTACGACCCTCATTTTTGGCCTGATACAGCTTGGCATCGGCGCGTTCGGTCAACTGTTCCGGGGTAAGAGAGTGCTCACTTTCCGCTACCCCAAAGGAGAGGGTGATCGAGGGCAATAATTGACCATCGGCAGCGCGAATTGGCTGGTGCATGATGGTGTGACGAATCCGTTCCGCTACCACTACAGCCGCCGATAAACTGGTCTCTGGCAAAATAATCGCAAACTCCTCGCCGCCATAGCGAGCGGCCACATCATCCGGACGTACACTGGCCTTCAACACATCCGCCAAAACCCGTAATGCCTGATCACCTCCCGGATGACCATAGGCATCATTAAAACGCTTAAAATGGTCAATATCCAATAAAATCAAAGTCACAGGCCGCTGCTGCCGCCCGCTCATAAAGCGGTGCAACGACTCATCAAACCAACGCCGGTTAAACAATCCGGTCAGCGCATCGATACGTGCCACCTCCTGCAACATATCAATCTGTTCGCGTTGCTCCAAAATTCGACGGTTGACCGAGTTGATCCAACCAGCCAATATCAATAATAGATTTCTGGCAATGGCCGGCACCTGATCAATCAACGCCCATACCCGCTCCTCATCAATAATCAACAACTTGCAGTCGGTGGCACTGACTACCCAGGCACTGGTCAAAGAGTGACCAATAATCGACAACTCCCCCACACTCTCACCCGTCTTGACCAAACCCACCGGCTCCGAAGGATAATGACCTAAATGGATGCTCAATGAACCAGAAAGTATCAACATCACATTGCGATTGATCCCTCCTGGAGCTATCAATACCTCGCCCGCTTTACTCTCGCGGACCACACATCCATGCAGCAGGGAGAGATACTCCTCAACAGCAATGCCTACAAACAGCCGCGAATAGGGCAACACCTGGGCAAAAAGTGCCATCAACTCGGGACCAGCCGATTGTGTGTTTGCTGTTTCCGCCGGCAAAGAACTCATCGTTATCGCTCCTCAGGATTGACAACCCGGCTGGCATTCCCTCTGCTGAATGCGCGGAAAGAGCTGTCCAAGCAAGGTGTTAGATGCAAATCTCCATCAGGGTGACATCATCATCATTTTCGCGACAACCCGTATACTCTTCCAGCACATCGGTCAAATCGGCCAGTTGACGCTCCCCTTGCGCCAACTGTTGCAAAAATGTTTCCAATCTTGCCAAACCAAACAACTCTCCCTGCGCATTGTGCGCTTCAACAATGCCATCGGTAAAAAAATAGAGCCGATCCCCGGCCTGCAAAGTGAGCTGCATAGCCCCCCCCTGCAGATCTTGGCTCTGCAAAACCCCCATGGCCAGCAGACCCGAAGCATAACGGGCAATAATCGTCGAATCCCGTATGCAAATCGCTGGCGGCAAAGCGGCATTCCATAATAAGGCCTGCCGACGATCGTGAGAAATCTCCAATAAAATCAATGCAAAAAACATCCCTGTCGGCAGACGCATCTTCAATTGACTGTTGATCTCCGCCAGGATCTCCTGTCCACTGCTCCCCTGCCTGGCCAGTCGATGAAAAATATAACTCACCAGCGGTCCCCCTACCGCCGCTGTCAACCCATGTCCCGTAAAATCGCCCAATAAGACCAACTGCCGACCATCGCTGGTGCGGGTGGAAAACTGCATATCCCCCGCCGTCACCTCTACAGGCGCCACCAGATTCTGCACCGCCTCCTGGTCAAAAGGATCTGCCGTGCGCATCTTCAAGACAATGCTTTCAATCACCTTGCGCTCTTCCAGCAAACGATGATTGTGTTCATCCAATTTGCGCTGCGCCGCCCGCAACGCCAAATGGGTCCGCACCCGCGCCAATACAATCGCTGGCGCAAAGGGTTTGGTGATATAGTCTACCGCCCCCAACTCCAAACCCTGAATCTCATCCGACTCCTGCGAGCGACCGGTCACAAAGATCACCGGTATATCACAGGTGCGCACATCCTCCTTGAGCTGGCGACACACCGTGTAACCATCCATTTCCGGCATCATCACATCCAACAAAATCAAATCGGGCAACGGCTCCACCAGCACCGCACGCAGTGCCGCCTTGCCACTGATGGCCGGACGCAACGCATAACCACTGCCCAACACACTTTTCAAGATATTGATATTGTCAGGAAGATCATCCACCGCCAAAATCAAAGGCAACCGCTCGTTAGAATCCTGTTTCATCATTCGCTCTCCACAGAGAGAGCTGCTCTCTCCGCCCATTGACGCAACAGCTCCTGACAGCCATCAAAATCATACCCTTTCAACGCCTCCAACATCTGTTGCACCTCCTGACGATGCGCTGCACCTAACAGTGCCGCCATCTCTTGCAACACTGCTGCGGCATCGGTATCAAATTGTTGTAACTGCTGCCATGCCTTCTGCAACAATGGCTGCACCTTCTGACGCTCCTCCTCGCCAAAACCTGCGTCGGCACCACCCTCTGCAGCCGTTTCGGCTGGCAACGCTGCCTCAGACAACGGCTCCTCAATCGGAAAAGCCTGATCAATTACCGCAAGCAACTGCTCGACCTTCTGCTCCACCTCCAGCAATAACTGCAAAATGGCCTCCGGGTTGCCACCCTTTTCCCTGGCTGACTGCTCCACGGCATAAGCAGATTTGCTCAACTCTGCCGCACCAATTGTCGCGGACATTCCTTTGAGCGTATGGGCTGTGCGCTCCAAGGTGGCATAATCTCCCGCCTGCAGTTGTTGTCGCATCTGCTGGGCGCTCTCCCGCTGTTTGCTGCGAAAACTCTTCAAGACATCTTGGTACAGCTCGGCATTGCCGTGCATATAACGCAATCCCGCTGCCGTATCCAAACCGGGCAGGGGTGGCAATAACGAAGGTGGTTCTACCACTGCCTCCGCTACTGCTGCCGCTGCCGCTCCGTGCTGTTGCTGTTGCAGTTGTTGCAACGCCCGCTGTTGCCGCTCTGGATCTGGTACCACCCAGCGCGCCAAGGTCGCATATAAATTGGAAGGATCAATCGGTTTGGCAATATGATCATTCATTCCGGACTGCAAACACAACTCCCGATCACCTACCATGGCATTGGCAGTCATGGCGATAATGGGAATTTGTGCCATCTCTCCACCCTGTTGGCGAATTTTCCGGGTTGCCTGCAGACCATCCAGCACCGGCATCTGCAGATCCATCAAGATGGCATCAAACTCATTGGCCTCTGCCAAATCGATTGCCTGCTGACCATTGCCGGCAATCGTAACCGTGACCCCAGCCAACTGCAACAGCTCGGTAGCCACCTGCTGATTGATCTCATTATCCTCTGCCAAAAGCAGATGTGCCCCGGCAATCCGTTTTTTCAGATCCTCCTCTACCGCATGCAGGGGGAGCCGTTTGCGATCCACCCGTTGATGAAACACCTCCTGCACCGCCTCTAACAACATGCTGGGACTGACCGGTTTGGCCAGAAAATTATCCAACAAATGTTGCTCTATCGCCTCTTGAATGGCCGGCTCTTTGCCATAGGATGTGACCAAAATAATCCGTGGTTCAAGCGCCAAATGCAGTTGTCGAATCTGCCGAGCCAATTCGATGCCATCCATGCCCACCATTTTCAGATCGGCCATGACCAAGGTAAAAGGCTCTTTGGCCTGATCGGCCTCTTGCAACAGGGTTAATGCCTCCTTGCCTTGGCTGGCCTCCTGTACTGAAGCCACCATGTTGCGCAAATAGGAACACATCACCAAACGGGCATTGACGCTGTCATCCACCACCAACACCTTCAAGCTGCTCAGATTCAGATCAATCCCCAAAGGCTCTTTGCTCTGCCGCTGCGCTATACCAAAACGGGCGGTAAAAATAAAACGACTGCCACTGCCCGGCGTACTCTCGACATGAATCTTGCCGCCCATCATCTCCACCAAACGCTTGGAAATGGTCAAACCCAACCCGGTGCCACCATATTTGCGGGTAGTGGAGACATCCGCCTGACTGAACTCCTGAAACAGATTGGCCAACTGCTCCGGGGTCATACCAATACCGGTATCACGCACTGTAAACTGCAGCAATACCGTCTGCTCACTCTCTTCTACCACAGCGACCACAATAGCCACCTCACCCTGGCCGGTAAACTTGATGGCATTGGTGGCCAGGTTGGTCAATATCTGCCCCAAACGCAACGGATCTCCCTGCAGGCGTGGTGGCGCATCCACCGCTATATCCAACATCAACTCCAAACCCTTCTCCTGGGCCTTGAGCTGAATAATCGAAGTCACCCGGCCCAACACATCCTCCAAGGAAAATTCAATACACTCTACAGTCATTTTTCCCGCTTCGATCTTGGAAAAATCGAGAATGTCATTGATAATTCCCAGCAACCCTTTGGCACTGTTGTAGACCTTGTTGATATAATCAAACTGCTTGCTGTCCAAACGGGTCTGCAAACAGAGATGGCTCAAACCAATGATGGCATTCATCGGAGTGCGGATTTCATGGCTCATATTGGCCAAAAAGGCGCTCTTGGCGCGGGTCGCTACTTCAGCAGCCTCTTTGGCCTCCTGCAAGGCAATTTCTGACTCTTTGCGTTCGGTAATATCCAGAATGGTGCCGACCATGCGCTGTGCCTGCCGTGGATCATCGCTGCGCACCAACGCCCCTCGAGAAATTACCCATTTCAAAGAGCCATCGGGCAGTGCAATGCGATATTCCACCTCATAGACCGGGCGCAAACCGGCGCGATAGTCACTGCCAATCTCCTTGACCCGCTCCCGGTCATCGGGATGAATATGTTCAAACCAATACTCCCGATTGACTGCGCAATCTGCAGGTAGTCCAAAAATCTCTTTGTAGCGCTCGTTGACTATTGTTAGACCACTGACCAGATCCACATCCCAGAAACCCAGATTGCCTCCCGTAAGAGCCATTTCATGGCGCTCCTGACTGACCCTCTGCAGATCGGAACGCTCTTCCATGGCTTTGGTCTCGCGGTAGAGCACCAAATAATAGAAGATCATCAACACCCCCACCAACAGGGTGATGAGAATGCCCAGCATGCGATGAATATCCAATGGAGCTTCGCTCTGCAACAACAGCAGCGACCAGCCATCTTCGGTCACCGGAAGGCGACCAGTACGAAATTTATGGGTTTGCCCTTGCCACTTGACGGCAAACTGCATTTCGTTGCTCAACTCCCTGTCCAACAATGGGGGAGCTTGGGCAAGATCACCAAACTGTTTGCTCTGTTGCAATTCGTCCAATAGTGCTGGCGATATGGGCCACAAAAGACGCGGCATGAAACCTTTTTGTTCATTCAACAGAGCCACCCCCTGCTCGTTGAAAAAAAAGAGATTGCCGCTATCCTGCAAACCGATTGTCTCCGCATCCAGCGCTTTTTTAATCACCACGACACCGATAATCTCTGCCCGATAGCGATGATAGAGGGGATAACTGGCATAATAGCCAGCCTCTTTGCTGGTCACGCCAAACGCAAAATAGTGACCGGCACTGCCAGCCAAAGCCTCCTGAAAATAGGGACGAAATTGATAATTTTTGCCCAAAAAGGATCCAGAACTGTTGCGATTGGAGGCCGCAACCACCGTTCCTTGCGGATCCATGATATAGGTGACCCCTTTGACGCGACCCGCCATTTGGTCCAAATAATAGTCCACCTCCTCTTGCTCTTGCGCAGAGATCGGCAGGGCGTTGATCAACAACTGGTTCATGCTGGCCAGAGCAACCACACTGCTGTTGATCGTCAACAGTTCACGATGCAGGCGATTGGTCAAAGCATCCAGACTCACACGCAGTTCCCGATTGTGATCACCCTGGGAAATGGAGCCCAAGGCCTGGGTCAAAAACCAGCCGGCGGTAAGAAGGATGAGAAAACCGTAGGAAAAAATACGTGCATATTGCTGTTGTTTACGCAACAAACCGCTCAGGGTAGCGCGACTGGTGGCCACCCGCCAGAAAAACACCGATAAAGAGATCGCAATTGCCGCACGCAAAACTTGGATCGGCATGCCGCTCCAGCTTAAAAACCAATCGGTATTCAGTACCGATGCCGGCCAAAAGGGGGCTTTCTTGACGATCAAGCCACCGGCAATGCCATATCCAGCGATAGAAAGGGCCGCCCAACGCAACCAAAAATGTTGTCGCGCTTCCACCATTTGCTCTGCATGCCAAAAAAGCCAGGCAATTGCCAAGCAGGAGGGCAGATTGATCATATAGCGGATTATTTCCATGAAATATGACCCATTCATGCTTGCACTGACTCCTGCTGAAACAAGCAACAAGAGCAGCGACCCCCCTGGCCGATAATGGCGCTGCCGTTGCAGCAACATCGTCCGCAGAGCAAATTCTGCCAACGCCAAAAAGGAGAGAGTGTAGAGAATCGTACAAATGGTGCGCACAATCGGCGAGCCGGAGAGAGCCATATCCAACAACTCCAGCCACTCCCCCAAACCATGGGTCAAACCAAATATGCTCAAGATACGCCAGGAAAAGGGATGTGCCTTTTCTGCAGGCATGACCCAACAGACCACACCCATAATCAGAAAGGCCAGCCCATAGACAAAGTAAATATAATCAGTCTGTTGTGCGAGCGCAAAATGCAGGGGAATCACCTGCAAGGTATTCTGCATAGCACTTTCTGCGAGGAGAAAAGACATAACGCTCCTTGGAGGGTTGGTATCTTTATTGTGCAACTTGAATCGGCAAGCCTACGCATGAAAGAGACAACCTTCTCTACCCATTCAAGTATAGTTGATTATTTTCTGTTTTTGCCTTAATTGCAAGTAACTATTTCCCAAGCGCCATGCAGTATGGCGATTTTTACCTAATTTGCAAGGTATAATCTTCAATAAGGACTAATGGGCGTTGGCAAAACCAGGATCCAGCACAGCAGAAGCGTTGTTGTTGGCAGAGGGCACACAAACAGAGCAGCAGGATGATGACCAGCAAACTGTGACCCAAAAAACGGCAGAAGCGTTGCTGCGGGGGCTGTCACCCTTAACCAAACCAGGATTTTACCCAAAACTGCATGCCACGATGGGTTGCATCGACCACCAGATGAAAAGGGTTAAACACCTCTTCCCAGAGGTTGAGGGATTTTACAAATTTATTGCGAATTTTTAGGGCATGTTCGAGTTGCTCTTCGGTCAGGGAGCTGCCCGGATAGAGTGGTACAGCGATTAATTCCACCCGCTCTTTTTTGGGGGTGAGCAGATAGGCCGGAGCACCAAAAAGAGAGCAGGTTTTTTCGGAGCCCAATTTGGTACATTTGCCGACACCAGAGGGACAGCGGCAAGGAATGGTCACCAGTTGTACAGGAGGTGG
>NZ_RXIU01000014.1:7751-31761 GCF_004217665.1 Candidatus Magnetaquicoccus inordinatus | reverse complement strand
CACATTTTCAGCAGGGCTTTGCCCTGCACCCACCAGGAGGAGATAATCTCCTCCTGGACCTCCATAACAATTTTCTGATTTTCAAATGCGATTGCCCTGACAATGGGGGCGAAGCTGTTGACGTTTGTTGGAAATTGTTGTTACTATTATCATCAATACCGGGCAGAAGCAGTAGTCATGGCAACTACAACACTACTGATACAGGCTGCCTCTTCGACAAGAGTTAACCAATGAAATGGTGGTCCACTCTCCATGAACCAGATTGCATTTTACCTTTCCCATTGGCAATCCTGGCACCCTGCTTGGCGGAGTCAGTCAGAGCAAGCTGTGCCCCTCTCGCTGCGACGGCGCATGACATCCCTTGGACGTGATAGCCTGGCATTGGCCTGGGATATGGTACAGAAAAACAGTAACACACCCTATTATCTCTTTGCCTCGCGTCACGGTGACTTTGAACGCACCTACAACATGCTGAATATGCTGGCTGCGGAAAATGAGCTTTCACCCGCAGATTTCAGTCTTTCAGTACACCACGCCCTGTGCGGTTTGCTCTCTATCGTCACCCATAACACCAACGGACATCTTGCTCTTGCAGCCGGTTGTGACACCTTTGGCTGTGCTCTGCTGGAAGCAGCCTTACTGCTGCAAGAACAACCGCAAAGAGAGATACTCCTGGTCTATTATGATAGCCCCCTGCCCCCTGCCTATGACTCGGTGGGTAGAACAGAGGAGCCTGTCATTGCTGCCGCCTTTCTTCTTTCTGCAACCCAAACGGACCGCCGTGCCATCGCTCTGCAATGGATGCCTCGCCAACAATGTACTGAGGCACATGCCACACACTCCCTTGCCGAGAGTTTTATCCATTTTTTGGAAAATAAAGAAGAAAACCTCTGGATCATTGGCGAACGCTTGTGCTGGAACTGGCGCTACCAAACATGAAACAACACATAAACCGACTATGGCGTTTTTTGGGAACCATGTTTGCCTTTGCCGCTCTTGGGCTGGGAGGGCCATTCATCGCCATCATCCTCTACCCTATCTTGATGATCGTACAGCGCAATACCCAACAACGCAATCAATTCTTCCAAACAGCGATCCATTACAGCTTTCGCCTTTATATTGCCATGCTGCAGGTGCTGCGCCTGCTCACTCTCAAGGTTGAGAACAAAGAGTATCTCCACACTTTGCGCGGAACAGTGATCGTCGCCACACATCCTACTCTGCTCGATATTGTGATATTGATCTCTTTGATTCCAAAGGTACAATGTATCGTCAAAGGCAGATTGTGGCGCAACCCTTTTCTGTACCCGATGGTTGCCGGAGCCGGTTATATTCGCAACGACTTGGCACCAGAGGAGGTTGTCACACAATGTGTCTCTCAACTACATCTTGGTAATAATTTGATTATTTTTCCACAAGGAACCCGCACCCCCCCCTCGCAACCGGTTGCCTTGAAACGAGGCTTCGCCACTATCGCAATACAATCCGGATCCCCAGTACAACTTATTGATGTTACTTGTGATCCCATTACCTTGACCAAAGAAACCTCTTGGTATAGCATTCCCCTGCGTCCTCCTGTATTTGAGATTAAAATCGGTGAATTTTTGCATACCGAATCTTATTCTCTACAACCAGTACGCTCCCTGGCCATTCGCGCCCTCACTGCAAAGGTGGCTTCATCATTTGACATTCCAGATACTCATGAATGAATTACTCAACGAAATCAAAGAACTAATTGTTATCTCTCTCAAGCTAGAGGATGTTTCGCCTGCGGACATTGGAGATGAGATGTTATTATTTGACTCTTCCGGTTGTGGCTTTGACTCAATCGATGCCCTGGAATTGGGCGTGGCACTGCGCAAAAAATATGGCATCACCATCAATGCAGAAACGTCAGAAATTCGTAATCATTTTGCAACAGTGAAAAATTTGGCCACTTTTATTCTCTCAATAAAGAGTGATTCGCCATGACCAAAGATGAAATTTTTGTTCAATTACAAGACTTTTTGCAGGAACTGTTTGAAATCCCCCGCGAACACATTACCCTGGAAAGCCGACTCTACGAAGATCTCGATCTGGACAGTATCGATGCGGTCGATCTGGTGGTCAAACTGCAAAAGCTGACCGGGCGACGTTTCAAACCGGAATCGTTCAAAAGTGTCAGCACCGTACAGGATGTGGTACAGGTCACCTGGGAACTCTTGCAAGAGTCGGGCAATGTGGCCTAATGCACATCTGAAACAATTTTGGACAGCTACCCTGTTTATTGCTGGCACTTTCTATCCCTTCGTTGTCTATTTCGGTCTGCAATACATCCCTGCCCAAACCTGGGCCGTACTGGCTTTGTGTATCACCATCGGTCGATTTCTTGGTATGCGGCGCCTAAAAAGTATGTTGCCTCTGCTTGCCGCCCTCCTGGCTAGCGCTGCCCTGCAAGCACTCTCACTTTTCTGGCAGGCTGATCTTGCCATGCTTCTCTATCCTACCCTGATGGGTTTATCCTTCACTCTTGCCTTTTTCTATACCCTCTTTTCACCTCCCTCCATGGTGGAGCGCTTTGCCACACTCCGCCAGCCTGTTCCTGCCGAAGCACAAAGTTACTTATATAAAGTCACCCTTGTCTGGGTCTGCTTTTTACTGCTCAATACCTTGGCCTCTGCTGGAACTGTCTATGATGCCTTGCATAGCGATTTACAGCTTTGGACCCTCTACAATGGATTGATCTCTTATCTCTTGATGGGTCTTCTGTTTGTCGGCGAATGGTTGCTGCGTCCCTATTGGAAAAGACATCATGACAGCACAGCTCTCCTCTAATCATCCCTGGCGCCCGCTCATTCTCCCCCATTCTGGCAAAATGGCGCGCCGCTGCATAGCCTACCGTGGTTCGTACAAGGTTCATGAAGATGAATTTTTTCATGACATACAACAACTCGCCCGTCGTATCCAAAAATCGGGCTGCCGGAGAGTCTGCCTTGTCGAAACAGAACCCTACTCTTTGCTGGTTGGTTTAATGGCGCTGCTGGCCTGCAGAGTAACGGCAATCCTGCCACCCCACTCCTCTCCCGCCTTGTTGCAGCAATTGGCAAATGAATATGATTTTCTCCTTAGTCACGATCCCAACTTGCCTGGCAGAGATCTGCCTGACTATGGCCCATCAGTTGATAAAAGAGATGAGTGCATCCCACAGCCAGTTCAAGGGCAAGTGCTCTTTTATACCTCCGGCTCTACAGGAGCTCCCAAACCTATCGAACGGCAATGGTCACAACTGGTCGAGGAGATCACTATCCTGCAGAACACTTGGCCCGAACGCAGCACAGCCAGGGATAGCTTTTCCATGGTTCCTCCCGGCCATCTCTATGGACTAACCTTTGCTGTCCTGTGGCCTTTTTTAAGCGGATCCCCTTTTCAGACCCACATCTTTCCCTACTGGGAAGATCTCCTGCAACATAATTTGGCAGATGCCGTGATCATCTCCAGCCCGGCACAATTGGCCTGTATGGAAGCCCTGCCAGCTTGGCAAGACTCCATAAAACCACGGCAACTCTTTGTCGCTGGCGCACCATTGCCAGAACATGCCATCAGCCATTGTCAGCATGTTTTGGGCATCTTGCCCAATGAAATCTATGGCAGCACCGAAACCGGAGCCATCGCCACCCGCAGTTGGCAAAACCAGAATACAATCCCATCCTGGCACCCTTTGCCTGGCTTATCTGTGCGCAGCGGACCAGAAGAGCAACTGCAACTGCTCTCCCCCTTTATTAGTCCACACTGGATCACCACGGATGATCAGGTCTCTTTTCACGCCGACGGCAGCTTCACCTTGTTGGGACGACGCGATCAGATCATCAAAATCAATGCCCAGCGCGTCAGCCTGCAGGAGGTGGAACAGGCACTGCAACAATTGCCGGATATTGTGCAGGCAAAACCTGTTGTACTGTCTGGAAAAAATGGCCTTATCCTTGGCGCCGTGGTCGTGCCATCCTCCAATGGCTGGGCCTCGCTGCATACAAATGGCACCTTTCGCTTTTCTCGTCAGCTTCGCCAACAGATGTTGGCCTACCTGCCAGCAGCCGCGCAGCCAAAACGCTGGCGTTTTGTGCGTACCATGCCCAATAATGCGCTGGGAAAAACAACTGCTCAGGCATTACAGGCTCTGTTTTTAAATGCACAGGATATAATCCATGAATGATCTGCCTCGATTGCCCGATCTTCTTGCTGTGAGTGGCGCAGACCACCAACGTCTGCTCACACTGCGCGTTCCAAAAAATCTTTTCTGGTTTCAAGGACATTTCCCGGAATTACCAATTCTTCCCGGGGTAGTGCAGATTGATTGGGTTATCACGATGGCCCGCACACAATTTACCATTCCTAACTTGTCATGCCAAAACTTGCAGGCAAAATTTCATGCCGCCATCCAGCCCGGAGCCATGTTGACACTCTCCATGAACTGGGATGAAGAGAAACAAACTCTTCACTTTTCATACATCAATGGCACACAACTCGCGTCAAGTGGACAAGTGCACGGCAAATCATGAGCCAACCTTCATCCTTTCGAGCACTGGCACTGATTCCAACCTTTAACCATAGTGCTGCCCTACCAAAAATCATAGAGCACCTTCTTTCCCTTGAGCTGCCGATCTGGATTATTGACGATGGCAGCCATGAACCAGCGCGAAAGGCTATAGAACAACTGGTTGCAGATTATCCTCAGGTGACTCTTTTTCGATTTCCGATCAACCAGGGCAAAGGAGCTGCACTCTGCCATGGCTTCCGCATGGCCCATCAGGCAGGATACAGCCACCTGTTGCAGGTGGATGCCGATGGACAACATGATCTGCACGCCATCGCCACCCTTCTGCACTCTGCGCAACAGCATCCCCATGCCCTTGTCTCTGGAAATCCGGTTTACGACGATTCTATCCCTCTGGGGCGTCGCCTTGGTCGCTGGATTACCCATCTGTGGGTATTTATAGAAACCCTCTCTCTGCGCATCAGCGACAGCATGTGTGGTTTGCGCGTCTATCCATTAGCCGCAGTGACCACTCTGCTTGCACAGGTGACTCCAGGCCAACGCATGGATTTTGATACTGAAATATTTGTCCGACTCTTCTGGCAAGGGGTTCCTCCCTTGATGGTTCCGGTTGCCGTACATTACCCTCCTGATAATCACTCCAATTTTCGCATGTGGCGGGATAATCTGGCCATCTCCCGCATGCACACCCGTCTTATGCTCACCTTGCTCCGCCGCTTACCCACCATTCTGGCACATCGACCACCTCCCCTGTCTCACAACACTGAACAATCTGTACCATGGCCGCAATTGCAAGAACGTGGCGCCCTGTTGGGAATGCGCATCGCCCTCACCCTCCTCAAACTGTTTGGCCGCACCGGCAGTTTGCTGCTGCTTTCTCCAATAGTCAGCTATTTTTTCCTGACAGGCAGCAGACAACGCCGCGCCTCTCAGGATTATTTAGGCAAAGTGGCCACATATTCCGGAAAAAAACACCCGCCAAGATTGTGGCAGAGCTTGGCCCATTATTTTGAATTCAGCAGACGGATGATCGATCTCTTTTTGGCCTGGGGAGGAAAAATATCTCCCCAATCCGTACAGGTGGATAATCCCGAGGCTCTGCAGAGACTGACCGAAAGCAGTACTGGAGGCATATTGGTTGTTTCACATCATGGCAATGTGGAACTAGCCAGTGCCTTTCTTCCCCCACAACTGCAGAATCGACTGACCCTGTTGATCCACACCAAACATGCAGTACGTTTTAACCAATTGCTTGCGCAACTCCACCCCGCCGCCAGAGCCAATAGCATTCAGGTGAGCGAACTCTCTGTCAGTATGGCCATCGCCTTACGCCAACGTATCGAAAAGGGAGAGTGGCTGGCGATTGCCGGAGATCGTACCCCACTTTTTGACAGCTCCCAGCATGTGACCTGGGCCCCCTTTCTGGGCGTGCCAGCCCCCTTTCCGCAAGGCCCCTGGTTGTTGGCCAGTCTGATGGAGTGTCCAGTCTACCTGCTCTTTTGTCGCCGAGAAAAAAGTGTTTGGCGTCTGCTTATTGAACCTTTTGCCGAACGCATTGTTTTGCCCCGTAAACTCCGCCAGAACAGCATCGATCAGCATGTGTATCGTTATGCAGCACGATTGGCTCAAGAGTGTCTCCTGGCACCCAAACAATGGGGAAATTTTTATGATTTTTGGCCAACCAATAAAGGAGTACCATGATTTCCGTTGCCATCCAACTGAAAGCACAATTCTATGATCTTGACCCGATGGGTATGGTGTGGCACGGCCATTATGCCCGATATTTGGAGGAGGCCCGCTGTGCCCTCCTGGATCATATCGGTTATAATTATCAGCAAATGGCAGAATCAGGCTATCTGTGGCCTATCGTCGAAATGCAGTTAAAATATGTTCGCCCATTGCAATTCCAACAAGAGATGCGCATCACCGCCACCCTGGTGGAATATGAAAACCGCGCCCGCATCGATTACCTGATAGTGGACCCACACACCGAACAGGTGATCACTCGTGCCCGTACCACCCAAGTAGCCGTAGATGCCAACAGCAAAGAGATGCAATTGGTCTCCCCCGCCATTTTTCTGCAAAAAGTGCAACAGGTCCTCACATGATGCGTCTCTGTTTTCTCATTCTTCTGACCTTTAACCTTATCTTTCCTGACTGCTCTCTGGCCGCACCGATGATCAAAGAGGGGGAGAGCCTTAGGTGCCGTTTCACCATGAACCGTCATCTGCAAGGGTTTAACAAACCACTCCATTCCGAGGGATCATTGCTGTTGATACCTGGAAAAGGTCTGCTATGGAAAACAGAACAGCCTTTTTCCTCCATTGTTGCCATCAGCAGCAGCGGCATAAACCACTATGCAAACAACGATAAAATCCTGAGCATCGCTTCCCAACAGATCCCCTTTCTGCATACATTGCGGCAGCTTTTTGAACAAGCACTGACTGGCAACGAGGAGGGGTTAAGCCAATTTTTTCACATCCATCAAGAAAATCAACGCATCGAACTACGCAAACGTCCCGATATCGGCATCTCCTGGCCGCTGCAAAAAATTATTGTGCAGAGAGAGGGACAAAATTGGGTTGAATCGGTGGAGATTGTCAAAGAAAACGGCGACCGCGATATAATTCATTTTTTGGAGCAAAGGCTGACTCAAAACGCTCCTACAGCGGAGGAAATCGCTCTGCTAGCAGGAGCAGATCCATGATTGCTTCCCGCTGGCATGTGCAGGCAGCCTGGTTATGGCTGGCGCTCATGCTTTTGGTTTGGGGCTATGGCACCTGGCGTATGGTCAGTGGACTGCCCCTTGATTCAGATCTTCTCTATCTTCTTCCCAGCGAAGAACAAGATCCGCAGCTTCAAAAAGGGAGAGCACTGCTGATAAACGAACTGGGTTCTCGTTTTACTGTGATGGTTGGGCACCCGGAGGAAGAGCAGGCACTGCAGGCAGCCAAAAAGCTACAAAGCCGTTTGCAAGAGAATGGTATGTTAAAACCTACTGCCGATAACTGGTCTAGTAAAGCAATTGAGTTGGCAAAAACATTTTTTCCTTACCGACAAGGGTTGCTGGGAGAACAAGAGCGGCAAATGTTATTGCAACACCAGGAGAATAAATTGATTCAACGGGCTGTCGGACAACTCTATAACCCTTCGGCCATCCTGGATTCGCAGCTCTTGCTTAAAGATCCTTTCACTCTCTTCAGCAGTTTTCTTCTGCAACTGCCCAATCCTGCCCCCAAACTGATGCCCAGAAACGGCTGGCTGCATACCTATGCTGAACAAAAACACTGGTTTATGATTAATGCGCAATTGAGCGATTCGCCTTTCTCCATCCAGTTTCAAAATCAGTTCATGCAGGTTTGGGAAACCATTAACAAAGAGCCAGTTACCCTGTTGCGTTTATCCGCAATATTCTACGCTCAAGCTGCTGCCAGCCGTGCCATGAACGAATCTTCGACCATCGGCACCCTGGGTTTGCTGCTGACTATCTTACTGATCATTTTTATTTTTCGTGCCGTGCGACCATTGGGGTTGACCATCTTGGCTATCCTCAATGGCCTTATGTGCGGTTTGGTAGTCTCTCTGTTGCTTTTTGAACGCATTCATACTGCTGCGCTCTTGTTTGGCAGTACCCTGATCGGAGTAGCCGTTGATTATTGCCTGATCTATTTTTGCCAAGCCTTTTCGCCACAATCCTCCCCCGCATGGCGACTCAAAAGTGTTATCCATGGTATATTTTATGGCATGCTGACCACTTTTATGGGCTATTTTTGTCTGGCCATGGCTCCCTTTCCTGGTTTGCAACAGGGTGCAGCTATTTCGGTTGCCGGTCTGCTAACCTCCTGGTTGACTGTGGTGCTGTGGTTTCCGCACCTGGACACCCTCTCCTGCCGTACACCATCCCCCATACTGCTACATATGCAAGCGCTGCTCATGTGGCTGTGGCAACCGGCTCATGCGCGTCAACGTACACTGTTTGCCTGCACTCTTGTGCTGCTGTCGTTAGGGGGCGCTTTGCATTTTGAAATAAATGACAACATTCGTCGCTACCAGCAGCTCTCCCCTCACCTGCAAGAGGAACAAAAACAGATACAGAAACTGACCGGAATGGCAGATATTAACCAATTTTTTTGGTTACAGAACAATGATCAGGAGCAGTTGCTGCGTGTGCAAGAACAACTGGGAGATAGACTGCAAGAACTGCGCACTCGCGGCATAATCCAGGATTGGTTGTCGCTTGCCCGTTTCACCCCCTCGACACATCGACAGCAGGAAAATAAACAGCTCATCACTGCCCTGTATGGCACAGGATTACCGATCATAGAGGAGATCACCGGCCTCTCCCTTAGCACACAATCTGGCAGGGAGGATTTTCTTACCCCTGAAAACAGCGGTATTTTGGCTTGGCCGCTTTTTACTGATGCCAAAAAGCAGGCTCTGTTTCCCATTAGTGTTCAGGATAGCACACAAATGACTCAAGTTGCCGAAGGAATAACCGGCGCCCATTATGTTGACCCGGCTGCCGACCTTTCCACCCTGCTCGAACGCTACCGCTATCGCGCATTGCTGTTGTTGGCTCTCTCTGTGCTGTTCACCTACTTACTATTGGTATGGCGCTATGGCTGGAAAAATGGCATTACCACTCTTCTGCCTGCTCTCTGTGCAACCCTGCTGACCCCTTTCCTGCTGGCTCTTCTGCAGGTCCCTTTTGGTTTTTTTACTGCCATTGCCCTGGTCCTGCTCTTTGCCATTGGTGTCGATTATGCCATATTTTGCGCTGAAGAGTCCTCCCCTGACCTGCCCATGTTGACTGGTATCTGGTTGACAGCTTTGACATCTCTCTTTTCCTTTGGTCTGCTGGCTTTCAGTCAAACTCCGGCTGTGCGCGAGTTCGGTCTGACTGTGATGATCGGTATCTCCCTCTCCATGCTTCTTGCCCCTTGGGCCATGAGAAACAAAAATAATCATGCCTAATATTATTATGATACTGTTCATGCTCCTTGTCCCGATCATTGCCCACAACAGCGGAGATGCCGTACCCATTGGCCAGGGAATCTCTCTTCAATTGCCACCCCCAGAGGCATTTGTCCAGGAGATTGAGTCTGCCCAACGAATTGTTTTGAGCTGGCAGGGAAAAAAATATGCTCTGGAGGGACAATTAAAAATTTCACCTCAGCAACTGCTTTTGGTTCTTCTAGATCCTCTTGGTCGTCGGATGTTGACAATCCATTGGGATGGAAAAACCATTCAGGAGGAACGGGCTGATTGGCTGCCACCCGAAGTACGCAGCAACACCATTCTTGCCCAGATCATGTTGGTTCATGCCCCCCTACCCACGCTTGTCCAAAACTTGCGTGGCGGCACTTTGACGGAGAACAACAAATTGCGTATTCTCTCCACGGCCGATCATGAGTTGATCACGGTTCAGTATCAAAAAGATCCCTGGAGTGGAACTATTCATCTACACCATCATGCTCTGAATTATGAAATTGCCTTGGAAATTGCCAACTGATCATTTCCCCGTTTTTTTGCATGCTCTCGGCATCATGAGCACTCTGGGGCGCAATAAAAGTGAAACCGTTCACAGATTGTTGCATTCCAACATCCAATGGGCTGAACTGCATTCTCAGCAAACCACACATGGGGCTATCCTATCCCCCCTTCCCACATTTCCAGAATCCTGGCAGCAGTGGAACAGCCGCAATAACCAAGTGCTCTGGCAGTTGCTGCAGCAGATACAACCAGAGGTAGAGCATGCCATCAGCCGTTACGGAGCCAATCGCATCGGCGTGGTACTGGGCAGCAGCACTTCCGGCATGAAAGAGGCTGAAGAGGCTATTATCCATTTTCGACAACAAGGCATCTGGCCAGATCGTTTTGCCTATCCGCAACAGGAACCGGGATCACCAGCACTCTTTCTGTCCCAGGCACTCGATCTGCACGCTCCCGCCTATGTCGTAACCACCGCATGCTCTTCCAGCGCCAAGGTGTTTGCCTCTGCCAGACGCCTACTCAAATCCCGTGTATGCGATGCGGTTTTGGTTGGTGGCGTCGATACCCTGTGCCGGTTTACTGCAGCCGGTTTCCAGTCCCTGGAATCAGTCACCCCCTCTCCACCTTGCAACCCTTTTAGTCGCAATCGACAGGGAATCCATATCGGTGAAGGAGGAGCACTCTTTCTACTCAGTCGAGAACCTGCTCCGATTGCCTTGTTGGGGATAGGTGAAAGTTCTGATGCCTATCATGTCAGCGCCCCCGATCCCAGTGGACAAGGGGCCGCTCTCGCAGTAAAGCAAGCACTGCAAGAAGCCAACCTCACTGCCTCCGCAATCGATTATGTCAATTTGCACGGAACAGCCACCAAACTCAACGATGCCATGGAAAGTACACTCTTTCATCGTCTGTACGGCACAGTCCCATGCAGTTCCACTAAGGCGTTGACCGGACATACCCTGGGAGCTGCCGGTGCAGTTGAAACAGCCCTGCTCTGGTTGACTCTGCATCCGCAGTGGAATCCACAGGCACTTCTGCCTGCACATCTTTGGGATGGCGAGGCAGACCCTGCTCTGCCTGTGCTGCCTTGGGTAATAGCAGGTGATTCCCTCTCCGGCAGGTCAGTCAAAACCATGGTCAGCCACTCCTTTGCCTTTGGTGGTTCCAATTGCGCTCTACTACTGGGAGGCTTGCCATGAACCTAACCCTGCCAATCAACGCCGCAGAGCTCTTACCGCACGCACCACCCATGGTCTTGCTCGATCAAATACTTTATGTTGATGCACAACGTTTGATCGGACAAACCCTGATGCAACCAACATTTCCCTTTTATTCTGAGCAGGGAGTGGCCAGCCATATTGGCGTAGAAATCATGGCCCAAACTTGTGGTGCTTTTGTGGGTTGGCATGACAAACATAAGGGCAGCACTATCCGGGCCGGTTTATTGCTTTCGGTACGCAATTTTGTTGCGCACTGTGCTTATCTCCCGGCGGCGGGCCTGATCGAATCAACCGTGGAATCCATTCTGTTTGGAGAGGAGTTGGGGGTCTTCTTTTGTACTCTTTCCTGTGCTGGGCAACTGCTGGCTCAAGCACAACTGAGTTTAATGCGTCCCCATTCCAATGAGGCGTTTATGGCACTATTGGCAGACAAACATGAATAAACAGATCCTGGTCACCGGAGCCAGCAAAGGCATCGGCCAAGCAATTGCCATACGCTTGGCACGAGAGGGATATACTCTTGTTATTCACTATCATCAGGATGAAGCTGGTGGCTTGGCTACGTTGGATGCCGTCCAACAATCAGGTGCTGCAGGCCGACTTTTGCGTTTCAATCAGCAAGAACGCAAAGAATGCAAAGAGGTTTTGGAAAATGATTGCGCAACCCATGGTCCATACTGGGGAGTGGTCCTCAACGGGGGAATCATCCGTGACAACGCCTTTCCCGCCATGCTGGATGAAGAGTGGGATGGGGTGATCCAAACCAATCTGGGCGGGGCATATAATGTCTTACGACCTATCATGATGGATATGATTGCGGCACGCCGGGGTGGACGTATTGTCGCCATCTCATCGGTATCCGGAATCATTGGCACACGTGGGCAAACCAATTACAGTGCGGCCAAAGCAGGCATTATCGGCATGATGAAAGCACTGGCTCTGGAAGTGGCCAAACGGGGTATAACAGTGAACTGCGTTGCCCCAGGCATCATTGCCACCGCCATGACCAACCATCTCTCTTTGCAAAATGTCCTGAATATGATTCCTATGCAACGAGTCGGAACTGCTGAAGAGGTTGCTGCTGCCGTTGCTTTTTTATGTTCCGAGGAAGCCGGATACATTACCAGACAAGTGCTTTCCGTCAATGGGGGCCTGATATGAATCGTAGAGTAGCAGTAGTAGGGATGGCCGGATTGACACCTCTCGGACACGATTGGCCCACAATTCGTGCGCACATGGATGCAGGCAATAACGGTATCCGTACCATGCACGATTGGGATCGTTACACCAGTATCAATACTCGACTCGCAGCTCCTTTGGCAGAAAACTGGGGCGATAAATTTGACCGCAAAAAGTGCCGCACCATGGGACCCGTAGCCCGCATGGCCGTCCGGGCAACGGAAAAGGCACTTAAACAGGCCAACCTGCTTGAAGACCCTATATTGAACAGTGGACGCTGTGGCATTGCCTTTGGATCCTCTTTTGGCAGTCCCGGCCCTGTCACCGCTTTTGCCGAACTGATGACAACTGGCAGTTCGCGCACGCTGAATGCGACCAGCTATATTCAGATGATGAGCCACACGGCTGCGGTCAACATCGGCATTTTTTTTGGAATCAATGGGAGAATTATCACCACTTCCAGTGCTTGCACCTCGGGCAGTCAGGCAATCGGCTATGCTGCAGAAGCGATTCGTTTTGGCAAGGCTGAGGTGATGGTTGCCGGTGGTGCCGATGAATTAGATGTTACTGAAGCAGCCGTTTTTGATACACTTTATGCAACTTCGGTCCGCAACGACCAACCGCACCACAACCCACGACCGTTTGATCGTGATCGGGATGGTTTGGTCATTGGCGAAGGTGCCGCCGCCTTGATCCTCGAAGAGTGGAATCGCGCTGAAACACGTGGGGCGACCATTTTTGCTGAAATCGTCGGCTTTGCCACCAACGCCGACGGCAACCATATTACCCAACCACAGTTGCGTACTGTTGAAGAGGTGATGCGTCTGGCGCTTCAGGATGCACAACTGCAACCGGAGGTCATTGATTGCATCAATGGACACGGTACCGCTACTGAATTTGGTGACATTGTTGAATCACAAGCCACCTCCCATATCTTTGCCGACAGAGTGCCCTTTCATGCTCTGAAAGGCTATTTTGGCCACACTTTGGGTGCCTGCGGGGCCATTGAAGCATGGCTTGGCATCGAAATGATGCGTGAAGGATGGTTCTGTCCCAACCTGAATCTGGATCACGTGGATAGCCGCTGCGCAGGTCTGGATTATATCATCGGTCAAGCACGAAATTTTTCCGTCAACCATCTGATGTCAAACAACTTTGCCTTCGGTGGCATCAACACATCTTTAATTATTAAAAACCCTTCCAGCAGCTAGTCAGTACACTGACTGTACACCTGCAGACAAACAGATGAAGAGACGATGATTATATGGGAAGAGAGGCGTCGCGTGTATTACTCATCGTGACCGCCCAAAACAGTTCTTGCCACCGACCCTGTTGACAAAACCAATGCTTATGCTGCCACACAAAAGTAACTTGATGATTTCTGGCAGCCAGCAACTCCCTTGGAACAGGCGCCAGGGCCAGGGATAACCCCTCTCCTTGACACTTGGCAAAAGACTCGCGCAGAGTCCAAAAAGCGAGAAAGGCAGGCTCTCCCTCCTTGGCAATCCATTGCTGCTCTGCTGCCGACAAAAAATGTTCTGACCCTGTCAATGAGGAATAGTTTTTTCTAGGCAGTTCCAGATCAAAACCAATTGTGCCTTGCAGAGATACTGCACAACCAACCCATGCCCCACGGTGTGAGAAAGAGAGATGTGGCACTGGCAGCCCCCCTTCTCTGTTGAGAAAGGGTTCACCGGAACTGCGCCGTTCAATCAGCCACTCTTCTGCGGGATAACCCCATTTATGGTGCAATAGCCAACGCGCCAAGGCACGCACTGCCATGGATTGCGGTTGTGGCAGACAAAGATCGGAAGGTGTTTGCCAGGATGTCAAACGATGACGGGTTTCTGGATCATGCCATTGGGCAATTGCCAGGTCAAAACAGGGGGCTGCATAGAGATAAATACCCTGACTATATCTCTGAAAACGGTGATTATCATTCACGTGTTGACACGGTTTCGTTGGAGGTGGCAAACACCCAGGCAGCACCGATCCCAACAGAAACATTTTGTTTTTGAGCCAACAAAGGACTATCTTCCATGACAGCACCATGCAAATCGTCATAGCGGACAAATGCTCCCAGCCACCAGGATCCCACCTTTTTACTGGCAGTCATTGTCAAACGATTGCCACTGAATCCACCATCAGCATGATATTCCGCACGCCCAACCCTTGCCTGTGCAGCTTCTACATCATAGTAATAGCTATGATACTCTTGCGTGGCAAACAGTGGTCCAACCATACCACTCAGACGCAGCCCCTCGTTTGTACGATAATCCCCTTTAAGATGGGGATACAAAAGCCAACCATGACTGGCGACATCTGGAACAGTTATGGCATGACGCAAAGCAACTACCGCTTGCCAAACCATTTCCCCCTCTGCAACCCCCCCCTTCTGCAGATCCACTTGCAGTGAAGGTCCGATTTCCAACAGGGGATCCCGGTCTGGCATCCCCTGACGTAACGGATCATCGGAAGAACGGGTCTGCGGAGTCAGATCAAAACTCAGATCAGCGTGAAACCGTTCCCGATCCAACAGAATACCACGCACCGAACGACCATCGGCTTTGATGGTTTCACCCCGATAGATCAAGTAAGGAAAGGGGAGAAGATAACTGCTCTGTTGCGCACTGCCCCGATAGTGGGGTAACGAAAAATAGGCACTGCCCAGACCAACTTCCCATAAGGGTTTTGCTGTGTCGGTTGCTTCTGCTGCAACCAAGATTGGCCAGCAAAAAAGCATACTCAACAATACCACAACCTTGTTAACAATAGAAAATCTAAGCACTCTTGTTTCCTGCCTTTTCAGCAAAAAGAAAATTGACCAAAGGGATAGTCGGCACTTTTTATTGGCATTGATAGAGTTTAACAAGGCATCCACCCTGAGCAATAATTGGAAAGAGGAGTATCCATTTTGCCGTTTATTCAGTACAAAAACGCAAGCATGGGCAGGCGCATAGAAAACAAACTAATTGATGCTTTCAGCAGCGTCTGCCGACGCAAAAACCATGTTGGAGTGTGCACGAGTGCTGCGGCAACTCAGACTGTCAATACAGAGATACCACTCATACCGCAACAAAACCGCCAACCCCATCAATCTCTTGTCCGAGCAGCTTGAAAAACCACAAACTGCTCGGAGCTAGTAAAATCCCGGAGTGCGGTGTGCACCCCGGACAGTCATATATCACTTCATAGAGGGTGTGATTTCTCGAACCAGTCGAAAACCAATACGAGCATCGCGATGATCAACAGGCTGCCTGTTTCTGATGGTACAACGCACATAAAATGCTTTGCCATCCCAAGAACCACCACGTAATACGCGCTCCGTCTCTTTGACTGGCTTATCGACCACAGGATTATTCTGAGAAGCACTGGAATAGGGAGAAAAATAGTCCTGGACCCATTCCCACACATTGCCGTTCATATCATAAACTCCCAAATCATTAGGAGTTTTGCCTCCTACAGGATGCAGTGTCGGATTACCAAAAGATTTATACCAAGCAACTTGGTCAACATTGCCCCCACCATATGCCTCATTTTTGCCTCCACTGCGGCATGCATATTCCCACTCAGCCTCGGTAGGCAATCTGAATTTACCCTCTCCCATCTTATTAAGAACAGATAGGAATTCCTGGACGTGATTCCAGGAAACCGATTCTGCTGGACAATCTCCTCCGCAATTATTGAAGTAGAACGGCTGCGACCCCATGACTTTTTTCCATTGCGCCTGGGTTATCTCAAATTTTCCGATTGCAAACGAATCCACACAAACTTTATGAATGGGTCGTTCATGTCTCTCACCATCCGGAGCGCCCATTTCATAACATCCCGCTGGCACCTTGACAAACTCTAGCTTCGGAATATCGGCAATCGATCGGGGCAACTGATGCGTTTTCTCCATAGCAACAAAATTGGGATCTGTGGTTGTTAAGGTTTTGCATGAACTGAATAAATTCATCACAACACACGCGATGATCAGTTGATAGATCTTGGCAGGTTTAGGCATTTGTCGTAACCTCCTATATATTCTAATAAAATACCAATTATGAGCAATACAATAACAGCAATGGTAAAATTGACAGCTCCGCCCTATCCGATATAACAACCCCTGTACAGACAGCATTCAAATCCGATTCGGATCGGTCAATATTTTTGTAATTCTAGATGAATAGCGTTTCTTAAGGCATCCACCCAGGTGTTGTAAAAAGGATGAATAACCATCTGACCATTTTTATCCACCGCCTTCATATTTATACTATTGTAATATTTTATCGAATACTGGGTCGGCGAAAAGGGGATTTGCACGACAACTGTGTGCTTGTTTCTCACAACTAATGTAGATATTATTGTGTTATCCCCCTGCAAGACCGAACTCCAACCTGCTCGCGCAGCTCCCGCCAAAATAGCACTTTTAATTTGTTCAATACTTGGCAGTGTACCACTTGCTGTTGCAACAAATAAACCATCATAGTTGACAACCGGCACCGGGGTGCGGGCATAAGCCGGCGAGACAACAAATGTCAAAACACAAAACAGTCCCATCAGCCAATGTTTGCGCATAATTGGTCTCCTTAGTTGGACAACATTTCCTCGCATAAAGCATGCAAATAATAGTCTCATCATAGAACAAATGGAAAGGTTTGTCTTCCGATTACTGATTGTAATACAATCAGTGGGGTATGCAACAAGTATAAAAATGCAGGGCAAGCGCATTTGAAAACCAGAAAATTATTATGGAGGTCCAGGAGGAGATTATCTCCTCCTGGTGGGTGCTGGGCAAAGCCCTGCTGAAAATGTGCGGCGTTTCACAAAAGCGAATGCGTAGCATTCGCGCACGCCGCACAGATTTGTGCCCCGCAGGGGTACTCTTTGGGAGGGCGGACGCCCGACATGCACAGTTTCGCTTGTGGCAACAGTGAAGAAATTGGCAAATGCGATTGCCCTGATAAAAATGCGAGACAACGCAGTGACTCATGATTTGGCAAACACTTTTGGAGCATTTATCCTCGGCAACAACTCTGCGCAACATGCGGATTGCATGAAGCGAGAATAAATATTCTCCATCGATTTCTGTGAAAGAGAGGATGTGTTGCGATAAGAACAAAGATAAAGATAGAATATATTTGAAAAAAGTTATATCACCTCTCCCACCACCAGACAACTTGGCATCATTGTACAGGCAAAGGTGGGGGCAGAGCATAGCTGAGAATGCTCTCCAACAAGGTGCGTTTTTTGATCGGTTTGACCAGATAGGCATCGCATCCTGCCTGACGACAGCGCTGCTCATCCTCAAGCAAAGCATGCGCAGTTAGAGCTACTATCGGCAAATGCGGCAAACCCTGCTCCTTTTCCCACTGCCGCCAATTGCGCGTAGCTTGATAGCCATCCATAACCGGCATCTGTATATCCATCAATACCAATTCCCAAGGCTGACTGCGCATCATCTGCAACGCCTCGGCCCCATTTTCGGCAATGCCCAGCTCCCAGGGCAAGGCACGCAAATAGGCTTGCACCAACAATCGATTCTCCTCGGTATCCTCCACCAACAGAATACGCAGATGCGGCGTCACTCCGGCATCTGCCACAGCAGGATGCGGTGTGGGCGGAGGAAGCATGGGATCGGGCGTGTTGAGCGCCACTACCGGTCCCTGGGTGCGCGGCAACAACAAAACAAAGGAAAACAGCGTCCCCACCCCTAAACGACTCTCCACCGCTATCTCACCCTGCATGCAGTGCACCAGGCGTTTGACAATCGCCAAACCCAATCCGGTCCCCCCAAAACGCCGGGTAATAGAGGTATCCGCCTGGGAAAAACTTTCAAAAATCAAAGCCAAACTGCCAGGATCAATACCAATGCCACTATCCTCCACCTGGAACAACACCCGATCCTCTGCCACAAGCGCATCCTCTGCCAGCACCGGCAAAGCCCGAAATGTCACTCCTCCCTGCTGGGTAAATTTTATGGCATTGCTCAACAAATTCAGAAATATCTGCCGCAACCGCACCGGATCTCCCATGCGAAACCCACGCAGTTGCGGAGCGATATTATATTGCAAGCGCAACGATTTTTCCTTGGCCTTTTGTGCGACAATGGCACAGGCAATCTCCATCTCATGCACCAGATTGACCGGCAAACGTTCCAGCTCCAAATGACCTGACTCAATACGCGACAGATCCAAAATATCATTGATCACACCCAGCAGATTTTCCCCAGCGGAACGAAATGTCTGCACATACCGACGCTGCTCCTCCTGCAAACCACTCTCCCAGAGCAGATCGGCCATGCCCAAAATGGCATTCATCGGCGTGCGAATCTCATGGCTCATGTTGGCCAAAAATTCACTCTTCGCCCGGTTGGCCGCCTCCGCAGATTCCATGGCCTGGTGCAACTCCTCGGTACGCTGGCGCAACGCCTCCTGTGCCTTCTGGCGAATATGATCGCGGATCGTGTTTCCCAACAGCAAAGCCACATGATTAAAAAAAATCGGCAAACTGGCCTGCAACGAAGAGCCCCGCAGTTGCAGGTTGTCGATTTTGATCACCCCAATCAACTCCTGGCCCAGCAAGAGCGGAAAGGCCCAATTCCACAAATCAGTGATTGAGCTCTCTTTCAACACACTGTTTGCGGAATCAAAACTGGGCTGTTCCAAAAATCTGCGTTGCGCGACCACCGCCGCCGCCAAAGGATCGGCAATCTCGTTGACAATCTGATCCTCTCCGGTAAAAGAGCTGCAGTGCAGCTCCTCTTCCAGCCAATAATAGAGCGTCATTTCGGTACCACCGATGGTATCCACCACCGAAGTGAGGATCGAGTGCACCAGCTTATCCAGGCTCGGATGCGGCTCCAACTGTTCAATCAGACGGATCACCAACTGCAAATGGGATTTTTCTTCCGCCAAATGTTGCAGCCGTTTGCGCATCGATTCCAATTCTGCCAACAAGAGTTGCATATTATCTTGATCCGTCTTGCGCCCAGTTGATCAACGTCTCGGCCAATAGTTGTTCCAGATGTTCCAAGGAGACATCCAAACGCAGCAAAGGCAGTCCCACATAATCTGCTGCTGCTTGCGCAGCAGGCAGAAAATCATCTGAACAGGGAGTATAAACCGCCACCAGGCGCCGATGACAACTCTGGAAAATCTCTTGCACCACCTCCTGTTTTGGACCAAAAATTTGCAGAAAAATTTCACGCCAACGCGCTGCCCACTCCTCCAATAAAAAATAACTCCCCTGTTCCAACTCGCTCATGAACAGATCCTGTCCCAACAGCATGGAAATACAATTTTGACTGGCTGTGCGAATCGCCTGATAATCTGCCAGCATTCCCTCCATGCGTGGATGACAGGAACCATATACCACCAGACAACGATCTCCAGCCAACTCCTGTTCCACCAACTTGCGTTGCAAGCGACCGGAAAGCTGCGCCAAATGGTTGTGCAGCGTTGAATCCAGATAATGAGGCTTGACCGGCCAACCATTTTTTGCAATCAAAAAATTGATCTCACGCGCCAGGATGCCGCAACTGATCATGGGCACGGCATGAGTACAGCTCTTTTCTGCCGACGCAGGAGCCACTATTTCCGGCAGAGCTTTCATCGATAGCTCCCAAAGGTAAAGGCTGCCTCCATGTAGGCTTGGATATTGGCTTCCGGCACCGCCATCGGCATCACTGCGGTGCCCAGCAGAAAATGTTCTCCCGGCATCCCAATATGACAAAGTCGCTCTACCTCGGCGCGAGTCTGTTCCGGCGTCCAGGAGATCATGCTGATGTCGTCAATCACCCCACAGGTCAAGCCATTGCCCGCAACAAGCGCTTTTGTGACCGCCAGATCATCCTTGGGACTGGGATAGAAGACCCGCAGACCGAGATGCTGCATCACCTCGCCAATCACCGGATTGATGGGAGCGGTACCGCAATAATAAATCAGATCCTCCACCCCTAAACCAGTCAGATCCCGCTGCATCCAGGGCAGAGAAAAGGCGCGAAAACGGCGCATACCCACAAAAGAGGAGGAGCCAAATGGCGAAGAATAAAGCAACAGATCGGCACCAGCCTCCCGGTAGGCCGCAACCTGTTTGCGAAAAAATTCTGAACATTTGCCAAGCAGTTGCGCACGCAAATGATCGGGTCCGCTCAACGCCAGCTCCAACCATTTATCCATACCCATCAACAGAGCAGGAAGAGTGGTCGAGGCGGTCAGATAGGCACAAATCGGAAAGCGACCTTTGGATTCCTGGCGCAACACCTGCAAACAGCGCGCACTCTCCTGCCACACCGGGTGACGGGTAATATCCTCCGGTATGGTAAAAGATTCAATATCCTTGGCGGTGCGCAAAAAATAGTCGGCCACGTTGGGCGTGCCATCCTCGGCAAAGAGAATCTCCTGGCAACCCAGCAATTCTGCTTCGCGCCCGACATAAAACAGACTCCACAGATTGTCATAGCCATACCGGGTACGCAGCGCCAATTGCCCACAGGCAACATGTTCGCCACGTGCATAATATTCGGCCTGACTCATCCCCAGCTCTGGTGCACCTTGATCCAGCAGGTTGCAAAAGATCGGAATGCGCGGTGCAGGGTTTCCCTGCAGCGCCGCCCGGACTATTTCCATGGAGGTCATCATGGCGAAAGCTCCCGAATTTGCCGCAAAATTACCTTGCCGGCACTGACCCCATCGGCGGCCCAATCGTCGGCACCCACCGCCTGGTAGAGCTGCTCATCAAAACGAAAAGGGGCACCTCCCACTACCACCCGAAAACGATTTTCCAGTTGTTGTTCGCGCAACAGACGACGCACCTTGCGACATCCCTGCTCGCCATTGGCGGTATGCACCATCATCGAAGAGATGGCAATCACCTGGGCATCAAAAGCCACAGCCTCTTCCACAAACCTCTCGGCGGGGACATTCACCCCCAAATCCCGCACCTCCACCATCAACGTTTTCAAACATCCCATCACAATGCGCTTGCCCAGCGAATGCAGATCACCACGTGCCGTACCGATTACAACACGCCCCAGCGTTTTTGGCGGTTGTTTGAATTGTTCCAACATTTTTTCGGTCACTTCGGCGGCAATCTGCGCAGTCATAAAATGTTGCGCCAGATTGGCATCCAGATCTCGGCTCAATTGCGCCATCATCTCTTCCACCGCCGGAATCACCAACTCAAAAACAATCTCTTCCGGGGTGTGTCCCGCGGCCAACGCTTGCGCAATTACCTGCAGAGCGGCATCGCGATCGGTATCAAAAACGGCATTATTATAAGCGGTGATATAGGTTTCAAGCATGGCACAGACCGAGTGCAAAGGGATCATTGAGAAGCAGCATAAGGTTGCAGCCGCAGATGGGTAATAAACAGCTCCTCATAACGCGGCTGGGTCGCCAAGTTGAAAGGACTAAGACGCAACTGAACAGGAGCCAATATCTCCCCATACTCTTCCGCCAGAAGCAATTTTTCACATCCGGAAAGGGCGCTACCGGCTTGCTGGTGGATAGAGGCATCTGCCACTGGAGGGAGCAAACCAAGCTCTTTGGCCGCAGCAAGGGGAATACGACTTCCCAAACTACCGCTTAACCATATATTTTGCAGATCTTGCCAGTGCAATCGCGCTTTTTCCAACAACATGGCAATGGCCGCCGCACAGGCAGCTTTGGCCCGTTGCAACTCGTCTACGGCACGCAAGGTAATCCTGCCAGTGAGCATCTGCGCCTGCAACTGATAGCCATCGCCAGCAACAGAGGGCGCAAAGCGCCCAGAGACCTTCAAGATTCCTTGTCGGCGCAACAGAGCAACCGCTTCCAATAAAGCAGCGGGTGAAAAAGCTTGTACGCAATTGGCGTTGTCGGCTTGTTGCAACAAAGGATCGTGAAGCAGAGTCACCTCTTCGTGCAAACCGGGCCAGGCGGCGGGATCCGGAGAGAGCAAAGAGAAGGCCGATCCACCGGGCACCGAAGTCACATGCAGGACCGCACCATCCCATAAGGCCAATTCCAGATTGGTGCCCAGATCCAAAAAGAGTGTAGCAGCGGGAGCCTCCAACAGATTGAACGCCAGAATGCCAGCCAACAGATCCGAACCGATAAAACCGGCAATGGGATCAACCAGGATAATATGGGCATTGGGCAATCCCCACTCCTGTTGCCAGGCAGATCTGTCGATCGGTTGGCAGGCGATGGGCTGTTGCCAATTGTCCGGGCTGAGCAGTTCGGCAGCACCCTGACCTGAGAGCAAACTGAGCATGGCCGTATTGCCAACGATCATCAGACGACCAATATGCGGCAAATGGCTGGCACCTCCACCCACTTCACGGGTCAACATATCCTGCACGGCATCCAGCAAAGTTTGACGCAGTTGGGTAGCCATCTCCTTGCTGCGTTCCGGGGAGTGCAACGCATAATCCAGACGATTGAGCGGATCACTGCCATGGATTTCTTGCGGATTGACTCCCCAGCGACTGGCAAGACGCCGACCGGCGGCACAATCCCAGAGGGTGATACGCAGATGAGTGGTTCCCAAATCGATGGCAACCCCAAGGGGAGTTTTACGCATGCTCGGCAGACGACCACGCAACCATTGCAGTTCGCTCACAGGCAAGCTGCGCCAGGGAACAGCAGGAGCTGGATTGCTCAATTCCAGAGCGAGGGAGTGATCCGGGCGCAATTGACAGGCCAAGCGCCATCCCTCCTGTCGGAGTTGGGGCGAGAGCCTTTCCCGTTCACTACGGGTACAGGGAGGCGCCTCTGCAGTAAGCAGGCGGACGCGACAAGCTCCGCAACGACCGCTCCCCCCACAGGCCGCACGCACGCGCAAGGTGGTGGTATCCAGCAATTCCCGGATCGAAAAGCCAGGAATGATTGGCAGATGCAGCGTTTTTTCGCCAGCATGCAGTGTCAGCATGAGTGCATTCATAACGGTATTCAACTCAGCCACAGAATACAGAAACAAAACTATCGTCCAGTTTTTTGCACTCCAGGATGCAGCTCATTTTTCCAACCAGAGCCACACTTTACAGAGCATCGACTCGCCACCCTCCGCAATACCGATGCAGAAAAACAGAGTATAGATCAGCAATGCGAGCAGTCTACCTGTTGCAACAGCAAAATGCTATAGATGATTTGCCCGTTTTCCCAATTTTTCCATTTTACTGCTCTGTTATTGTTTTTGACCCACACACAGTTCTGGCATCTGCCGACGCGATAGCGCCGCCAATACATAAGCGCTCTCGCCACGCACTTTTTTGGCTTGCAGGAAGGGTAGAGAGTGCGCCCTTTTTTATACCGACTGGGCAGCACTTTGCAGCGGCAGGGTAAAGGTAACGGTTGTTTTACCTTTAACCTTACAATTGAGTTGAATAGTACCTCCCTGAGTGCGAATAGCTAACCAAGCGGAATAGGTACCCAAGCCCGTTCCGCTGTTTTTTCCATAGGTCACATATTTTTCAAAAAAACGTTCGCGGATAGCCAGAGGAACCTCACCATCATTGGTAATTGCCACAATCAGGGCAGAACTGTCGCGATTAAAATCAATAGCAACCACGCCATGCTCCTGGGAGGCTTCGATAGCGTTCAACAACAGGTTGTATAAAATC
>NZ_RXIU01000014.1:0-6960 GCF_004217665.1 Candidatus Magnetaquicoccus inordinatus | reverse complement strand
ATCTTTTTCATGTCTGCGCAATCTCAGAATATGCCATTCCAGAACACTATTCTTGAAAGCAGGCTTTTTGCGTGGCATAAACGATTCCATCCGCCGGGCAGCCTTGCGCAAAGAGCCTTGCAGGCCGATGTCATAGGAGAGCCCCATTTTGCGCCAGGATTCTGCCAATTGGGAAAAACTTTTTTTATAGGATTGCAGCAACTCGACAATCAGATGGATCCCTTGATCGATGCCGCTGTCCAGTTCGCCCAGTTTATTGAGACGGTTGATCAATTTTTCGACCGCTTGCAAGACCTGGTCGGCATTGTCCCACTCTTTGCGGGTAGAAAAGAGCCACTCTGCTTCTCGGATTCGGTACAGGTTGTGGCTGATTTCCATCATCAGGCTTTTGCTGAGATCGGCTTGCTCCTGAATAGCGCGGGATTTGGATTCAATCTCGTTGAGCAGAAAAAAATATTGGACAATAACAGCAAGAAAGATAGCACCCACCCCAACAAAACCGATGATGCTAATATTACCACTTTTGGAGTGATCAACCAGTGACTTTACAGCCATCCCACCTATCCTATAGCCCTATTGATTCTGTAATGACGATCAAAGTAGCTCTATTTTGCAGGTAATGCAATCACAACCTGAAATTTTACAGAAAGAGTTTTTTGTCCAATGAATGGGCCAGATCCCAAACTTGGCATGGCACCCAGCGCGATGCAGTTGCAGGCCTGTTCCTCCTTGTGAGCAAGGCCATGATCCGTGTACAACAGCACATCACCCATTGCTGACACAGCAGAGAACACAAAGATCGAAAAAATGCCCATTTGGATAGCTTTTCTGGCAGTAACCTGCATTTGGGGCAGTACCCCCATGGCCATTCAATGGAGCCAGTTGGAAACAGGTTACCAGTTTGCAGTGGTAGCACGCATGGCCATTGGCTCACTGCTTTTTCTGCTTTTACTGCCCTGGATGCAGCGGCGTCCGGCCCCCCCCAGACAACTGTTTCTCGTAGCCATGGTCTCTGGAACCAGTTTATTTTTGAGCATGTCCTGCGTCTATTGGGCCGCCCTGCTTGTGCCTTCTGGCTTGATTTCCGTACTCTTCAGCCTGGGCCCCATGTTGACTGGCATTATGGCTGCTGCTTGGCTGGGAGAGCCTTTTCCACCTGCCAAGATGGCTGGCTCTCTTTTCGGTGTAGGCGGGGTGATGGTGCTGTTTGCCAACAGCAACATCTGGGGGAGTCATTCGTTGCTGGGGATTGCCATCATCATTTTATCTGTTGTGATCTATTCTGCGGGCAACATAGCCATCAAACACTGGAACCACAACATCTCTCCCTTATGGGTTGCTGCCGGCTCCATTTGGGCAGCCTTTCCGCTGTTTTTGGCTTGGCTGTTGCTGTCGGAAACCCCTTTGCCAAAAGAGATAGGCATGCAATCCACGGCTGCCATTCTCTATCTGGGGGTGGTTGCCAATGGTATTGGCTTTATAGGATTCTTTTACCTGTTAAGCCGGGTCAGTGCTGCCAACGCCACTCTGGTGACTCTGACCGCCCCAGCCGTAGGCTTATGGATCGGCAGCGCCTTCAACCAGGAGGAGATCCACGGCAGCTTGCTTTTGGGAACAGCGCTCATTCTTGGTGGACTAAGCCTCTTCCATTGGGGATTTTCTTTTTCAAAACTCTATAAAAAATTATGAAATTATAATGCTTTACCTAACAGGTATTATACGTCATTACCACACCAAATGTCAAACAAGCATCCTCGCGCATGATAAGCCGTGTCAAACCGTAACAGATTTAACCTGATACTTTTGACTTCATTAACAATAGGTTGCAGAACAACTTAACACTGTACGCCAGAAATAAAGTTACTCCACACCCTTATAATCACTTACTCAAACACAAGTATAGATGACTTAAAGCATTCGAAAAAGCAGTAAAGAGTCTGACCACAAAAATTTTACACTCGCCCTTCAGATCCTATTGTGTTTCATCTCTATCCGTTACATAATGAACAGTACGGTCTTTGCAGAGGTTAAAAAACACACTTTTTGACAAAAAACATTTATGAAATAAGCAGATAGCATGATGAGTGCTTACAATGGTATTTATCTTAATTATTGAAAGGAATGGATCTACCGCGTCAGGGTCAGGCAAAATCACCGAACAGTTTGTGTGATTTTGCTTTCTCTTGGTACAAGCTTAGCCGCAAATTCAAGTACTTCTCACATATTGGAAAGACACAAGAACCTGCGGATTTGCGCTTAATGGATTCTGGCAAACACTTCTGTATGTTAGCAGAATCGACAAATAAGGATATTTAACGCATGGAAAAGATTGATCTTGATAATTTATTTAGTCAAAATCCAGACATCCATCAAGATGAACTTGGGGCAAATATTGGTTCACGAAATTTTGAAGTTCTTACGGCAACCAAACGTTTTTATTACGCGGTACGCAAACAAAGTAAGACTTTAGGTCGGATTAAACTTCCAGGATTGTTTCAAGTTGAAGCTGGATATGATCTAACCTTAGCCGTTGCAGCGTTTATAGTTGAGTTAGTTGCATTACTATTTCTTGCATATGTCATTAGCAGTGTATCCAAAAATATTTCTACTTATTGGTTAATGATGGGCATACTTCTGTTTGTTGCCTTGGATTTTACCGCAGCTTGGCTACATCACATGGTTTTATTTCCATACATTTCGATACGGGATAATGAATATTTACGAATTTTTCCATCTATGAGGGATATTGATCTAGCTGATATATTTTACCAGGATTATAAAGCTCGCGTTTCCCTTGGCGTAAAGGCATGGCGCCATGTCATGTCACGATTTTGGATGGTTTTCATTATTTGTTTAGGAGTACTTAAGCTGCTTTTATACATAGTTCATGTGGACGAATTTTTTTCAAGTTTGCATCTTCCAGGTCATTTGCAGATTAGTATATCTGGATTGGTGTTGATTGCTTATGGTTTTGCAGCATATGTCCATTGCTATCATACTGGCTTTTTTTTAGCACATCTGAGGTTGCAATTAGCAATCAAAAAAGATCTAATGAATTATCACAGGGCACAGACAAAAGAGGAACGAGATCCATATCAGTGCCATAGCTATAGCTCAGAAACATTTACAATGAAGGAGTTTTGTAGCGAGCTTCTGAAAACAAAGCACCCAGAATATATGAACATCATTAATATAGATGGCTCTGAGAGAGTTAAGCAGCAAATTGAAAAAGGCATTGAATGTATAGTACTGGATGAAGGCCACAAAATTATTTTTACTGGAGAAACTATCAACGGATCTTCGTTTCAGATAATCGCTCGTGGTCTACTTAAGGATGAAGATCTAATCAAGCTAGTAAATGCTCAAAAAACACCCCTAGCCATGGATGCTATTGCTATATTGGGTCATCACGTACAACTCAAGTGTATGAAAGGCGAATAATATGTTACGCTTAATTGCCATAATTTTGTCCTTGTTGATGATGACCTATTCAACATTAGCGCTATGCCAGGAGAAATTTGAAGCGCAAATTACTATTGTAGTTAACGGCTTAGGAAATGAGGGTGCTCCGTTTCCGTCAGCCCTTGCAGATTTCTGGAAACAAATACCAAACCAACCAGCTCATAATGTTAATGTAAAGCATATAGACTACTCGAAAAATGAACTCATTGATTTTCCTATTCCAGATGGAAAAACTTGGAAGTCTACACTTTTATTTAAGACAGAGGAAGAAAAAAGAATTGATGCCTTAAAAAAAATTAGGGCTGATCTCATTACCAGCGTAAAAGTTCCATCTGAATTTAAGACTTCTGCAACATCACTTACAAAAGAATCTCGAGCTTGGCTTAAAAAAATATTGGAGGGTATTGCCCAAAACCAAGATATACCAGAGTCGCACATGCTCTATTTGGAGCCAGACAGTACAACAGGTAAGCACCCCATATATTCCTCTACAGATGATATTATTAAATATATTTTAGAAAGCAGTGACAAAAACAAGAACTTTCTTATACTTTACAAAATTTATTCTGTGATATCAGGTACGGATGAGGTAAAAGCAAAGACTGAGCTACCAGTACCAATCATGGCATCAAAAAAGAGCGATGAAAATGTATCAACCAATACAGAAAACAAGAAAAGTTCCCTTTCTGTGCCTGGCGCGGAACCGATTGTACTTTCTGCCAATACAAACAATGATCATTATGCAATTATTGAGATTGGCTCAAAAGGAGTGAAAGCAGCAGTAGTCCAGCTTGATCGTGATAATGCGATGTTAGAAGAAAAAGATGAAGATAAATTTGCTGAGGCAATTTCTTCAAAAATTATTCGTAAAAAGTATGAAACGTTGGATAAAAACGCCATACATCCAGATTCAGTTAATGAAGTAGCCAGTGCTGTAGAAACATTTTACAGAATGATTATCCGTGATTACCAGTTAAATCCACGACATATTTTTATTGTTGGCAGTAGCGGAGTAGCCCAAGTTTCCCATAAGGAGCGCCTAGCAGAGGCAGTAAATCAAAAAGTGAAGTCTTTGATACCAAGCCTTGCCACAAATAGTAAGAGCTTTATTGAATTTGTTTCTGCTGACCATGAGGCTCGCTATGGCTTTGAAGGAGTAATTCGCCTTCTTCCCCCCAGTGTCAGAAACATACGGCGTAAACAGGCTCTATTTATTGATATTGGTAGTGGAAATACAAAAGCGGCTTACCTGGACGAAGATGGCAAAGTTACTACTTTCGACGTGGAGTGGGGAACGACATCTTATTCTAAGGAGGTCCAAAATCAAAGACGTGATAGGGAGTTTCGTGATGTATCCGCTGAGTTACGAGAATCTTTGGTAACTATGGCTATTCGAAATACCACAGCACGCAAACCTGGATTACGCAATTTGGGACGCATATATTTAGTTGGTGGAATTGTATGGGGCATGACAAACATTATGAAACCAGTTGACAAGAGAAACTTCCCACTGCTCTCTTACAAAATCATCAATGATTTTCATAACCGTGTCATCAGTCGTGATTCAGAGCAAACAGTATGTCGTGATAACCCAGATATAAGTAAAAACACTCAGATAGATAAAATCTGTAGAAAATTTACAATGGAAGATCTGATCGCCGGCTCGGATATTTTGCTGGCGTTTGCTAATGAGTTAAAATTTGATAGAAAGGATAGAATTGCCTTTTTTCGTGACTCTCTTTATCTTTGGCCAATCGGTTATTTAAGCAATAAAATTGCTGAGGAGGGAGTTCGGTAAAATTTATTCAACTATTGCTGATGAAATAAACTACGCTCTGTTTTCTGTGGAGTTGACTTTTCTGTTGTAGAATAACATTGACAGTCTGTTATTACAATGATAGAAGGAGGCATAACCATGATAAACCAAGAGAGAAGAAAATTTCTAAAAATTGTACTCTCATCAGGCGCATGTACAATTTTGCCGATAATGCCTGCGTATGCTTTTTTTCCCTTTTTGTTACGTTTGTTTGTATCAAGCAGTTTAAGAACTGGCATCAGCTCTTCTGCTCGAACATTGACTGGAACTGCGTTACGTTCTGCGGTTGGTGGAACTACTGCACGTATATCTGCTGGAAGTGCATTACGAACATATGGTACAAAAACTATACGAGGGAAATCCTGGTCACTTTTGGAAACAACTCTGTATGGCTCTATTTCAGCCCTAGATCACTCTTTAGCCAAGGAGGCTAATCATGCGGGCGTAACTGCTATTTGGGTAATGGATGATCCTCACGTTGCTAATTCTGTTAACATGGAATTTGTCAATAAATCATATAGATTGCAAGGCATTCAAACCTATTTATTTCTAACTGATAAACACGATGATAGAAATAGTTATAAATGCTATCAAGGTGAGTTTTGGCCACCTCCAGGAGGCCCTTTCAGTTATCAATTCCCTGTAAAAGATTTGCCATATTCTGGCATTAAAAATGTTGTTGTATCAGCTAACAATATAGAATCTAATGAAGTGGTTTTATTAGTAGCCAAAAGAAGAGATGTATTATACAGCGAGGAGATAAACTCATGATTTCTAGAATAGCGTTCTATCAATTTACCCTTGTTCTATTACTTTCTACTTTACCTGGATGTGCTTCCAAAGGGGAATTAGATAAATTGACGAAAAGAATTGATCTTATCGAGGTTCAGTTAAGGGATATGGAAAAAGGATTATTGTCAAACCAAGATTCCTTAAAAAGTGATTTTAAAAATTTATACATAGAGTCACAAAATGAATTTAGAAAAATTGGATCTCAACTTCAAGATATACGGTCAAAAACAGACAAATTTGAAGTTGAACGTCAGGGTGAAATAGTCATGATAAAACCGTCTACTAATTAGTCCATATTACAACACAAAATTTTGTTGAAGATATGTGCATGTTTCTGTGAAGTCATGATGAAGTATTATCTGTAGATTGACATAATTCTATAGTCAGAAACATCCATAAATTTTTACAAACGTGCCTTTGTCTTGGTGAATGACAAAGCATTAATTCTTAACATAGCGCATCGTTGCCACTCCCAGAATCATCCCCATGACATGAGCCTGCCAAGCGCTGTAGACCCCTTCCGGCAAAGAGGAGAGAGGGCTCCACCAGGCAAAGGCAACGGCCAGGGATTGCACTACAGCCAGGAGCAACAGAAATAACAAAAGAGGACGAAAACGAGAAAAGTTACACCAAAGACTCCAAGCGCAGAGGGTAGCCCACAAGCTGCCAAGAGCGGAGGCGCCCCTGTAGTGATACATATCGGGGGTCAACAGCAAAAAGCCCAGGCTCAGCAGAGGCGCAGCGAGCCCGGTGATACTGAATACCACAAGGCTGCCAAACAATTTTTCTGCCAATCCCAACAGCAGAAGCAGCGTAAGCGTCCATTTCTCCCCAGGGTATCCATTTATTTTGAGAGGTGAGACCATCCCAGAAAACACATTTTTCAGGAG
>NZ_RXIU01000139.1 GCF_004217665.1 Candidatus Magnetaquicoccus inordinatus | reverse complement strand
AGCTATCCGCTCATTGGGTTTGAGAATCGCAGGAAGCACAACCGAATGCTGCCAGGGCAAAACCAAAAAAAGAAACAACAGCAAAAACACAAATAACGCACGCAGCCCATAACCACCCCTCTGCAAAATGGTCGCTCGCATCCGATACCAAACCTGCCACTCCGCAAACAAGGGACGCACAATAAACCAACCAATCTCCACCACAAAAAGAGCTATCCCCACCACCTTGATAAAAAAGTGATAGACCAAAAAAGCAATACCCAAAAACAGCAACAAACGATAAAGCCAAGTGGCCCAGGCAAAAATCAGCAACCGCCAACGCCAGGCACTGGGAAAAATTTCTGGAGGCGCCACCCCAAGAGCAAACAACCACTCCCGCAACTGCCAACGAGCCAGCGCAAATGCCCGCTGATGGAGATTGGCCATATCCAAAATATCCATCAACAAAAAATATCCATCAAAACGCATAAATGGACTAAGATTAATCGCCAACGAAGAGAGCCAACTGACAGCCGCAAAAACAAACAAGGTATCGCGCACAACACCAGGAGGAAAAAACGACCACAACAAGGTGGACCAGGCGGCCACAGTCAACTCTGCCAGCATCCCCGCCGCTGAAACCGCCAGACGATCCTCCTTGCGAGAGAGCTTCCAGGTTTCGTTCACATCGGTATACAACACGGGCCACAACACCAAAAAGGCTACCCCCATGGTGGGAACACGACAGCCAACCCGTTTGGCCGTATAGGCATGCGCCAGTTCATGGATGATCTTGACTACAGCGATAGCCATGCCATAGCGCAGCATGCCGCTGAAGGTTAAAGTATCCAGCAAAGTGGCATGAAACACCGGCCATTGTTGCAGTAACAGCAGCAGACCACTCAGCAGAGCCGCCAGCGTCAGCCAGCGAAACAGAGGACTAAACAGTGGAGCAACCCAAGGCAAGGTATGCTGCAACAGAGCATCCGGCTCGGCCAGGGGAATGCGAAAATAGAGATAATGGTGCAACAACCACTGACTCCAGGAGAGCCTCTCCCTCTGGGCAATCTGCAGCAGGTGACGGGTATGGGCAGGGGTGTGCAGCAGCGCCAACTGGTGCTGCTGTAAAAATTGGCTGATCTCCTCTACATGCGCTGGCATAATCTCCTGCAGGCTGCTTTCCTGGTGCAAAGCGTCCAAAATGGGCTGCACGGCACCCAACTCCCAGCGGGCGATAATTTCAAAAGCTACCCAACCCAAACGAAAAAACAGATTGCGCGCCGGATCGTGCAAAGTCCATTGTGGTGAACCATCCCATGCGGCAGGAGCCGGATAGATGCGCAACTCTTCACGCAGCGTCGGCCACATTCACACCCCCAAAAATTGACGGATAAGAGCCAATGGACGACGCAACAGCCAATAGGCAAAAGCAACCGGCTCCCCATCAATGCGCACTGTTCCCTTAAGACCAAGACGCTGCTGTTGCGTACTGCTGGTCAGCTCGGCACGCAGACGATAAGCCAAAGTGCCATCGGCTCTGGGCAGCACTTCATAGGTGATATAACGCAGTCGAGCATGGAGAGGATGCAGAGGATCCACATTCAAAAAGAGAGTGAGTGCCGCCGCCTCCGGCAGGGGAATGCGATCCTCCGGCGCCAGCCAAGCCTCCAGTTCGGTATCCTGTTCATCAGCAATCGCAATCAGCTTTTCCCCAACAGTGACCGCACGACCAACCCATTCCGCAGGATCATCCATCACCACCCGCCCGCTGCGTGGCGCCTTGACTCGACTGCGCTGCAATAAATCCGCCAGCAACAGCAGCTCCGCTTGCCGCTCTTCAATCCGTCCAGCAATCACCCCCAGTTGCGCTTTGGCTTTGCCATCACTAAACCCCTGCTGGGCAGAACGCTCATATTCGCTGCGCGCTGTACTCAAAGCCCGACGCGCCACCTCAACCTTGCTGCGCGCATTGCTGGTCTCCATTTCAATCAACAGCTCACCTTCACCAACCGACTGGTTGGGAGTGACCAATACACGATCGATAATGCCATCCAGGGGGGCGCGAATCACCGCCGGATCACGCGCCACCAGCTCAGCAGGGGCCAAAACACTCAGCCGTATCGGCACAAAAGCCAGCAACATCAACAACGGCACCAGCAGCCAACCACGCCGGGCAAAAGGTCGCCAAAAAGTGCTGCCCAGCTTTGCCCAACACGAAGGATGCTGCCACCAGGCAACAGACAAAGCATAACTGCCTGCCACCTCCTGCAACAACTGCACCTCCTCTGGACGCCACGGCTCATCTCTGGCCAAACCAAGCACTGCCAACAGACGACGATCCGGCGTGGTCAGCGGCAACAACAACAAAAAGGGCGGTAACCACTCCAACCACTCCTGCTGCAAGCTGGCATCATGATCGTCAGGCAGCAACACGCAAGGCTCGGAAAGGCCAGCAAGCCGCTCACGCAGCAGACCTTGCAGCCAAAGCACAAAAGGTGCGTGCGCCTCCGCCTGGGCAATACCAGAAAGGGTCACTACCTTGCCCTCCTGATCCCATAACATCGCCTGTCGATAGGGAAACAGAGAGTGGCTCTCATTGACCATGATAAAGCGCAGCTCCTGCAGCGAGGCAGCCTGCCGTGCCCTCTGCGCCAAAGCCAACAGAAGAGGCAGAGCCATGGAAAACTCTGCGGCTGGCATGCTCATGGTGCAGCACTGCTGGCCGTCTTCTCTGCAGGGGGTGACAGTTGCACTCTGCCACTCATCCCGGCAAGCAACTCTGGATTGGCAGTGTTCAATACCCCCACCACTTTGATGGTATGGCTTACCGAATCCACCTTCGCCCCCAAACGGGTGATCTGCGCCGGATAGCTTTTACCCGTTTCCAAAACATGTATCTGAAACGGACTTCCAGGACGCAACGCCGAAAAATAGGAGGATGGAGCAATAAATTCCAACTCCATGCTGCTGTCATCCAAAATATCCAGCAGCGCTTGCCCCGCCTGCACATATTGATGCTCACGCACCTTCTGCTCCACTACCCGTCCGGGAAAGGGTGCAACAAGGGCACACTTGCCCACCAATATCTGCGAGGAGTGCCATCTTGCCCTGGCCTTTTCCGCCTCGGCAGCAGCCATCTCAGCCTCCAACACTCCGCCAGAGTTGAGCTGCAACAACCGTTTTTGTACCGACCTGGTTTTGTCAGCAACTGCCACCGTCGCCCTGGCTTCATCAAGCTGCGAACGCTGCAACGCACAATCCATGCTCGCCAGTGTCTGCCCCTCCTTGAATCGGCTCCCCTCCTGCACGGTCAAGCTCTCGATGCGACCAGCTATTTCAGCAGAAAGTGTGGTATAGCGTTTTGGCACCAACTGCGCATGAATCTCGACCATCGCCTCTTCCGACCAGACCGACGAACAGGGAAACAGTGCCGACAAGAGAGTCAGGAAGAGAGTATGTCGCATCAGGGCTGATCCTCACTCCCCTGCGCGCTAGCCACCTCTGCTGCTGGTGCGGCGGGAGCAGAACCCATCGCAGCCCCTTGTCCACTCCCCTGCGCGCTAGCCACCTCTGCTGCTGGTGCGGGGGCTGCTGTGCTCTGGCTTTTGTTAACCTCCGCTTGCTGGGCCGTCAACTCTGCCGGGACAATCCCCTGGTCCAGATCCCGAAACCGTCTTTCCAGCAATTGTCCCAAGCCATCCAAATCGCCGCTGCCCAGATTTTCCGGGAAAGGATCGATACCAAGGGTGGTCTGCAGGCGTCCCAGATTAAACTGCAGCAGCGCAAAGGATTGATACCGGCGCAGATCGGCGGTAATGGCCGAGGTCTGATTGCTGATGCGCTCCAAAATGCTTTGGGCACTGTTTTCCTGGCGTTTGGCAGCGACATCCGCCAGACGGGATTCAATTTTGGCCTGCTCGCTGGCCCGTTGAAACTGCTGTTGGGCATGATTAAACTGATGATGGATGACATGCACCTGCGCCAAAATGGCCATGCGCAGCGCCAAACGTTTCATCTCGGCCACCTGCTCCACCGATGCCGCCTGCTGGATGTTTTCCGGTGCCGAAAGAATGTTGAAAAGATTGAAGGTGAGCCGCCCAGAGGCTTCACTCCAGCCGTTATTGATCAGAAAACCGTTGCTGTCATATTGCCGCGAGGTCGATAGTTGAATGCCGGGCAACAAACGCAGCAGCGCCTTGCGCGTATCATCCACGGCAATCCGGCTTTGATAGACCTGCTCGCGCAGATCGGGATTGTTGGCAAAGGTCATCACCTCCATTTCCGACAACGGCATCCGCCAGACCGGAGGAGTCATCGCCGCGCTATCGGCGGCGGCAAACAACAGCGGGGTTTGTGGCGGCAGGTTGATCAAGGCTGCCAACTCATATTTGGCCGAAGTCAGCTCCTGTTCCACACTCTCCAATTGGCGCAGATTATCCATCAACCCTTTCTGATAGCGCAAAGCATCAGCAGGATTGCGCAAATTTTCTGCTTCCACCTTGCGCGAGTCGGCCAAAGCCTGTTCAGCCGTGCCGATGGCCTGACGCACCGTAACCTGCAAGGTCTGCGCTGCCACAGCCCGCCAAAAACTGTAACGCACCTCCTGCATCAGATTGGCAATCGACTTGCGCCGCCGTTCCGCAGCAATCAATGCCCGATCACCATTTTGATGGGCCGTATACCAACTGGCACCAAAATCAAGCAGATTCCAAGAGAGGGTCAAATCGGCAACACTGCGGGTCTTATCCAGCGAATAATAGGGGTTGGCCAGAGCCATCTGCCCGGTTACCGAATCGCGACTGGTGGAGGTGGCATGGTCGCTGCGATAAATATAGCCGGCCCCGGCTGTCAGTTTCGGCAGCAACTCAAAACGATCCAGATCCACCTGACCCAAAGCCAATGCCTCCTCCATCATCTTGGCCCGCCGATCCAGGTTATAGGTGACCGCGCGCGCCATCGCCTCATAGAGGGTAAGGGGCTTGCTGAGAGGCGCCAGATTGTGGAACATCAACGCCCGATCCTCCTCCCCCTTGCGGATAAACTCACTGGTGGAGATCGCTTGCGGCTTCATCGAACAGGCGCTCACCCACAATGACAAGGCCAGCAGGCTGAGCATGCGCATGCTGCGACGATGGAAGGTTTGGCTGGATTTCATCATTTTATCCTATAATAATCGATAGTATGCAATAAACAGGTCATGCCCGACGCAGCGCGCGATCCGCACTGTAAAACAGCCGTGCCTGGGCCTGCAACTGCCCGGCACGCTGGGCAGCGCGCATCTGCTCACTGAGCCTGCCAACAGGGAGCGGCTTGCCGGATGCGGGATTTTGTCCCTCCCATTGCTGCTGCAAACGCGCCAAATCCCTTTCGTGGTACAGCGATTTCCAATAACTCTGCGGTTTGTTCTCTTGTCCAGGCTGGTCGCCAGGAGCCGCCTTGTTGTTGCCATCACCCATCTTGATCTGCAGCGTCAGGGTGGCTTCCCGTCCCTGGCTATCCTTGGCCGTTACCGTAATGGTCAGATCGGCATTGCTGCCAGCCGGTGGTTGTCCAGAAAAGGTGCCGCTTTTGGCATCAAAAGTGATCCAGGAGGGAAGTGGCTCCCCGTTGGCCTGCACGGCGGCCAGTTGCAGCTTGGCGTTGCCATCACTGTGGCCAAAACTGTCGGCGCCCAGTTGAAACTGGATCGAACCATCCGCTCGCGGCTGCACCTGAGCAGGCAGATTGTTGGCAATGAGAGCTTCCGAGCGATTATCGCCCCTGCCCTCGCTGCTGAAACGCAATCCGCCCTCATTGGCCGCAACTGCGCTCGGCAGACGCACCGCACTCTCCACCGCAAAGGGGGAGGCAGTGTTGGGCAAAGCTGCCAAAACGGTAGAAAAGTTGTTGCCAGTGCTGGCAGTGGCCGACTGCAGTGAGGAGGCTGGCGACGCCTCCTGCGGATTGCTCTCGCGAATCACCGTCACCGGAGTGGCCCCAATCTCCGGGGTACCCCGTATCACTGTTACCGGATGGGCGCCGATGATGACATTGCTTTTTCCTTGCGCAACTCCACCGGGTTTGTCGCGAATAATGGTCACTCCTGGGGCGGCAGCAAACTCCTCCAAGGAATCTTTGCTGCTCTCCTTGCTGTTCCACTCGCTGCCAGGAGAGGGGGTGGGAGCGCTCTCCGAAGCGGTGGGAAGAAAGGTTTTTACCGGAATGACACTCTCCCCCTCTGGCGTGCCACCCTCCTCCCTTCCCTGCAGATGGACGGTGAAGGTGGCTGTGCTGGTAAGAATACTATCTGTTACCGTAACGGTGAATGTTTCAGTAGCGACCCCGCGCAAGGCGCGCAGTGCCGCCGTATCGGGCATGTAGAGATATTTGCCATCAGCAGTGCTGATAAACAGCTTTCCATACAGACCACCCTTGCCAAGATCATAGGCGGTACCGGCAATGGTCTGCCCATCTGCCGTGCTGCCGTTTTGTAGACCATAGGTAAGCGTTTGTCCGCTATCCCGGTCACTGCCCGCAAGTTGCCCGGTGGCGTTGAGAAAGCTATCGTTGGCGCTCTGGACGCTATAACTGGCCTCCTCCGGTGTGGCCAACTCTGGAGTATCGTTGACACCTTTGAAATGGACAGTACAGGTCGCAGAGCTGGTATTGTTACCATTGGTAACATATACGGTAAAGCTTTCGCTAAAATCGCTGGTCAGGGAGTTGACATCATGGACATCATGACCAGGAAAATAGGTGGTTGGATCAGGGAGAAAGAAATATTGCGTTGAGTAAAGGGAAACAAAAAAATATCCATAATTTCCGACTTTAACAGACATGGCGCCCTGGCGCATCGTAGCATCAATGATCCCCGCGTCGATATCCTGTTCATAATCAAGATTGCTTACCTGCAATATTCCGCCATCCTGGATAAAGATGTCATGTGCAGCAGTATCAAAAAAGGTGAGATCAGCAAGCGGCTCAATCTGCAGCTCCACAGCGCTGACAAAATGGATGGTAAAGTTGCGGGTGACGGTAGAGATGCCGTCACTGACTTGCACAGAGAAATGATCCGAGTCTTCCGAACTGTAGGGGGTATAGATGATGCTGCCCTCCGGGGGAGCAATATCGGTTCCACCGCTGGAGGCCGTGGCCGAAGAGATATCCAGATAGCCCATTTCGGTGCTGCCTTGCCCGCTCCAGGTCAGGGTCTGCTCGCTGTCGGGATCGTTGACATGCAGATAGGAACCCAGGTCGATCTGCGTCGAGTTGATCGACATGGATATGACTTGAGTGGTGCTTTGCACATAGAGGGGGTTGGTATTGTTCACGACCGTGAGGTTGATGGTGCGCGTCACACTGTCTATGCCATCACTGACCTGAATGACAAAGCTGTCGGCACCCACATATCCCCCGTTTGGCGTATAGGAGACGGAACCATAGGGGGTCAGCTCAGAATCACCCGAATCGGCACTGGCATCAATAAAAGTCAGGTTGCCATGTGCGGGAGCAACACTCTGGCTCCAGGTCAGCGTTTGATCATCATCCCAATCATCCACCTGCAGATATTCATTGATATTGACCTCCCGGCTGTTGCTGGCAACACTCAGCGTGCCAGCACCCGACTGCGAAAATACCGGCGCTTCGTTGACAAAGGTTTCCGCCGTAAAAATCAATATGCCGTTTAGTTCGGTGGCAGCACGGGGAGAAGAAGATTCTGACCCAAGAAAGATATCCTTGACCAGATGGGTGCCAATAGCGGTGCCATCACTGACCCATAACTCTGCACCATAGGTTGATTCATTCCATGGCGTGAAATAGAGTTTGTCACCGATTACAGCAACGGGTACAGAAATGCTGCCAGGAGGATCATTGGTAAGATCGATGACCGTACTGACTGTTGTACCATCATAGGAAAGCAATTCATAATTGGGCGGCCCTGAAGTGGCAGTGCTGCCTGTGATATACAATATATTACCCATGGGATGATAGACGGCAACTGACTCAATACCATTTACCCTGGAGGTGTTAGCTGAGGTGCCATCTGTCTTGTATAACTTATCAAAATAACTGAAATATACCAATCCATTAAACTTGACAAACCCCGACACGGGGGAAATACTGCTAAAAAAGCCCCCATTAGACGGCAAAGAGGTGGAACCATCATTGGTTAAATTGAAGGTACCGGCAGAGGTACCATCCGAGACCCATGCCTCCACACCCAAAGCGGAGGTGTAGGCATCAAAATAGAGTTTGTTGTCAACGGCAACGAGAGAGGGTCCGTACATCTCGCGTCGCCTACCTTCTTCCACTTCCCAGTAGATACCGTCCCCGGCATTACTACCCAGATTTTTTACCAAAGTTGTGTTTGCTGCGGTTCCATCCGTGGTTTTCCAAAGCTGCTCATAATTGCTGCCGTATTTGCCAAGAAAATAGACGGCATCGCTTGTGGCGGCAATTGTAGCGTCACCCATGTCGTAGCGCATGCCATTATACCCGAAATCCTTGACCAGTTGGGTTCCGGCAGCCGTTCCATCACTCATCCATAACTGGTTATGGGATCCGAAATCGCCTGAACCATCCTTGGCATGAAAAAAAATCTTATTGCCAAAAACGGTAATATTAAGAATATCGGAACCAGCAATACCACTCCAGATATCCTTCACCATCACCGTTCCCGCAGCCGTCCCATCGGTTTGCCAAAGCTCCTCCCCATTGATCCCATCGTCGGCCTGGAAATAGATCTTGTTGTTGCACAGAACCATCTCTGTGACATAGCCATAGCTGCTGGAATCCTCTCCCGGATTGATGTCAACCAGCAACTGAGTGCCGGCACTGGTGCCATCACTGACCCAAAGCTCGCGCCCTTCGTTTTCGGTTTCAGCAAAAAAATAGGCTTTGCCGTTGAGCGTCACCATTCGATAAATATAGGGATCGCCTCCCGGAACGATCTCTTTGACCAGAGTCGCATCGGTGCCCGAGCTGTTTGTAACATAGATTCCTCGGCTATATCCCAACTGACCGGAAAGTTTTGCCAAGCGTGTGGCATCAAAATAGCTGGCGGCTACATCGATCTGGCCTTGTTCAAGGAGCCAGTCGCCCCCGCTGGCAGGATTGCCGGTGGCATCGGTTGAGGCGGCCACTTGATGGCCGCTGATGGCGGCAATCAGGTGCGTCAACTCCTCGCCTTGTGGCGTGGCGACAAGCGAGCAGCCCAGCAAGTCGATCCGTCCGTCGGCAGTGAGTTTCTGGCCAATCTGCTGCCAAAAGGCTCTGCTATCGCTGTCATAAGCCAGGGTGTAGCGGTTTATCGGCAGCTTGGCCGCAAGGTGCAGTGTACCTGCGGCGCTGGCATGACTGGCAAAGGCGATACTCTCTGCCTGGCCTCCCGCCAAGGCTGTATCCACCTTTTGCAGCAGGGAGTGGCTGTCATCCACTTGGCCATCATAACGCACAACGGTCACACCCTCTTTAACCGCCTCGGCCAACAGTTTATCCTGGGCGATGTCGGAAGAGAGGATCAACAATCTGGTCGCGTGCGGTGCCGTGGCGGAGGGTGTCGGCAGCTCTGTCGCCGCCACACGGCAGGAAGTATCGCCTGCCGTGTCGGCGGCCACCGCAACAACCGGCGCGTTTGGCAAACTGCTGTGGCCGGAGCTGGCTGCCTCCCCCTCTGCGGCCGATGAAGCATGGTTGCTGGCGC
>NZ_RXIU01000138.1 GCF_004217665.1 Candidatus Magnetaquicoccus inordinatus | reverse complement strand
GTTGAGTGGCTCGCGCAGTAGAGTAGCTTTATAAATTACAATAATCAACTGGTTTAGACCAGTCCACGCTCAAGTAGAGTGGTACCGAAAGTTTCCTGTGGTGTTTTTCGCACTTGATACGTTGTTGGTTTTTGAATACTATTGCCCGTTGGTGTACGGAGGCCGCCAACTGGGGAGTTGTGTGTGGGTGACCATGGGTCTGATTCAGATGAGTATCGAGGCATCCCGTCGGATGTCGAAGTCAAGCTGGAAAGCCGGATGTGGTGAAAGTCGCACGTCTGGTTTGGAGAGTGGAAAAGGCTGTGAAGCCCTACCTATCGCTACCGGGGGGGGTAACACTTCCCTACCCCTGTTCGGCAACACCTCATACCCAAGCTGGAAAAGAGGCCTTTGCTCGAATCGAGCTTTCTTCATGGGACTCATAGTTACACTTGTTTTTCCGTATCAGAGCTTTTCCTTATCGAAGAGGGTGTCATGAATCCTGAATCACTGCAAGTTATTGTTCAAGCGGGTGGGCGTGGCAGTCGTTTGCGCCATCATACCTGGAACAAGCCCAAATGCTTGGTTTCTGTCCATGGCAAAACATTGCTCAATCACCTCTTTGATCGGTTTCCGCAGGCACGATTTTGGGTCATCGGGGATTATGCCTTTGATCAGTTGGTCACCTATCACCAGATCAATCCGCCAGCGGTTGATTGCCATTTTTTGCGTGCACGCGGCAAGGGAACCATGGCAGGCATTGCCGATGCAGTTTCCCAGCTTGATCCAGAACGTCCGCTATTGTTGGTGTGGGCCGATCTGATTATTGGCAGCATTCCCAATTGGCCTACAGAAACTTGTCCGGTGCTCTTTACCACTTCCGCTTTCACCTGCCGATGGTCAGCTACGCCCGAACAGGGTTTGCAAGAGATTCCTTCCGGCCAGAATGGTGTGGCTGGACTCTTCTATTTTCCGCAAGCTAAACTGCTGCCTTGTCCTCCAGAGAGTGGAGAATTTGTCAGATGGTTTGCAGCTACTTGCTCCGATTATGCGTTGTTGCGTTGTGATACGCTTGAGGAGTTGGGGGAGTTTGCTGTTATTGAACAAAATAATGATCGTGCAGGTTTCTGCCGTTTTTTTAACAAAGTTGAAATGATGGATGATCGGGTCGTCAAAACGGTGGTTGATGACCGTTTTGTTGAGTTGCACCAAAAAGAGGTGGCATGGTACCAAAAGGCCAGGGAACTAGGATTTCAGCGTATTCCGAAGATTTACAGTGAATCGCCATTGATTATGGAGAAAATCCATGGAGCACATGCTTGGCAGATGGATGATCTTACTGCCAGAGAGCGTCGGTCGGTATTGACTGACTACCTGGATGCTTTGGATTCTCTGCATCAAACCATGAGCAAGCCTGCTGATTCTGATGATTTGCAGGAGGTATACCTCCAGAAAACCATCCAAAGAGTACAGAGTATTGAGCCAATTATTGCTGCCCGCAAACAAGATACCATCATCGTTAATGGTAAAAAGTGCCGTAATCCATTTGTGTCTCGTCATGCCGGATTGTTTACCCAGATTTTATCAAAGCTGCAAACTGATCGTTTTGTGCCTATTCATGGTGATGCCACTTTCTCCAATACTTTGATCGATAATAGATTGCGGGTTTGGTTTATTGATCCTCGTGGTTATTTTGCAAAACCTGGCATCATGGGGGATCCTTGGTATGATTTTGCCAAAGTCTATTATTCGGCTGTTGGCGGATATGATTTGTTCAACCGCCGCAAGTTTAAGCTTTATGTGGATGATCAAACTGCAGAGGTCTTGATGAATGAGCCGCTTTTTGCCAAAGAGGCGCAACAGATTTTTGCCGAACGTTTTGGAGAAGAAATGGCGCGGATTGATATTTTGCATGGATTGATTTGGCTTTCTCTTTCTGGATATGTCAAGGATGATATTGATTCGATGATCGGAGCTTTTCATTTTGGACTGTACTGGTTGGAAACGGGGATAGCCCACCTATGACCACCATTCAACTCAGTACCTTGGCGCATACTTGGTTGATTGACATTGACGGTACACTGTTTCGTCATAACGGTCATTTGCAAGGGGAGGATGAGTTGTTGCCTGGTGTACTGGATTTTTGGAAGCAGATTCCCGATCAGGATGTCATTATGTTGCTCAGTGCGCGCACTGAAGAACAAAAAGCTGCCACTCTTGCAGCGCTCTCGCACCATGGATTACGTTTTGATTACGCGATGTTTGCGTTGCCGGTTGGTGAGAGAATATTAATTAATGACAGCAAGCCAAGTGGTTTGCAGACAGCGATTGCCGTTAACCCACAACGCGACGTTGGTATGGCGCAATGGAAGGTGCAGTTTGATGAGCATCTGTAGGTTATCTGGGCGCTTGTCAAATAATAAACGAAAGCTTCATATGTTTATAACATGTAATTATTTATATAACCAATTGTTTGTAATGTTGATGTTTGATATGTGAGTTGATTGGATAAAAGCAATGAGAGTTGAGTATGTTATAGCACTGATGGAACAAATTCTATATTTGTTCTATAATCAATCCGAAGCTGAGATTGTACATGTATGTGTACACGAGAAAAAACATAACTTTGCTGTGGTTAATAATATCTTTATTGTGATTAAACATGTAGAAATAGAAATAAAAAATGGCGTTCATCCAACATATATAGAAGAGAAACTGTTCGATAACATTTCGCTTCCTCATGGAGCAATTACATATTTGGTGCATAGAATGTGTGCTATACATGGATGCTCTGTGTCACCACCGGACCCTCCTATCGGAGGTGAAGTGTTGCGTCTGTGTGAAGGTTATAAGAGTGGAGATTGGATTTTTGTTGCTCCTATGCCAAATGGTGATTTTTATCAATTTATTTCTTTGCTTGGCAGGTTTTGGGATAGTTATTGTACAAGACATCAATCGATTTTTATCATATATTTTATCGGTAAAGAAATTCCTTCCATGTTTTCACAGTTTTCTGAGTTTTTGAGGCCTATTTTTGTTGACAAAAACCAGAGTGCAAAATGTAGTAGAGAGTGTGTTGTAGGAACTATATCACCTTTAAAGGCAAATCATATTATTCCAAAATCAAGTGGAATACTGGATCCGTTTCGCTTGATTTTAGCAGGTAAACTACAAACAATTGAATATTTAAAATATGTGCTGGGGTTGCCGATGGAAATAGCGCCAGACAAGCCGGATATTCCAGAATATTATTTTTCAAGCGCAATGAATAAATTACAAAAATACGAAAAGACAAAGAAAAGAATTATGATTTCGCCGCACGCAAAATCGATTCCTACACGAGAAGGTATTTGGGAACATCTTGCACGCAAACTGACTGAATTGGGATACGATGTATTGTGTGATACAGCGAATGGGTGCGTTCCTCTTATTCCTGGGACAATAGAGTTGAGTTTTACCATGGGTGAAGCAGTCCCTATTGCTAATGAAATTGGTATTGTAATACTTGCTTTAAGTGGGTTGTCGCATATTATATCCTCATCAAGCTGTCGATTGTGCGTTGTTTATCCAAAGCAAATGACCATAGACTATCATGTGTTTGATTTGCGCATCGGAAAGTTTCGCCAGGAGGATGAGTCGTTTGCTTTCAATTGGCTGGAGAGTGATGAGATAATTGCTGAAAGGATCATTGAGCATCTTTCACTGACCTGACATTTCGATAACCAACTGGAGTGTAAAAAAATATTTACTACCGGACACTTTTTCCACTGGTGACTGGGAAGTGTCAGAAAAGGTGTATTTTTCGCAATAATTAATGAAACTACATGATGTAGACTAACGCTCGGCGGTCCATACTGAAAGACCAAGCCGATTACATCATTTTGGAAGCTAAAATGCGATCCATCCAGCCGGTCGGCAATAGCCGTTTCAAGAAAGCAAACAGATAGGTGGGAAAGGTCACCGGATAACGCTCACGCGGGCGCTTACTCTCCAAAACATGCAGCACCCGCTTATAGACTGCTTCCGGTGTCACAGAAAAAGTGGTGCGCTTGCCAGACAAGCGGGCAGCCTGTAACCCTTGATAAGCCAACGCATGCACACTCGGCACCTCCGCTACCCAACGCTCAAATGCCGCTGCCGCATTTTCGCGAAAACGGCTGATCACCGGGCCCGGTTCAATCAATGCCACATGAATACCACTACCCTGCAACTCCAAACGCAAGGTGTCACTTAAACCCTCCAAAGCATATTTGCTGGCAATATAGGCACCACGATATTTCAACGCCACAAAGCCTAAAATGGAGCTGTTTTGAATAATCCGGCCATAACCTTGCCGACGCATGATCGGTATCACCCGACATGTAAGAGCATGGGTGCCAAACAGATTGGTCTCAAATTGTGCCCGCAGCGCCGCAAGCGATATATCCTCTACCGCTCCCGGCAAACCATATGCGCCATTGTTGAACAACGCATAAAGCTGACCACCACTCTGCTGCAAAACCCACTCTACCGCCTCTTCAATTGAACTCTCATCGCTTAAATCAAGGCGATAGGCCAAAAAACCCTGCTCCTGCAAAGCAACAACATCCTCTTGCCGACGCGCCGTGGCAAATACCCGATAGCCTCGAGCCTGTAACAACTCCGCTACACAACGACCAATCCCCGATGAACATCCGGTGATCAAAACGGTGGCCTGTTCTGGAGACAGAAATGGATGTGTCATAGGCTGTCAAAACCATATTCTAAAAAGTGGGTGTAACTGTTGCGCATCAAAAACAACTACTGATTAATTAATCGCTCATTGTTTAATCAGCAATTGCTTGAGATGGTTGATAGTGATGCAAATATTTAACCGGCTTTCCTCTTCTCAGCACCGCCCAGCAAACGCTCGGTCTGCACAATTGCTCGCTTGTGTGTGCCTATACCTGCCTGCCCACCGCCATCATGCAGCTCTACCTGAAACAAAAACAACCTTCCCTCCTGGCCCAAATAAATTGCTTTTGCCGTAACCTCTTGACCAATCAAAGTGGGTGCCGAATGGGTGACCTCAATGGCGACCCCAACCGAAAGGGTATCCGCAGAGAGTAGGGGACGCATTAACCGTGCTGCCGCCAGCTCCATCAACGCTACCATGCGCGAAGTCGCCAATACATCCGGAAAATCATCACCTTCAGCCAAACGCAATATCTTGGCCGAATCACCACCACCCACTCGGTAGGTAAGCTGATAACTGTCATGAATGGTCAACATTTGCAACGTACCACATAAACAGGAGAAAAAAAGGAGGGGGGGAACATCACAGCACAAGCAAATCTGTTCAGTAACTATTCACCACATAAAACAACTGCGGGTCCAGGGAGGGCACCTCCCTGGCCGGGTCCAGGGAGGGAATCCCTGGGATTTTGTTTTTAATCTTTTGTCTTTGGCGCGCCTTTTACAACAAGCCGACGCGCTTTTTGCGTCGGCGCGGCGCGCCCAATGGAAGCAAGCTGTGCGGATTGGCGCGCTTTTTTGCGCCAATCCGCACAGTATCCCCATGGGGGCAGCGCTGGCAAGCCGACACGAACCGGAATAGTTACTCTGTTCATTACTATTCCTGGATGCCGGAAGAGTTGATCTCTCTCTCCGGCATCCTGAATGGAGTCTGCTAGTCTACCGGCCAGGAAATGTTCAGCAAAAGCATCAATGCTCAGGAAATTTTTGGATACGCGAAACCACCACCGACTCACCGCGCTCTTGTACGGCCACCGAGCCAATCTCTTTGGCCTCTGCACCCACTACCTGTTTCAAAGCGGCCGCCGAAAGATAGAGCCCTCCATCACTCGCAGAGTTGCAAATGGCCCGTGCCACCTGCATGCCCTCTCCAAGCAAAGTCAACTGCCGCCCCATTCCCTTGATGCCCACATTGCCAAGGATCACATGCCCTACATGCAATCCTATCCCCACCTTCAGCATCAAACCTGCTTGCTTGTTGAGCTTTTCAATCGCTTCCAGAATGCTGCCCGCTACACTCACCGCACGCTGGGTTCCGGCCTCCAAGCCGCTTAACGAAACATAGAGACGATCTCCCAACACATGCTCCACAGGCAGATCATAACTTTCCAACACCTTTTCCACCGTGGAAAGATATTGGTTGACCTGCTTGACCATCTCCAATGATTTCATATGTTTGGCCAAAGCTGCAAAATTGACCAAACGCAAAGCCAGCACCGTTCGCGATTGATCGTCGGCAAAATCCGGATTTTGTCCCGCATTACCCAATAACTGCTGACCCGCAGTAGAAGCCAAAAGCTGTTCCGGGAAAAAGTGCTGAATCATTTGCCGCTGCCGCTGCATCGAAACCTCAGCCAACACCCGTTCCACCTCTGCAGCCACACGATCCGGCCCAAACGGTTTGGCAATCACCGCCTGAACACCAATCGAACGCATTTTGACTGTATCGGTTTTTGAGGTGCGACTGGTGGCAAAGACAATCGGCAGATCGTTGCGACCCGCTTCTCCCTGCCGCAACTTTTGACACAACTCCAAACCATCCATGCGTGGCATCTCAAAGTCAGTCACCAGCAGGTCATATTCCTGCTGTTTCAACATGGTCAATGCCGCCATGCCATCTTCGGCTTCATCCACTTGAAAGCCTTGTGTGGAAAGAGCTTTTACACTCATCGTGCGAATGGATTGGGCATCTTCCACCACCAAAATGCGTTCAGGACGCACCACTCGTTGCGAACCTCGGCTGCGATCACTCAACCAGCGACTGACCCGAGCCAACAACTCCGGCATCACCACCGGTTTGAGCAGATAATCATCGGCTCCGGCCTCAAAGCCCTGCATCACCGCCTCTTCGGTATCCAAAGAGGTGAGCAAAATGAAAGGAATATCATAGGGAAAAGAGGAGCGGACATTGCGACACAACTGGTGTCCGGTCATGTTGGGCATCTCTACATCCGACAAGATCAAATCCACCTTGCCACCCACATTATCCAACAACTCCACTGCTTCCCGACCATCCCAGGCTTCCCAAACCTCATAGCCTTCCTCTCTCAACGGAGGAACCACCAAATGGTGCATCATATCGCTGTCGTCGGTATAGAGAACAATCGGTTTGCGTGTCAGCACCATCTCCACCGCCAGTTTGACATCCTGAGGGGTGAATGGCAGCGACAGAAAACGATTCACTTTGCGGTGCAAAGCCTGTTCGCGCATATTGGGGTTGGAGGAGAGAAAGATGATCTTGACCTGTTTGGTCACCTCATGGTGACGCAGTCGATCACACATCTCCACACCCAAGGTATTGCTCAATTCGGCTTTGATAAATACCAGATCCGGCTCAAACTCGACAATGCGATCAAAAAAGTCGGCGTCTTTGGTATAAACGGCCAGAATGTCACAGGTCTCTTTGTCGAGACCACTGATAATCATCCGGTCGATGATGACGGAATCGGTCAGCAAGATAATTTTTGATTGAGCTGCCATGGTCGTCCTTTATGATAAAATAGAGCAAGGTTACTGAATACGCATGCCGGGTTCCGCTCCCGAATCGGGAGAAAGCAAATAGAGAGCACTTTTATCGGGGTCATTGGGATGACTGGCGGCCAACACCATTCCTTCCGAAAGACCGAATTTCATTTTTCGCGGTGCCAGGTTGGCGACCACCACCGTCAAACGCCCTGACAAGGATTCGGGGGTATAGGCGGCACGGATGCCGGCAAAAACCGTTCGACTGCCTAAGCTGCCCAAATCCAAGGTGAGTTTTAAAAGTTTATCCGCTCCGGCTACCAGTTCGGCCTGCACAATCCGGGCAACACGCAGATCCACTTGTGCAAAATGGTCCAGGTTGATGGTCGGCAAGGTTGCTGCAGAGGAGGGGAGCGGTTGAGGAGGAGGGGGAGCAACCACAACAGCAGCCGCTTTTTGTTGCTCTTTGGTGGGTTCCTGAGGACGAGCGGCTGCCAACAGAGCATCAATCTGTTTGCTATCGATGCGCGCCAGTAAATGGCTGAAGGGTTGAATGGTGGTCCCACACAAAGGTTGCCGACAACTTTGCCAGTGCAGATTGGCAAGATTGAGCAAGTTACAGGTTTTGTTTGCCAACTGTGGCAAAACCGGGGCCAGATAGGTCATTAACACCCGAAACAGATTGATGGCCACCGAACAGACCGCCTGCAGGGCATCCATTTCACCCTGTTTGGCCAGATTCCAGGGGGCATGCTCTTCGATATAACGATTGGCCTGATCTGCCAGAGCCATGATGGCACGCATCGCTTTGGCATATTCACGGTTTTCATAATATTGGGCAATCTCATCACCCGTCTGCACAAAGGCGTGATAGAGGCCACCATCCTCAGGATAGTCGGCACAAAGCTGCCCAGAAAAGGATTTATGCAGAAAACCGGCGGTACGCGAGGCCAGATTGACCACTTTGCCGACCATATCGGCATTGACCCGTTGCACAAAGTCATCCAAATTCAAATCCAGATCATCCACCCGATTGCTCAATTTGCACGCATAATAATAGCGCAGATATTCGGGATCCAGATGCTGTAAATAGGTGCGGGCATTGAGAAAGGTGCCGCGGGATTTGGACATTTTCTGGCCGTTGACGGTAAGAAAACCGTGGGCAAAAACGGCAGTCGGGGTACGATAACCAGCACCTTTGAGCATGGCCGGCCAGAACAGGGTATGAAAATAGAGTATATCCTTGCCAATAAAATGATATACCTCGGCCTGGCTATCGGGATGCCAATATTCGGCAAAGGATCGGCCGGTACGTTGGCAATAGTTGAGGGTGGAGGCCATATAGCCGATGGGGGCATCCAACCAGACATAAAAAAATTTATTGCTTTGTCCCGGTATGGCAAAACCAAAATAGGGGCCATCGCGGGAGATGTCCCAGTTTTTCAGGCCGCTGGCAAACCACTCTTCCAGCTTATTGGCCATTTCCGCCTGCAGAGCACCGGAACGGGTCCACTCTTTGAGAAAACTCTCAAAATGGCCCAACTGGAAAAAAAGATGTTCGGAAGATTTGGCGACCGGATGTTCGCCGCACAAGGCACAAAAAGCGTCGCGCAGCTCCAGGGGAGAGTAGGTGGCCGAACAGTGTTCGCAGGAGTCACCATATTGGTCCACAGCGGCACACTTGGGACAGGTGCCACGGATGAAGCGATCCGGCAAAAACATGGCATCATGGTTACAATAAGCTTGATGCACCGTTTCTACGGCTATATGCCCGGCCTGCTGCAGATTGTTATAAATCTCCTCAGCCAATTGGCGGTTTTCTGCGGAATGGGTGGAGTGATAGTTGTCAAAGCCAATCAAAAAATCCTGAAAATCAGCAACATGCTCACGGTGTATGCGTGCCACCAGCTCTTCGGGGGTGATACCTTCGTTGCGTGCCCGAATCATTATCGGCGTACCATGGGTATCATCCGCACAAAAATAGAGACAGTCATGACCCTGTGATTTTTGAAAGCGTACCCAGATGTCGGTTTGAATATATTCCACCAGATGGCCCAAATGGATGGCGCCATTGGCATAGGGTAAAGCGCTGGTGACCAGAATTTGGCGAGGCATTGGCAAAAGATTCCTTGCTCCCAATCAGACTCCATTACATACAACAATCTGTCGGGGATTTTATGCGCCAAAATCCAATTCAGCAAGTTTTGGCAATTCATTTGCCGCACAAAAATCCATTTTTTGCCTGGAGAAGTATCTGGCGTAAAAAGGCTGTGATGAATTTAACATAATACATCTTATACGAC
>NZ_RXIU01000137.1 GCF_004217665.1 Candidatus Magnetaquicoccus inordinatus | reverse complement strand
CCAGTATTTTCTTTCGACAATGTCATGAAAGATTGGTCTGTGATCCTGACCCAACTGGCAGAATCACCGCGAAAACGTAAGCGACAAATGGCTGTATCGGGGAAAACATGTTAGCGCATATGGGGTGATGACCTTGCTGATGGCGGCCACGCCTCTGGTGATGCAGGGGTGTCAGTTGCCGTTTCAGGATGCTGCCTTTGTTCTGGAGTGGCATGTTTTGGGGATGTTTTTACCCTCCTTTTTTACCGGCACGCTGATTCAGAGATTTGGGGTTATAGCAGTTTTGCTTGCGGGAGGGGTGATCAATCTGTTGTGCCTTTTGATTGCCTGGTCTGGGGTCAGCCTGGCCCATTTTTGGGGCTCTTTATTGTTGTTGGGTATTGGCTGGAATTTTTTGTATATTGGTGGCACCACCCTGCTGGCTTCAACCTATCTGCCGGAGGAGAAGGGCAAAGCTCAGGGTTTGAATGAGCTGTTGGTCTACAGCGCCCAGATGTTTGCCTCTTTTGCTGCCGGATGGCTGGCAGCGCGCGGAGGATGGCAGAGTTTACAAGCGATTGCCTTGCCGGTGATCATTCTCTCTTTGTTGGCCACACTGTGGCTGCAGAGAGTGCAACAAGCAACCCCACTTTCCAATTTTGCAGAACCGCCCAGGAGCCTATGATGGACAGAATATCTTCTCTGCCGATGCCGATGCTTCTCTATGGTACAGCCTGGAAAAAGGAGCGCACGGCGCAGTTGGTGGAACAGGCGTTGCGGTGCGGATTTCGCGGTATTGATACCGCCTGTCAGCCCAAACATTATCATGAGCCTGGGGTGGGTGCGGGGATGGCGGCTTTTGCGCAGGGAAAGCTTTCCCGTTCTGAGCTCTATCTGCAGAGCAAATTTACTTCGCTCAGTGGCCAAGATCCACAACGGCTTCCCTATGATCCTGATGCGGAGTTGGCCGAGCAGGTAACAGAGTCGCTGCACAGTTCCTTGCGCAATCTGGGCACAGAGTATCTCGATTGTTTATTGCTGCACTCCCCCATGCCGACCATACCGCAAACGCTGGAGGTGTGGCAGGCGATGGAAGAGTTGGTCGAACAAGGGAAGGTGCTCTCTTTGGGTATCAGCAACTGTTATAATCCTCGTTTGTTGGAATATCTTTGTGCCACGGTACGGATCAAGCCGCAGGTGTTGCAGAACCGTTTTTATGCTGCGACCGGATATGATCGGATTATTCGCGCTTTTTGTGTAGAAAATACCATTCGTTATCAAAGCTTTTGGACCTTGACCGCCAATCCCGATCTGTTGGGGCATCCTTTAATGGCAGGCTTGGCAGAGCGTTATGGCAAGAGTCGGGCACAGATTTTGTTTCGATATTTGACCCAGGTAGGGGTGACACCTTTGACAGGCACCACCTCGCAGCGGCATATGCAGGAGGATTTAGAGATCTTCTCTTTCCAGTTGCGCGAGGAGGAGTGCCGGGAGGTGAGTCAACTGTTGGCTTGAGGGGGAGAGAGCTGCGATCAGGTTGCTGACGGCTGTGGTTTGTTAGGTGCCGTCATCCCAACTATTCAGAAAGTTGGCCAACACATCACCATGACATGCTTTTGGCTTGCAGAAGCAACCCAAGCGCTTGCCGGCAAGTTTATACACCTCGGATTTATTTTTATTGGGAAATTTGTCATATGTAAAATCATATTCATATTTTCTGATTACCTCTTCCCTGGATTCACCTTCTGCATACATGGCATAGGGGTTACCCCAATAAGAGCCTCTGCCAATATATTCATACTCTGGGGTGCGGGTTAGATTTTTATAATCTGTTTCGATCTTTATGTTTATAGCTCTTGTAATTTTAACAACAATCTGTCGTAAAACAACTCCAGCTTCGCGCAGGCGAGCAACATCATTGGCAAATACGGTTTTATCATCAAATATGATTGCATGCGACACCTCTGCGGGTTGCCACACTTTTTGTGCAAAGGGTACATTTTGTACCTCAGAGAAATATTTTTTGATCAACAGATTGGGATCGTGTGGAAAAACCACCATAAAATCATCCAGGTTTAACAGGATATGAGCAACCTTTCGGGAAAATTTGGAGTAACAGTTAAACTCCGGCGGATAAAGAATCAGAACGCTGTTCATCTCTATAGATGGTTGATTACGGAAAATTCTATGGTTGTTGAAAAAAAGTTACGCCTCCTCCAGCTCTACCAGAACACCACCCATACTTTTAGGGTGCAAAAAGACCACCGGTTTGCCATGGGCGCCTCTCTTCGGAGAGGGATCCAACACCTGCATTCCCTGCTCTTGTAAGCGCTGCACCGCCGATGTGATATCCTGAACCTCATAACAGATATGGTGCATCCCCCCGGCCGGATTGCGGGCGAGAAATTTGCTGATGGGAGAGTTGTCGCCCAAGGGAGAGAGCAGCTCCACGTTGGTATTGGGCAGACGGACAAAAACCACGGTCACAGCAAACTCGGGCAGATGTTGCGGCGGATCCACCTGGGCTCCCAGAATCAGCCGATAGGTGTTGACCGCCTGCTCCAGATCGGCAACTGCCAACGCCACATGATTCAAGCGACCGATCATCGCAATCTCCTTAGCAGATAACTATTCAGGTTGGTGCTGGCTCGCCAGCTCTACCCCCATGGGGATGCTGTGCGCATTGGCGCAAAAAAGCGCGCCAATGCGCACAGCTTGCTTCCATTAGGCGCTTAAGCCGACGCAAAAAGCGCGTCGGCTTGTTGTGAAAAGCGCGCCAAAAGCACAAAACAAAACCCCAGAGGCTCCGCCTCTGGACTCCGCCAGGGAGGTGCCCTCCCTGGACCCGCAGTTGTTTTGGGTGGTGAATAGTTACCTTAGCGAAAGGTAAAGAGGACAGTCTCATTTTCCACCGTCTCACCGGCACGGACATGTACAGTGGCGATGATGCCATCCCGCTCGGCACAAAGGGTGTTTTCCATCTTCATCGCCTCCAACAAACATAAAATCTGTCCGGCAGTGACCTTTTGTCCTTCGCTGACCATCACCCGACTGACCAAACCGGGCATCGGTGTCACCACCGTTTTCATGCTATCCTGACGGCTCTTTTTGGGCATACGCTGTGCCAGTTCATGCAGCCGGTGCGAACGGACCGCCGTTTTGACCCGCCGCCCGCCCTGGGTCAGCAGATAACCGGAGTCACGGCGCTCTATCTGTACCGTGCGACTGACTCCCGCAATCACAAAGGTAGCCAGACGCATGCCGGGTCGATAGGCTTCAGCCACCTCCAAAAGGGTGCCATCGGCCAGTTCAATGCGATCAAAGCCGGGGCTGTGGGAGACGCGCAGGCTGATGGTCTCCTGTGCCACCGTGACCACCCAATCATTGGTTTCGGGCAGGGGGGCCAACAGGGCCTCTTCAGCCCGCTCCAGACAGGCGGCAACGATGGCAAAAAAACGTACCGATTCCGCATCCAAGGCGGCACCCTGAAAGCCCTCAGGATAGTGCTCGGCAATGAAGCTGGTGGTCAATTGCCCTTCAATAAAGCGTGGATGGGCGAGCAGGGCATTCAAAAAGTCGATATTATGTTTGGGGCCTTCAATCAGATAGCCATCCAGTGCCTCGCGCATACTGGCAATGGCCGTTTGCCGCGTCTCCCCCCAGGTGATCAATTTGGCGATCATCGGATCATAATGGATGGAGACCTCGCTGCCAGCAGTAACGCCGGTATCGACACGCACTCGTGGGCTTTCTGCTGGCGGCTGATGCTGTACCAGTCGCCCACTGGAAGGGAGAAAGTTGGCATAGGGATTTTCGGCATAGATGCGACACTCCACAGCCCAGCCATTTAATGGCACATCCTCCTGGCGCAGACGCAGAGTCTCGCCGCGGGCAATGCGAATCATCTCCTCAACCAAATCCAGGCCGGTGATCATCTCGGTGACCGGATGCTCCACCTGCAGGCGGGTATTCATCTCCAAAAAATAGAAATGCCGCTCGGCACCGACCACAAACTCCACGGTACCGGCTGAGACATAGCCGACTGCTCTGGCCAACACCAGCGCCTGTTTGCCCATTTCAGCACGCATTTCGGCATTCACAAAAGGCGAGGGGGCCTCTTCAATCACCTTTTGGTTGCGGCGCTGGATCGAACATTCACGTTCGTTCAACCAGATGCCATTGCCCTGTTGATCACAGAGAATCTGGATCTCGATATGGCGGGGATGTTCGATAAATTTTTCGATAAAGACGCGATCATCCTTGAAATAGGAGCGTCCCATATTGGCAGCGGAGCTCCAGCCTTCGGCCGCTTCACTATCGTTGCGGGCGATGCACATCCCTTTGCCGCCACCACCGGCAGAGGCTTTGATCATCACCGGATAGCCCACTTCCCGAGCGATGGCGACAGCAGCTTTGGCGTTGGCGACCGCTTCCGGGTGCCCAGGAATGGTGTTGACCCCGATGGAGCGAGCCAATTTTTTGGAGGCAATTTTATCACCCATGGCCAGGATGGCCTCGACTCCAGGACCGATAAAGGTGATCCCCCGTTCCTGCAAGGTGCGGCAGAAGGCGGCATTTTCCGATAAAAAGCCATATCCGGGATGGACGGCATCAGCGCCACTCTCTTTGATGGCGGCAAGAATATGCTCGACATGCAGATAGGAAGAGGAGCTGGCAGCCTCGCCGACCCGCACCTTTTGCTCAGCCAGTCGGGTATGCAGGGCATCTTGATCGGCATCCGAATAGATGGCCACTGTGGCAATACCCATACGCTGGGCGGTTTTAATGATCCGGCAGGCGATTTCACCCCGGTTGGCAATCAAGATCTTGCGCATGACACCATTCCTATAAAGGCAGGTTGTCGTGTTTTTTCCAAGGCAAACTCAACTGTTTGCCCTCCAGGGTCTGCAAACCACGAATCACCCGCATGCGGGTATCGTGGGGCATGATCACATCATCGATAAAACCTTTGCGTGCGGCGATAAAGGGATTGGCAAAATTGGCGGCATAGGCGGCGGTTACCTCTTTCAATTTGGCTTCCGGGTTGGCAGAGGCTTTGATCTCATTGCGAAAGATGATCTCAGCCGCCCCTTTTGGCCCCATGACCGCAATCTCGGCGTTGGGCCAGGCATAGTTGAGGTCGCCGCGCAAATGCTTGGAGGACATCACATCATAGGCTCCTCCATAGGCTTTGCGGGTGATCACCGTCACTTTGGGCACGGTTGCTTCGGCATAGGCAAACAATAATTTTGCCCCATGTTTGATGATGCCCCCCAACTCCTGTTGCAGCCCAGGCAAAAAGCCGGGTACATCGACAAAGGTGATCAAGGGAATATGAAAGCAGTCGCAAAAACGCACAAAACGGGCCGCCTTGATCGAACTGGCAATATCCAGGCAGCCAGCCAGGACCATCGGTTGATTGGCGATGATGCCGACACTGCGCCCATCCAGGCGCGCCAGGCCGATAATGATATTTTTGGCATATCCCGCCTGAATCTCCATAAAGTCGCCGTTATCGACCACCTTGGCGACCAGCTCCTTCATGTCATAAGGGCGCTGTGGATCGTTGGGCACCAGATTGTCCAGTGAATAGATGCGGCGTTTGGGATCATCTCCGCTGTCGATACGGGGCGGAGTATCGCGGTTGCTGGAGGGTAAAAAGGCCAGCAACCGTCGCAACTGCTTGAGCAGAACCAGATCATTTTCATAGGCAAAATCGGCAACACCGGAACGGGTGCTATGGGTGACAGCTCCCCCCAACTGTTCGGCACTGACATCCTCATGGGTGACCGTTTTTACCACCTCCGGTCCGGTCAAAAACATGTAGGAGGTATCTTTGACCATCATGATAAAATCGGTCAGGGCAGGGGAGTAGACCGCACCACCGGCACAAGGGCCCATGATGGCAGAGATTTGCGGGATCACCCCGGAGGCCAAAACATTGCGTTGAAACACCTCGGCATAGCCCGCCAATGAGGCCACACCCTCCTGAATACGCGCTCCTCCCGAATCATTCAGGCCAACCACAGGCGAGCCAACCTTCATGGCCATATCCATGATTTTGCATATTTTACGTGCATTGGCTTCGCTCAGCGAACCACCAAAGACCGTAAAATCCTGAGAAAAGGCAAAGACCCGACGACCATAGATCAAGCCGACACCGGTGACCACACCATCACCGGCAATATGGTTTTCATCCATGCCAAAGTCGGTACAATTATGTTCGACAAAAAGATCCATCTCCTCGAAGGAGCCAGGATCCATCAAGGCTTCCAAACGTTCACGGGCGGTCAATTTGCCACGGGCATGTTGGGCATCGATGCGGGCCTGCCCACCACCCAAACTGGCACCGACTCGTAACATCTCCAGACGATCAATAATATCCTGCATGATTTACTTCCTTGCGTTGGCAAAACAGTGCAACAGTCGTTCGGCGGCCTCAATGGGGCCCAAAGCGCCTTGGGCGACCAGCTTTTCCAATTCCGGGGCCAATTGTGCCACGAGACTATCAGTATGCAACTGCAGTCGCAATCCCTCATAGACCCGTTCCCACATCCAGCGCGTAGCTTGCGCCTGGCGTTTTTGTTGCAGCGCACCCTGTTCCTGCAACAAGCGCTGAAAACTTTGTAACGCCGCCCATAAGCTGTCGATCCCCTGTTCGTGCAGGGCGCTGGTCAGCAACACTTGCGGCTCCCAGAGCGGATTTTTGCGCTGCAACAGGTGGATTGCCTGACGTACCTGGGCTGCGCTGTGGGCTGCCAGCTCCTGCCAGGGAGGATCCGCCTTGTTGATGACGATAATTTCCGCCAGCTCCATGATCCCCCGTTTGATCCCCTGCAGCTCATCGCCGCCATTGGCCAGCAGCAACAGCACAAAAAGATCGACCATCCCCTCCACTTCGGTTTCGCTCTGCCCGACTCCGACGGTCTCCACCAGCAGCAGATTAAAGCCAGCCGCCTCCAGCAAACGAATGGTCTCGCGCGTGCGCCGTGCCACTCCGCCCAAGAGGGTTCCGGCGGGGCTGGGGCGAATATAGGCGTTGGCCTGCTGGCAGAGACGAGGCATACGGATTTTGTCACCGAGAATGCTGCCACCGCTCAGTCGCGAGGAGGGATCCACACTCAACACTCCGACGCGCCTACCTTGGGCCACCGCCTGCATACCCAAGGCTTCGATCAAGGTGCTTTTGCCCACCCCTGGAGCGCCGCTGATGGCAACACGCAGACTCTCTCCTGCAGGCTCCTCCAAGGCGGCGAGCAGACGGCTTGCCTGTTCTGCATCCTCAGGGCGACAGCTTTCGAGCAAGGTGATCCCTTTGCCGATGGCCCGTCTGTGGCCTTGGCGAATCGCTTGCGCCAGATGCTGCCAATCCTCTTTCATGGGTGTTGGGCAGCAAGACGCTGTTCAAGCAGCTCCAGGAGCTCAGTTGCCGCCTGGAGTGCCGATGAGCCGGGACCAAAGATTGCTGCCACTCCAGCCTGTTGCAGAGGGGGAAAATCCTGTTCGGGGATCACGCCTCCTGCCACCACCAACACCTCCTCGGCGCCCTCCTGGCGCAAGGCGTGGATGATGGCGGGAATCAGAGTCAAATGGGCTCCGGCCAAGGTGGAGACCCCCAGCACATGCACATCATTTTCCACTGCCTGGCGTGCTGCCTCTTCGGGAGTCTGGAACAGGGCGCCCATATCCACATCAAAACCGGCGTCGGCGAAGGCCGAAGCGATCACCTTGAGGCCGCGATCATGACCATCCTGTCCCAGTTTGACCATTAAAATGCGTGGGCGTCGCCCCTCTCTGCTGGCAAATACTGCCACTTTGTTGCGTAATTCCTGCCACACCGGCTCCTCCTGCCATGCGCGACCATAGACGCCCGCCAAGGGGGTCAAAGCCCGCTGATGTCTGCCATAAACCTCTTCCAAGGCTGCACTGACCTCGCCCACAGTGGCGTGTGCCGCCACGGCAGCGATGGTCAACTGCAAGAGATTGCCACTCTCCTCACGGGCCGCCCGGCTCAAGGCAGTTAACGCCTCCTGCACAGCAGAGCTCTGTCGAGTGGCCTTGATCTGGGCCAAACGCTGCAATTGTGCTTCGCGTACCGCATGGTTATCCACCACCAACAGTTGCAACGGCTCCTCCTGCTGCTCCAGTTGGTAGCGGTTGACCCCGACAATAACCTCCTGTCCCCGATCGATTCGCGCCTGTTTCAGTGTAGCCGCCGCTTCAATGCGGCGCATGGGCAAGCCGTTGGCAATAGCCTGCACCATACCACCAGCGCTATCGATCTCCTGCATCAATGTCCAGGCTTGTTCCGCCAGATCGTGGGTCAGGCTCTCCATCATGTAGGATCCACCCCAGGGATCGATCACATGGGTCAGATGGGCTTCGCTTTGCAGGATGATCTGGGTGTTGCGGGCGATGCGCGCCGAGAAGGGGCTGGGCAGGGCAATGGCTTCGTCGAGGGCGTTGGTATGCAAGGATTGGGTACCGCCAAACACGGCAGCCATGGCTTCGATGGTGGTACGGATCACATTGTTATAGGGATCCTGGCTGGTCAGGGACCAACCGGAGGTTTGACAATGGGTACGCAGTTGTGAAGAGCGGGGATCTTTTGGCGAATAGGCGGCCATGATCCGCGACCACAACAGACGGGCGGCGCGCAGTTTGGCAATCTCCATATAAAAATTCATGCCGATGCCAAAAAAGAAGGAGAGGCGTGGCGCAAATTGATCGATAGCCATGCCGCGTGCCAAGGCGGTTTCCACATAGGCTTTGCCATTGGCCAGGGTATAGGCCAGTTCGAGAGCAGCATCGGCCCCGGCCTCCTGGATATGATAGCCGGAGATGGAGATCGGATTAAAGCGGGGCATATGCTCTGCGGCATAGGCGATAATATCGCCGACAATGCGCATCGAGGGGGCCGGAGGATAGATATAGGTGTTGCGGACCATAAACTCTTTGAGAATATCATTCTGGATGGTGCCGCTTAATTGTGCTTCGCTGACCCCCTGGGCGCGGGCGCTGACGATATAGCCGGCCAGAATCGGCAAAACGGCGCCATTCATGGTCATGGAGACGGAGATATTGTGCAGAGGGATTCCGGAGAAGAGTATTTTCATATCCTCCAGGGAGTCAACTGCCACCCCAGCTTTGCCCACATCGCCGACCACCCGTGGATGATCGGAGTCATAGCCGCGATGGGTAGGCAGATCAAAGGCGACCGAGATGCCTTGACCTCCGGCGGCCAGAGCCTGCCGATAGAAGGCGTTGGACTCTTCGGCGGTGGAAAAGCCTGCATATTGGCGGATGGTCCAGGGGCGTTGCGCATACATGGTCGGGTAGGGACCGCGTACATAAGGAGGCAGACCCGGCAGACCTATCTCCGGCAGGGCACGTTCCTGCAGATCGTGGGGGGTATAGAGTGGCTGCAGAGGGATGCCTTCTGGAGTTTGCCACTGCAGGGAGGTGGGATCTTGGCCGCGCAGAGCCGTTTTTGCCTGTTTTTGCCACTCTTCCCAATGGGGATGAGCGGACGAGGAGGATTCTGGAGTGGACATAGGAAGAGCTTCCTTGCCAAAAGTGGAAAAATCATCCGACTGCTGCCCGCATCCCCCCTGTTAGGCTGGTGCAGCACTCTTTGGCGTTGAGGGTACGAGCTTAAGCGCATCATTTCAAGGCGCTATCATATTTGCCAGCACTCTTTCTGCTCAGGGCAATCGCATTTGAAAATCAGAAAATTATTATGGAGGTCCAGGAGGAGATTATCTCCTCCTGGTGGGTGCAGGGCAAAGCCCTGCTGAAAATGTGCG
>NZ_RXIU01000136.1:3536-9797 GCF_004217665.1 Candidatus Magnetaquicoccus inordinatus | reverse complement strand
CAAAATCCCAGGGATTCCATCCCTGGACCCGGCCAGGGAGGTGCCATCCCTGGACCCGCAATAGTTTTGGGTGGTGATATAGTTACCGTTCGGGAAGCTCTTCTGCTGCCTGGATCATCAGGCAATCCAGGCAGCTTTTGTGCCCGTTTGATCAGCAGAAAATCCAGGGAGCTTTTGTGCTCTCCGGATTGGTCATGAGGAAGAGGAGTCTTTTTCCCGCATACGATGCAGCATGGAGTGAAAGACATCGTGCGAGATGGCCATGCCAAATTTGGCTGGGTTGTCGGTAATTTGGATGGCCAGACCCTCCAGAGTTTTGCGCACGATCTGACAGGCGAAGGAGTGGGTATCCTCACCGGAGCGCAAATAAAGAGTGCCACGTTCACCAACAATGACCTCAATATCATCACTTTCTGGGATAAAAAACAGACCCGTCAGCGAGACATCCCTTGAAGAGCCATAATAGCTTCGATCGTCGGAGAGTAGGAGGCGCAAATTTTTATTATGCGTGTAACGTGCTTTTTCACGAGAGTCTGTCATGGGATATGCCTCGTTGTTTTCCTTCATTGCTCACTACCTTAGATTAATAATTACGACGGGTTATCCTGATCCAGGTGTAAACGTTTGCCATATTCCCGCAATTTGGCAAACAACAGATCCCGATTGATTGGTTTAGTGATATAGTCGGTGCAATGACCTTTGAAAAAGGCTTCCACGACTTGCGTTTCGGTATCGAGAGCGGAGACCATGAAGACTACCGCTTCAGAGCCTCCAGCAACCCCTTTTTCTTGCTCATAGGCACGGATGCTTTTCAGGGCATCCTGGCCATTCATCTCTGGCATCATAATATCCAGCAGCACCAGATCATAGGGACGTTGATCATCGAAAGCCATGATAAAGGCTTCGACAGCTTCCCGGCCATCGACGGCCAAGTCGCATTCGCCAAAGGATTTTAACATATGCTGCAAAAGCATACGATTGTGCGGTTCATCATCGACGACCAGGATACGCATAGATTTCCCTTTTACCTAAGAGTGTTAAGCTTAGTTTGGCATGGGCGCCAAAGCAAAGCGGTCAGGGGAAGCAAAGGTTAAAAGAGTTCAAAATTATCGCCATCGTTTTCGTTATTGCTTTCGCCACCCAGCACATTGTTGTGCATTTTACGTTCGCGTGCCATGGTATAGAGGCCAGCCAAGTCATCAAACTCTGTAGCCAGAGTGAAGAGATCTCCGGTGATGATGGTTGCAGGGTCGCAATTGATCAACTCTGGCAGCAGCATATCGATGCGAGCGAGTACATGCTCGACACCTTTTTTGAAGGGTTCCTGGAAGTCCATTCCGGCCATGAGCAGGCCAATCTGCACGATAATCGATTGTGTTTCGCTGATAATGTCATTAAAGGTGGTCAAGACATCGCCATGGTCAGCTTCCATTTGTTGGGCGCGCAGAGGAACCCGGCGCAGCAGGGTGATGACGCGCATGATTCGTGGCGTTGAATGTTCGGAATAGTCCAGACCCACCTCTTGCAGTTGGTTGGTGGCGTCGAGGAGCTGTCTGGTTTGAATCACCCCTTCTGATTGGATACGGCTGGTCAGTTGGCTCATGATGCTGACCAGGGCGGCCACACGGGGTGAATTTTTGCACTCCATGGAGGTGAGCAGATTTTCCAGACGGGTGGCGGTAAGGACCAACATTTCAAAGGCCCGTTTGGCTTGAAAGAGGGCATTTTCAGTTTTGGAAAAATTACGCAACAGATCGGTGGAAAAGTTGTCGTCAAAGACGCCGAGGCGCAGCAGTGAGCTCAATTGATAGGAGAGATCGGCGATCTCATCCTGGAAGGTCATGGCATTATCGTGGGCGATGATGATGCTGTTTTTGCGTTCGTTGGCGACCGCTTTGATCTGCTCTAAATTTTGTTGCAGAGCCTGTACGGCGTTGAGCATTTCGCTGGAGAGATCGGCGAGCTGTTCGCTGCAGATACGGGCAGCGATGGCGGCCCAACGTTTGTCAGCGCTTTTTAATTTGGCGACGGAGAGACGTTGTTCAACCTGTTCCATGGTGGTGATGACATGTTCCATGCGTTGGCTGGTGATGTCATCAAACTGGATGTTTTGCATCATTTCAAACATGATGCGATTGGCTTGGTTGGTTTGCGTATCCAGATTGGTACAACTGCCACTCATGGAGCGTACCCGATCGGTCATCTGTTGCAAAAGGGTGGTGGTGCGCCCTTTCAGGGTCATGAATCCATGTTCAGAGCTGGCCAAGTCGGTGGTCAGGCGACGGGAGATATTGCGCAGCAGGGTGGCAGACTCTTGGGTAGAGAGACTCACTTCACGGATCAAGGTGCGAATTTGCGCCATCAGGCTATCGACGATGGTGCCCAAGGTTTGCCGTTCCAATTCGCAGCCGATTTGCATTTTGACCTGTTCGGACATCGACGGGAGCATCGATTCTTGTTCGATATCCAGGGCCCAGGCGGTCATGGTACGCAGTCGTTCCAGGATGGAAGCCTGTTGATCGACCAGGCTGTTCATGCCCAGCAACATGGTTTTAGTCTCTTGATCGATACGGCGATAATCCTCCTGCAACTGTCGGATACCCAAGATACTATCGTTTGGTGAGAGTCGCTCTTGCACGGAAAAGGAGCGATTGGTTGCCGAGGCAAAACCGACGGATAGGGTACCCATTTGTTCGGTAATATGGGCAAATCCGGATTTGCTGATTCCCTGCACTTTTTCCAGCAAACTTTTTTGTTTGCGAAAACGAGCTAATGGGGTAGGTGTTGTATCTTGGGTCGTCATGAACAATCTCCCTGTGCGAAGGATAGGCCACAATCCATTTGCCAAACAATTCATAAACAAAAAACTGTAACGTGTTCACAGCCGTGAGTAAAGCAGCATTATGCGTGAGTCAGGCTTTCAGAGAGGAAAATCCTGTTATCTGCTGGTGGAGAGGATCATGGCAAGCGCATTTGCATATTTTTTCACTGTTGCCACAAGCGAAACTGTGCATGTCGGGCGTCCGCCCTCCCAAAGAGTGCCCCTGCGGGGCACAAATCTGTGCGGCGTGCGTGAATGCTACGCATTCACTTTTGTGAAACGCCGCACATTACCAGCAGGGCTTTGCCCTGCACCCACCAGGAGGAGATAATCTCCTCCTGGACCTCCCTAATAATTTTCTGGTTTTCAAATGCGATTGCCCTGGGAGAGGATGGTTTCCTCTTCTTTCCCAATAGGTGTTAGTGTAAACTATGCCTTTTTTGGAGTGGCTGACTGGTAGAGAAGGCGGGGAATTTGGCTATGAAAGTACAGACCGTTTGGGTTCGTCATGCGCATCTGAGCAGTGGAATGCCAACGCACGATGAGGAGGCATTGCAGCAGCAACAGCGCAGTTTGCGGCAGGAGATAGCCGGCCTTTTGTTGCGTGGTCGTTTTGTTTCTTTTATGAAATATCCTGTCTTAATTTTTGATAATCAATTGAACTGTTTGTGGTGGTTGCAGGGGCCGCAGGTAACGGTTGCCGATCTGTACAATCAATTGAATCGTCTGCAGGTGGAGAATTTTCGCAATTGGGAGCTGCCTACCGAAGAGGAGGCGCGCTTATTGTTGCGTGAACCATTGATTGCCAGGCATCCGCGATTAAGCAATCAACCCATCTTTATTGCCAATACCGGACATGATCCTTTGGATACCCGGGTCAGGTTGCTCTCCGCCTCTGCTACCCCCAGAAGAGCGGAGGATCCGACAGAGAGTGGCTTGTTGATTCCGTTGCATCGGGTATCACAGCGCGGAATATTTTCTTTTATTGTTTCCTCTTCACTTTTTCCGACCGGTGTGCCGGGTTTGCAAGAAAAATTGAGTACTTTGTATCAACTGACGATACAGATGCAGACACCGCAGCAGGAGGTGCCAGCCCCCTCTTTGGAGGATTTGCGTCGTTATTTGCTCACTGGAGACTATATTCGGGCGCGGTTGCCGATATTGGAAGAGGGAGATTTGCATGATCCCAAAAAGGGGTTATGGGAGCTCTATCAGAACAAGCCTCCTTTGGGCAAGGATTGGCTGGAGATGAGCCTGCCGGAACCATGGGAGGCGCGCAATCCAGAACGGGATGTGCGCAAGGGGGTGGTGGCGATTGATTTTGGTACCAGTTCGACGGTAGTGGCCTGTCGGGAACAAGGTAAAACCAGTTTATTGCGGGTGGGTATTCATGATTTTTTTCGCAAGCCAGTAGCGGAAGATTATCAAAACCCAACGGTAATTGAATGGATCAACCTGCCCAATATCCTGGTGGCCTGGAACAGTGAGGCTTATCGTCCACTGGTGCGATGGGATGATTTTCATTTTTCGCATGCGGCGTTGGCCAGTTTTCGCCGCAATGAGGGCGATCAGCGTATTGTTGGCAGTATTTTAACCAATATCAAACAGTTGCCCTTGTTGGAAAAAAATAATCAGGCTCCCTTGCGGGTGGTGGATCAGGCGACTGGCAGTGACCGAGAGTTGTGTGTCAGCACAGCCCAGATGCCGGCCCATGGGCAGCGCATTTCGGTATCGAGCAATGATCCGCTCGATCCTATTGAGTTGTATGCCTATTATTTGGGTTTGTTCATCAACAGTCGCAGCAACGGGCTGTTTTTGGAATATTATATGACCTTTCCGGTGACCTATCCGCGCAAGGTCAAGAAACGGATCCTCTCCTCTTTTGCCCGTGGTTTGATGCGCAGCCTGCCGCCTGCTTTATTGGATTCCCCCTTGTTGCAACAGTTTGCAGTTCGTGAGGAGGCTTCCGAGCCGACCGCTTATGCCGCATGTGCGTTGAGTGAGTTGCAGATTCCGGCCACGGAAGAGGGAAGTGCCTTTGCGGTATTTGATTTTGGTGGTGGGACGACCGATTTTGATTTTGGCATTTATCGTCAGGCGCGTCCGCGTGAGGCAGAGCAGGGCTATGAGTATGTGATAGAACATTTTGGGGCCAGTGGCGATATCTATCTGGGCGGAGAAAATCTGGTTCATCATATTGCTTTTTTGGTGTTTGTGCAAAATCTGGATCGCTGCCGAGAGGCACAAATCTCTATTATGATGCCACCGGAAGCGGAGCTGTTTGCCGGGCATGAGCTTTGTATCGATGGCTCGCAGGCGGCACAAACCAACACCACCCTGTTGATGACCAGGGTACGCCATTTATGGGAAAATTTTCAGTGGCCTACTGCCGAGGGTGAGGGGCGAGTAGGGCAAGGGGGAGCGAGTAGGCGCCGTTCGGATGTCATCAGCGATATTTTGCATCAGGCGATTTTGGATAGTGATTTTAATTTGGATCCCAATATTCCCTGTTTTAGTGCAGAAGAGAATTTGTTGGCGCTGACGGTAGAGCTGTTGAACCGCAAGAGGGAAAAGGTGACCCTGCAATTGGCGGTGGATCGCAACGCGATTAATCAATTTTTGGTCAAGCGGGTCGGCAAGGGGATCTACCAATTTTTTATCGCCATGCAGCAGGCTTTTGCTCGACGTGGTCCTCTTCCCAAAGAGATCCGAATTTTGCAGGCTGGCAACTCCAGTCGTGCCATTTTGGTGCAGGCGTTGTATGCGATGATCTTGCAGGAAAATATGTATCGCTGGACGCCAGTGGCGGGGGAGGAAAAACGCAATCCAGTGATGGAGGAGATTCGCCGCACTTTGTCGTTGTTTGATCCAGAGCAGGGGATCCGTTTTATTGTGCATCGCCCCCCAGAGGGGGATGCCAATAATCTCTATCGACCAACGGCCAAGACTGGGGTAGCAATTGGCTTGTTGCGTCTAATCCCTGGGGAGACGGTTTTGGCGATTCATACCACCAGCAGCCGTTTACGCAGTCAAGCGGCACAAAAGGAGGGAGAGGAGGCGCAACCGCTGGTAGAGGCGTTGCAGGACTCACCTTTCCGGTTGTTTGTTGGTCGCTTGCTGAATGGTTTGTTCAAGCCGGTTTTGTTGCAAAATGATCCATATGGAGAGTGGCACGAATTGGGTGTGCCAACACGTCGCGCCTTTCCATTGCTCTATTCAACCTCACCACGGGCAATATTTGGCCAGTTGCCGCGTGGGTCTGCGGAGTTGCAGGAAAAAAGTTTGACTTTTGCTTTAGGTACGGAGAAAAAAAGGTTGTTTATCAAAGCAGTCGCTCCGAGTGCGGTGGAGATTTGTCTGGCGGATTCCTTGGAGCAGATTGTACAGGATCCGGGCGAGATCTTAGCCCAGCAGGTTTTGGAACTCGCTTGATTGTTAGT
>NZ_RXIU01000136.1:0-3132 GCF_004217665.1 Candidatus Magnetaquicoccus inordinatus | reverse complement strand
AACCATCACGAACCTGAATACTTACGATCTTTAGTTGCCCATTCTGTCCGTCACTTAAGCGGCTACTTTGAAGAAGGCAATCGCCTCCTGCAGGCGTTCGGCCTGTTTGCTGAGATCTTCAGCAGAAGCAGACATCTCTTCCGCCATGCCAGCATTTTTCTGAATCACTTGATCCAATTGTTGAATCGCTTGATTGACCTGAGTAGCCCCTTCGGCCTGTTCTTGCGAACCCGTGGCAATCTCTTGAACCAGTTGTGCTGTTTTCATGATGTTGGGCACCAGCGTTGTGAGCAACTCTCCTGCCTTTTCCGAGATGTGCAGGGTGGTCGAAGAGAGTTGGCCGATCTCACCGGCGGCAATTTGGCTGCGTTCGGCCAATTTACGCACTTCGGCGGCCACAACAGCAAAACCTTTACCATGTTCACCGGCACGTGCGGCTTCGATGGCGGCATTAAGGGCCAAAAGGTTGGTTTGCCGAGCAATTTCATCGATAATGGAGATTTTGGCGGCAATTTCGCGTATAGCTCCCAGCGATTGTTGCACTGCTGACCCACTCTCACCGGCATCTTGCGCCGCTTTGCGGGCCATCTGTTCAGTAGCATGGGCATTTTCAGTATTTTGTTGGATGTTTGCAGTCATCTGCTCCATGGCTGAGGAGGTTTGTTCGACGGCTGCCGCTTGCTCTGTTGCTCCTTGCGATACGGTTTGTGCCCCATCGTTGACGGCATTGCTTTCATTGATTACCCGTCCTCCCACATCAATGATCACTTTGACCGTATTATTTAAGTTTTCCACCATATGGCGGACTGCGCCATAGATGCCAATGGCAGGCTGTTGGGAGTCAAAAGAGATATTCAGATCCCCTTCGGCCAGACGATTGGCGATAGCCATGACCATTTGCGGCTCGCCGCCCACCTGATGCAGCATGATCTGCGCCAGCACAGCGCTGAGCATAATACTGATGATGGTGACTGCCACCGTAAAAATCAGATAACCTGTGAAGGCCTGTTTGGCCTCATTGTCCAATTGTTCGGTACGTTCCGCCAAATCCTTGGAGAGACGATCTTCCACCTCTTTGAGCAGATTGATTTTGCTGGTGATGGTATTAAACCAGTGGCTTGGATCGATACCAAACTGCCCGACTGCTGTTGATTTGAGCAGACGGCGAATGGCTTGATCGGCAGGTCCATCATCAATTTTTACCCCCAATTTGCTGTCGTTATCGATCTCCTGCAGTGATTTGCCTTGGGTTTGCAGGGTGATAATGGCTTCAATGCTGCGATGGTAGGCTTCGATATTTTCAGCAACAATGTCAATATCTTTACGTTGTTCATCACTGAGCATTTCCGGCGGCAGGGCGCGAATGCTGGTGATGGTCTCTTGGACGTTGCGATAGACCTCTGTAAACTGTTTTTTATATTTTTCTTGTACATCCACTTGTGGAATGCTGCCGCCAGCACCATAAATGGCGCCGCGAATCAGCAGATTTTTGGCCGTATGATAGATGCCGCGCAAAGCCATGTTTTGATACAGTTGACCAAGATATTGATACAAAGGGGAAACTGTGCCAGCCTTGAAAGCAATATCACGCATTTTTTCCACTTCAGCAACTTCTGGAGCACGCATTTTTTGGTTGTAGAATTCAACCTGTTCCGGGAGCGCCAGCGCGTGAAAACGGCGAAAATAGGTGGCTTGTTCGGAGACCAGTTTGGCAAAATCCACATAAACACCAGGAGCAAACCGATTCTGGGAGAAGGTGTTGGTCAAAATCGCCCGTTCGATGCCGACGCGCTCTTTGCCAAGAAGAAAATTGGCATAGGAGTTACTCAGGGAGGCCATCTCCACAGTAGCAGAGAGTTTGGCAAGAATACCCACCGCTTCCAGCAGTTCATTGTTCAGACTGGTGTAATGAGAAATAGCCTCTTTAGCCTGAATGGATTGCGAATCTACGCGACCTCGTATGCTGTCCAGTCCGTCGATCAGTCTGCTGGCCCGTTCCATTTGTGCCCCAAGACCATGACCAAAACTGTGCATATCCATCTGTTTGAGTGTATTACGCACCACCTGAATGCGTTGATTGGTTTCGCTGCGCTGTTTAGGCAGCTCTTCGCGAAATTTTTGTCCTTTGCTGCCCAAAAAGCCAGCGGTCATGCCACGCTCTTTTTGTGATTCATGCACCAGGGCGCTGCTGACTACGGCCAGAGAGGAGACTGCCTGCATCGAATCCATTTGCAGCATCAATGACCGCTTGTTCAACACTCCTTGCACGCCAAAGAGCAGCAGAGCAGCAATGGGCAATAGCAACATCACAACAAATTTTGCGCGCAGCGGGAGTGACTCCAACCATTTTTTCATATATTGCTCTCCCCCTCAGTCTCATACCAGTAAGTGGTGGATCCAGAATGTGATTATAAAAGGTATAAGGCTATTTTTTCTTGATTTTTTTGTTTTTGTCCACTTTTTGTTTGTCGTTGGTTTTGTCGCCAGCCCAGACAGTACTCTCCCGATTCAAGGTAGTTAAGGGCAATAAATCGCGGAAGATTGACTGAAAATCAGTTACAATATTGCGTGGAGCCGGATGTACTGCCTCCATTTCTGCCAGAAAAGCGGCAGCTTCTGCGACATCATCTGAATTGTCTTCGCTCTTTTCGGTTTTGCGTTTTTGTTTTTTATTGCGCTCATCCGTTTGCAGAAGGCCGGTATCGGTTATTGGCTCTATCGTGTATCTTTTTTCCTCTGCAGGGGGCTCTTCTGTCTCTTCCAAAGATGCTTCGCTCACCTTTGTGGAGGAGGATTCTGCACTCTCTTCCAGAGATGCTTCACTGGCCTCGCTAGAGGAGGACTCCTCAGCTTCCTCCAGGGATGAATCGCTCACCTTGGTGGAGGCTGGCTCTTCTGTCTCTTCTACAGGTGTTGCGCTCACCTCATTGGTGGAGGTCACTTCTGTCTCTTCCAGAGATCTTTCACTTGCCTCGGTAGAGGAGGGCTCCTCAGCTTCCTCCAAGGATGAATCGCTTTCTTCGGTAGAGGAGGAGGGCTCCTCAGCTTCCTCCAAGGATGAATCGCTTTCTTCGGTAGAGGAGGCGTCTGCACTCTCCTCCAAGGATGAATCGCTTTCTTCGGTAGAGGAGG
>NZ_RXIU01000135.1 GCF_004217665.1 Candidatus Magnetaquicoccus inordinatus | reverse complement strand
CAGTTGTTTGCAGATCGTCACGGCCTCTTCCGTAGCCGCCAGCGCCTCCTCGCGACGGCCCAGAGCATGTAATTGGATACCCAGGTTGTTTAGTGAGGTGGCCAGAGCTGGCAGGAAATTGTCTGGGCGCAGTTTGGCCTGCTGTCTTTGGCGTGCTATATCTCTTTTTAGGCTCTGCAAAACATCTGGCTGGCGGTCAAGATCGGCCACCGCCATGTTTCGGGAGGCCCCATCAATGCTCGGATTGATGGGGCTGGATGATGATTTTGCCTTGTCTGTATCCGCTGTTGCTGCATATAAATTTTCAGCAAGGTCAATTGTTTCGGCAGCAAATTGGTCACGAAAACGCCGCATATATTCTGGAATAGGATTGCCAGATGGGGAAAATGTCTGTTTCGGATTGCCTATCATCAGCACATTGCGCAATGAGCCACCACAAAGAGTGGTCAAAACAGCATATTGCGCCTCATTCAACTCCTGTGCTTCATCGATGCTGATAAACCTGTAGAGGCGACGATAAAAATCAGCAATAATGGGTTGTTCACGCATGAGGCGACAGGCCAATACAAGCATATCATCAAAGTCGTATGCCCCTTTGGCGCGCAGAGCGGAATCATAGGCATCCAAAACTCTGCGGGCCAGCAAATCATCATCACTCTTTGCCAATGTTGAAGGCTGAGTTTTTAGTCTGGAGATGTCAAACAACCACTGATCAAGTATTTGCTCGGCACTTTTTCCCTGTTGCGGATATTTGAGCTGGGGAGCCAGCAGCGGATTTTGATGAATCGCTTCAAGCAGAATCTGCCTTCTGTCTTTTTGCAGTTCAACTACAAGAGGAGCTCCTGTAATGCCAACCGGTTTTCCCCGTTGTGCCAGCATTTCACGACAAAATGCGTGCACTGTCTCTATGGAAAGCCGACGACTCTCTTTGCCAAGGTCGGCTAAATGCTCTTTCAACTCCTTGGCTGCAATATTGGTAACAGTGAGCACAAGCACATGGAAATGGCCTGGTACTTCGTGCAAGAGCCTCCGTACTCGCGCAGCAAGGATTCTTGTCTTGTCTGAACCCGGACCTGCATGCACCAATAAAGCACCATCCTCATGTTCTATCACGCTTTTTTGCATGCTGGTAAGAGGAGGTTCTGGCCTGGCTGCATCCTGATTTGTCTGCAGATGCTCTAGAGCGTGCAGAGAGTCCGCCTGGTTCATGATGCTTCCTTGTGCAACTGTTCGAGATGGAAATCAGAGGAGATTTTTTCAAACATTTCTCTGATGAGAGGTGGAAAACGCCTCGTTTTATCGCTGATTTTAGAAAGTTCTAATGCCAGAGCTTCTGCCATCCTGGTCTTGGCTTCGGACAGCGCATCCCGTGCTGCCAATAGGCGACCATCGCCCTGTTTATGGTTGCTTATTGTCTCTTCTGTATTTTGATTTCCATTTGAGACAATCCAACACCTGCCTGCTATTGAAAGTCGCTCGGGAAAAAATTATTTACGGCAATTGCCTGAGGAAAGTTTTATCTTTACAATGTATTGCCTGATGCTATGCAATAATGCGTAGCGCTGCAAGGTGAATTTGCAGGGCAAGCTGTTTGCTCGCTGCTTTTTGCCCGTGTATCCGGCCCGGTGGAGATTATCTCCTTATGGCGCGCGCTTTTGCGGTGGCCGATGCGTCTGCCGTGGGTGAATGTGACTATCTGTTAAAGGAGAGGCTGATGGATCGATCGGTACAGTTGGTGGTTTTGGGAGCAGGTCCAGGGGGGTATGCGGCGGCTTTTTTGGCGGCCTCCCGAGGGATGCAAACGCTCTTGATCGATACTGAGGCAGAACCGGGTGGGGTCTGTTTGCAGCGGGGTTGTATCCCCAGCAAGGCGTTGTTGCAGGTGGCACGTCTGCTGCGGGAGTGCCGCGAAGCCCAACAGATGGGGCTCACCTTTGCTCCTCCGCAGATCGATCTGCCTCGTCTGCGTGCCTGGAAAGAGGAGGTGGTGACGCGCTTGACGCATGGTCTGGCCGAGCAGTGTCAACGACGCGGCGTGGAATTTTTGCAAGGGCAGGGGGAGCTCTGCGCCAGCAACCGCTTGCGGGTGCAAAAAGCCGATGGCAGCGTCGAGTGGATCACTTTTGCGCACTGTATTCTGGCTGCGGGATCGCGTCCGCTGGCTCTCCCTGGAATCTCCACCAATATCCCGGGAGTTTGGGATTCCACACAGGCTTTGCAACTGGAAAAAATCCCTGCCACTTTGCTTGTGGTGGGCGGCGGCAATATCGGCTTGGAGTTGGGGAGTCTCTATGCGGCTTTGGGGAGCAAGGTAACCATTGTCGAGTGGAGTTCGGGGCTTCTGCCTGGGGTGGATCGGGATCTGTTGCGACCTTTTGCGCAGCGTGTACCTTCTTTGTTTGCCTCGGTGTTGACCAACAGCAAAGTGTTGGCGGTAGAGCCGAGTTCTGCCGGGTTGCAGGTGACGGTGCAGAGTGGTGAGGCAACCCTGCAGCTTGCAACCGAGCAGATGTTGCTGGCTACCGGGCGGCGGGCCAATGGTGATCTGTTGGGTTTGTCCTCTCTAGGCATTGAGTTGGAGCAGGGGCGGGTGGTGGTGAGTGCGGAGCGACGCACGGCGATTGCCCATATTTTTGCGATTGGCGATTTGATTGCCGGGCCGATGTTGGCGCACAAGGCCACGTATGATGCACGGGTAGCGGTTGCGGCGCTGTTTGGTGAGCCGCCTCCGCGTGCAGAGCCGGTGATTCCCATGGTCACCTATACCGACCCGGAAATTGCCTATGCGGGATTGACCGAGGGGTTGGCAAAGCAGCGTGGGTTGGCGGTACGTGCGGTGCGTTTTCCGTGGGCTGCTTCGGGACGGGCGCAGACTTTGCAGCGTACTGAAGGGGTGAGCAAAATGCTGATTGATCCCCAATCGGAGCAGATTTTAGGGGTGGGTATTACTGGAGTGCATGCCGGGGAGTTGATTGCGCAGGGGGTGCAGGCGATTGAGGCTGGTTTGACGGTGCGGCAGTTTCGTCATTTGGTGCATCCGCATCCCACCTTGTCGGAGAGTTTATTGGAGGTTGCTGAGGTGGCTCTGGGGGAGAGTGTGCACTATTTTGTGCCGAGGCGGGAGAGCAGAGGTTAATAATAGACAGGGTAAGTGCATTTGAAAAATCAAAAAGTATTATGGAGGTCCAGGAGGAGATTATCTCCTCCTGGCAGGTGCAGGACGGAGTCCTGCATGCAGCGGCGTTTCACCAGAAGCGAATGCGAAGCATTCGCGCACGCCGCGACAATCGGTGCCCCGCAGGGGCACTCTTTGGGAGGGCGGAGCCCGACATGCACATTGCAAGTTTGTGGCAACAATGGGGAATTAGCAGCATGTTTTTCCGTGACAACACTCCTTCCAGATATGATACCATGCCATCAGTATAACGGATGCAGGAGGAGGGTTATTGACTGATGGCAAAGTATACGGTCTTTGTGAGCTATTGTCATGCGGACAAACGGGCATTACGCTCTTTTATGCCTTATCAAGAAACCCTGGAACAAGAAGGGTTGATCACTGTTTGGACAGACGAAAAAATCAAACAAGGGTTGCGCTGGCAGGAAAGCATAGAAGAGGCGTTGGCACAATCCAGAACCGCCATTCTCTTTATATCCGAAGCTTTTCTTGCTTCTAAATTTATTCGTGAAAAGGAACTGCCGCCGCTTTTGGCAGCATGCGAAGGGGGTCGGATGACGGTGTTGCCCGTATTTTTGTCGCCATCGACGGTTAAGAATGCAGGTATTCCATTTGTGCATCCTAAAACGGGTAAGCAGGCTACCATCAAATTGACTGAATTTCAGGGTTTTGGCACCTTGGAAAAATGCTTGACAGAAATAAAACTAGTTGAAAAACAAAAGATATTTGTTAAGATTTCCGAACGAATTCGAGAATTGGCCCAGCAGGATATGCCGGAGTCGGAAACAGCAGCAACAGTACAAAGTGCCCCGGTTGCGGTGAACAAAGGGGTCGCGATTGCTGCCGCACACTCTCCCGGAGAAAAGCAGAGGGAGGAGGGTGGGCTGCCACCTGTGTCTAGCCCTGTTTCTCCACCGGATAAGGAGTCATTGCGGCGCACGGATCGGGAGATGCGCTTTAGGAAATTAGAAAAAAAGGTTGCGGAGGCCATCCAATCATCTGGCTCACTCATGGAGTTGCTGGAAAGAAAGCTTCCTCCTTTGCAAGCGGACAACTCTTCTGAGGAGAAGGATGCTCATAAGCGTGCCATGAGGCTCACGAAAAGAATCTTGGCTTTGCCCTTCGATTCTGGGTATGCGCTTTTGCGGGAAATTTATCAACAAATGGATGCCGATTCCGACTCGGTCGCAATCAATGCCATCAAAAATACCAGTCGCCTTCTGATACCATGGCTCTATGTTGCCAGTCAGAAGATGGATCTCGAGCAGTGGGAATATGGTGCGCTGGGTGACATCAGGACTATTCCTGCCGGAATCAAGGCTTTTGCCGAAATCGTTTTTGCCGGTATTGATAACCGTGAAGTTGCATGGAAAGAGATCAGTGATCCTGATGATTTTGCAGAAGGGTTCTATAGCGTCAATTTGCAGCCGGAGGGGGGCTTCAGAGAGAGCACCGAGAAAAATCTGCGTGAGGATCTGTTCAAAACAGTCAAGCCTCCCGCCGAAGCGGCCTCCATGCCGGATATGGTAAAGGATGATGCCATTGCTCGCCGAATCCAATGGTTGTTTAAGGAGAAAGGCATTCGGGTTTATCTCATTGGCAAGATGCCAGAAGGTGAAGAGCGTCACAGCTATCAATTGACCATCGAACGTATAAAGACGCGCTATCCGGTTATGGCGGTTGTTCTGCTGGATACAAACTTGCTGGGAGAGCACCAATCCCTTTTTGATGGGATCCGTTCATTGCTGCTTTAGGCGGCGCACCCTCTTTTCAGGATGGCGCATGGCGGGTGGCTTGAGTGCAAAGGAATATTTCCGCACCGTTGCCACAAACTTGAAATGTGCAGGTCGGGCTCCGCCCTCCCAAAAGAGTGCCCCTGCGGGGCACAGATTGTCGCGGCGTGCGCGAATGCTAAAGCATTCGCTTTTGGTGAAACGCCGCTACATGCAGGACTCCGTCCTGCACCTGCCAGGAGGGGATAATCCCCTCCTGGACCTCCTTAATAGTTTGCAAATATACCGGTCTGGGCGATACGCCGCCAACAAGGCCCGCGCAATATGTTTCGGATAGTGGACAGGATAGAGAGAAACAAACCATGAGTGAAGCAAGCCGCATTGATCTGCCTAAAACCGGCGCCTCCCATCTTCAGGTCGATTTGAGCGGCGAATCGGGGCCGGCAGATCGGGTACACCTGTTGAGTCTCCGCGAAATCCATGCCGTCAACGCAGCCATCGCTGCCGGACGACCACTGCTGGTACGTGGCGAGCCGGGTACCGGAAAAAGCCAGTTGGCGCGCGCAGTCGCCAAAATACTCAACCGGGTCTTTATCTCCCAGGTCATTGACTCACGCACCGAATCAAGGGATCTGCTGTGGAACTTTGATGCCGTAATGCGCTTGGCCAACGCGCAACTCGCGGGCGCCTTGCATCAAGATTCCCAACAGGCTCGACAGGAGCTGGCTGTGGAAAACTATCTGCATCCCGGTCCCCTCTGGTGGGCCTTCGATTGGGCAGATGCCGAGCGTCAGGCCAAACGGGTCCAGCAAGAGCCTCCTCCCCAACCCGATGGCGGAGTCGCGCAAAATGGCAGTGTCCTGCTGCTCGACGAGATCGACAAGGCAGAATCGGAAACCCCCAACGGTCTGCTGGAAGCCCTGGGCGCCCGGCAGTTTACCCCGTTAGGACGCAGCAAACCGGTGTGCGTGCAGGGGATATTGCCTCTGCTTGTCATCACCACCAACGAGGAGCGGGCTTTGCCGGATGCCTTCTTGCGCCGATGCCTGGTCTTGTGCCTCAATTTGCCCAGCGATGAGCAGGAGTTGATCGCATTGCTCATGCAACGGGGCAAGGCCCATTTTCCAACGGCAACGGAAGAGCTGTTGCGCAAAGCGGCTGAGATGCTCTTCAGGGATCGTCATGCCGCTCTGGAGGCCCAGGTCACACCCCGTCCAGGACAGGCGGAATATCTCGATCTGCTGCGAGCTGTGTTGACCCTGGAGCGCACCAAAGCCAAACAGTTGGCCATGCTCGAGGTGGTGGCCCCGTATACGTTGCGCAAACATGTGGAACCATGACAAAGCAGTCTGATGCGCTGATTCTTCGGGGAGGCTGCGGTTATTCCGATCTGCTGCTGGCCTTCAAGGCGGGGGGCATGGAGGAGTTGACGGCGGTGGCCCATCTGCTGGGCTATGGTCCGTCCTTGCCCAGGCCACGCCCAACGCCTCCTCCTGAGCCGGAGCCGATCGAGCCAGAACAAACAGTCGAAAAACAGACAGCCCCAGTCTCTGAAGCGCCTACCACCTTCTGGTGTCCTGTGGCCTATGAAGCGCGGGCACCCATCGTGGCCACTCAAAAAAAAGCAAAGGCACAAGATACCCTTTCCCAGCAACAGCCGGCCGGCCGGGATCTGCAGCGCTGGAGTGGGCTGGTACCCCGGTTGCGCGCTGGCTTTGCCGAGCGTGCTCCAGGCAAAAACCTGGATATCGATGCCCTGATTCGCCTGCTGGCCAGGGGAGGCAGCCTGCAGCGTCTGCCGCGCCGCTCTCGCTTGCGCTGGGGATCCTCCGTGCAGATCATCGTCGATCGCAGCGTGCGCTTGATCCCCTTCCAGGAGGACCAGGAGCGGGTGGCCAGACGCTTGGCCGCTCTGTTTCCCCGGCATGCGCTCAGCTTTGCCCTCTTTCTGGAGGGGATGGAGGAGCCTATCTCCCTGGGTCCACAGGGAGAGTTTCAAAACTATCGCTGGCCTGCACCCGCTGCCTTGGTGGTGGTGTTGGGGGATCTGGGCTCTCTGGCAGGCAATGCCGAGCAGTTGGCAAGCCGTTGGGAACATTTTGGCCAACGTCTGGCCCGCTGCCAATGCCGTCCTGTGGCCCTGACCCCCGCGCCAGCCTCCCGCTGCTTGCCGGGAGTGCTGCGGAGCTGGCGTCTGGTGACCTGGGAGCGCAGATCTGCCACCCTGCGTTTGACCCCGGCTGAGCTGGAGCAGCGTGCAGAACGGTTGCTGCGCCTTCTCTCTCCGGCAGTGCGCATCGAGCCGGGATTGTTGCGCGATATACGCCTGCTCCTGGGCAGTCAAGCCGATGCCGGTACCGAGGCCGATGTCTGGCGGCATCGGGCTCTGCTTGGTCGATCGCGGGTGGCCGCCTCTTGGGATCCGCTGCTCGCCAAACGGCTGCGCGATGATTTTTTCCGCAACGAATCCAACACAATGCAGCTCAAGGTGATCCAGGCGCTTCAGCCATGGCGCGGTGGTTTGGCCCCGGAGATCTGGTATGAAGAGCTGCTCAGTCTCTCCCCGCAATTGCGCCAAGCCCTGCCCGAAACCTTGCGCAACAATGATCTGCTCGCCGCTGCCCAAACCCTCCAACAACTGGCCGAGGCGCCGACGCTGCTGCACCGGCAGTGGTATCGGCGTTTGAGTGGCCGCGCCGGGCCAGAATACCATCAGCAGGAGGATCCCGCACTGCGCCAGGCACAGCAACAATTGGAACTGGCCAGCTTCCAGGAGGATCCGCAGCACACCTTGTCAGAAAATTTTGATCCCGCTTTGCTGCCCATTGTGTTTAATCCCCCACGCCGCTTCGCCCTCTGGCAGCAGGGTGCCCGACTGCTGGCGGAGGATGAACAGAGCCCCTCGCTGGCGGCGGAGACCGGGAGCTGGCTGGGGAACATCGTTACCGCTACCGGCTTGCTGCGCATCGGAGCGCCTGTCGTCGATGCCTCCTCCTTCTGGAAATCTGCCAGCCCGCCCTCCTGGGCCAATGCCTGGGGTTGGGACCAATTTGGCGCCTGGGTCACTATCGTCGTTGGGGCGGTCACCCAGCGTCTGCGTTGGATTCCACCGGGGCGTTTTCTGATGGGGTCGCCAAAGGATGAGCCTGGGCGGTTCGAGGATGAGGGCCCCCAGCTTGAAGTGACTCTTTCCACTGGCTATTGGCTGTTTGATACCCCCTGCACCCAGGAGTTGTGGCAAGCGGTGATGGGAACAAATCCCAGCCACTTTCAATCTCCGCAGACACCGGAGGAGTCGGTGGAGAGTCGTCCGGTGGAGCAGGTGAGCTGGAAGGATGTCCAGAAGTTTTTGGCAAAGATCAACCAGCAGTTGCCCGGCCTGGAGCTGACTCTGCCCAGCGAGGCGCAGTGGGAATATGCCTGTCGCGCCGGGAGCACGACGCCGATATATGGTCAAGAGCGGGATGCCATTGCTTGGTATAGGAGCAATAGCAAGCACAGAACACACCCCGTTGCCGGCAAGGCTCCCAATGCTTGGGGTCTGTATGACATGTTGGGCAATGTCTGGGAGTGGTGTCAGGATGGGAAGTGGGATTATAAGCAAGCTGCCGGAGTCAATCCCCTGGGGTCATCGGCTGATGCGTCTCGTGTGCTGCGTGGAGGCTCCTGGGACAGCGACGCCCGTTTTGTGCGGGCTGCCTGCCGCCTCAGCAACGGGTCGTCGCTTCGCGGCGACTTCATTGGCTTTCGTTGTGCCCGAGTTCAGCCGGTGAGCCAAGCAGGGCAGGCAGGAGCGGAGCCGCAGGAGCCTTCCGCAGTCCGCCTGGCGGAGCGGCGGACGGCGGTGGCTCCAGCGAGCGAAGCGGCGTTGCGTTTGGCCGATACGCCCCCGCAAACCCAATGTACTTTGCCCCGCCACTCCCTGTTTCAGGCAGAGAGCGACCAGGAGCGCTTGACCTTTGCGCGCATCACCAAACCCCGCTGGGCCGAGGCCATGGGGCGGGATCGGGTGGGCTTGTGGGTCACCATTACCCTGGACGGCGCTGGTGGCAAGCCGGTCACCCAGCGTCTGCGTTGGATTCCACCGGGGCGCTTTATGATGGGTTCGCCAAAGGAGGAAGCGGAGCGGTTGGAAGATGAAGGTCCGCAACACGAAGTCACTTTTCGCCAAGGCTTTTGGATGTGTGACACCGCATGTACCCAGGCTTTGTGGGAGGCGGTGATGGGAAAAAATCCATGCTACTTTCAATCGCCTGATCTTCCTGTGGAAATGGTAAACTGGCATGATGTCCAGGAGTTTTTGGCCAGGATCAACGCGCAGATTCCCGGTTTGGCGTTGCAACTGCCCAGCGAGGCACAGTGGGAATATGCCTGTCGCGCCGGGACCACGACCCCCTTCAGCTTTGGCGACAATATCACGACTAAACAGGTCAATTATAACGGTAACTATCCCTATGCCAATGGTGCAAAGGGTGTGTTTCGGGGGCGCACGGTTCCCGTCGCCAGCCTGCCCCCGAACCCATGGGGGCTTTTCGAGATGCATGGCAATGTTGATGAGTGGTGTAATGATCTTTGGCATGGCTCCTACCATGAGGCTCCCACCGATGGTCGAGCCCGGGGCGATGCCCAATCTACGCAGCACTTTGGCGTTGGGCGCATGGTGCTCATGGCGCGAGGAGGGTCTTGGTTAAGCCTTGCCATTCACGTTCGATCTGCTTACCGCAGAGTCTTATTGTCTGATGTCCGCGACTCACTCATCGGCTTTCGCTGTTGCCACGTGGCATCATAAGCCAGACAAACAGAGAGACAGAAAAATTCAAGACCAGCGCTTTGCTACATTTCCGCACCGTTGCCACAAACTACAACTGTGCAGGTCGGGCTCCGCCCTCCCAAAGAGTGCCCCTGCGGG
>NZ_RXIU01000134.1 GCF_004217665.1 Candidatus Magnetaquicoccus inordinatus | reverse complement strand
GGCTCTGCCTGCCAGCGCACACGGTCTCGGCTGGTCGGCGGCGGGCATCAACGAAGATTTTCCCTTGTCTGGCAGTCGCTCACTCTATGGAGCAACCAAGTTGAGTGCGGAGTTGTTGATTGCCGAGTATGTGGCGCTCTATCAACTCCCAGCAACCATATTGCGCTGTGGGGTGATTGCCGGTCCTTGGCAGATGGGCAAGGTGGATCAGGGGGTATTTGTCTTGTGGATGGCCCGCCATCTCTATCAAGGAGCCCTTTCCTATTCCGGTTTTGGCGGCAAGGGCAAACAGGTGCGTGATTTTTTGCATATTGATGATCTGTATGATCTGGTGCGTTTACAGATGGAAGCGGCGCATCTCTTTACCGACACTCCCCTCAATGCTGGCGGTGGCGCAGAGAATGCGTTGTCGTTGTATGAGTTGAGCCGTTTGGCGGTTGCGACAACCGGTTGCACACTGGCCCTCGGCAGTCAACCGGAGAGCCGTGCGGCAGATATTCCCTATTATGTGACCGATCAGAGCCGATTGCGCGAATTGTGTGGTTGGCGTCCGCAGCGCACGGTGCAGCGGCTTGCGGAGGATGTGGTGCGTTGGCTGGTGGATAATCGGGGGCAATTGGAGCCTTTGTTGCGTGGTTGACAGGCGGGCGTGGGCAAGCGCACGCGATGGGCATTGTCTGCTTTTTCAGGGAGAGTATCGATGAGTATTGTGCTGGTAACGGGTGCCCATGGTTTGGTAGGCAGTGCCACAGTGGCACTCTTTGCCGAGCAAGGTTACGATGTCATCGGCATCGATAACAATATGCGCCAATATTTTTTTGGTGAGGATGGCTCGACCCTGGCTGCCGGGGAGCGCTTGCGGCAAACCTATGGCCCACGTTATCGCGCTTTGGATCTGGATATTCGTGATCAGGCGGCTATTGAGGCGCTGTTTGCCGAGCATGGCAAAGATCTGGCAGGGGTGGTGCATGCCGCCGCCCAACCCTCGCATGACTGGGCGGCACGTGAGCCGCTGACTGATTTTACCATCAATGCCAATGGCACCCTGCATTTGCTGGAGGCAACCCGGCGCCATGCTGCAGAGGTGCCGTTTATCTTTACCAGCACCAACAAGGTTTATGGTGATCAACCCAATCATCTGCCCCTCATCGAGTTGGAAAGTCGTTGGGAGTTGGATCCTGCCCATCCCTATGCCTTGCGCGGCGTCGATGAGAGCATGTCGATTGACAACTGCCTGCACAGCCTGTTTGGTGCCTCGAAGGTAGCCGCCGATGTGCTGACCCAGGAGTATGGTCGCTATTTTGGCCTGAAGACAGCGGTATTTCGTGGAGGCTGTTTGACCGGCTCCGGGCATGCAGGCGCCGAACTGCACGGCTTTCTGGCCTGGTTAAGCAAATGTGTGTTGAGCGGTCGGCCCTATACTGTATTTGGCTATTTGGGCAAGCAGGTACGTGATAATATTCATGTTCGTGATTTGGTGCAGGCATTCTGGGAATTTTTCCAGGCCCCCCGCTCCGGGGAGGTCTACAACATGGGTGGGGCACGGATTGCCAACTGCTCTGTTTTGGAGGCGATTGCCTTGTGTGAGGAGATCAGTGGCCGTCGTCTGGACTATAGCATAGTCCCCGGCAACCGCATTGGCGACCATCAGTGGTGGATCAGCGATGTCCAAAAATTTGCCAGCCACTATCCCCGCTGGCGTTTGACCTTAAGCATACGTGAGATTATCGAAGAGATCATCGCCGGTCTGCGCCAGCAAAGCGCTTGAACACTGTTGTGGAGTGGAGAAAAGATGCACGGCAGGCCATAATGGACGCATCTGCCACAAAAACAAACCAATGTTGGCTCTGCACAACACATGGGCAAAGACAATCCACAAATTGCCGCAGCATTTTGTTTGCGCAGGGCAATTGCATTTGAAAATCAGAAAACTATTATGGAGGTCCAGGAGGAGATTATCTCCTCCTGGTGGGTGCAGGGCAAAGCCCTGCTGGTAATGTGCGGCGTTTCACAAAAGCGAATGCTTAAGCATTCGCGCACGCCGCACCGATTTGTGCCCCGAAGGGGCACTCTTTGGGAGGGCGGACGCCCGACATGCACAGTTTCGCTTGTGGCAACAGTGAGGAAATTGGCAAATGCGATTGCCCTGTTTGTTTGCGTGGATTCTCTTGCCAGGAGCAGAGCCCTGTGTTACATTAACCGAATCAGCTCTCGTGGCATGGGAGAACAACTGCTTATGCTGCAATGCAAAATTTGACTTATCCAGGAATGGCTTCGCTTTTTTTCCTTGCCTGGGAGAAAGGGTGGTCGATATTATGGAAGAGCTTGAGGGGGCCAAACCTGAAAAGGAGGCCAAAATGGATCATCATGCCAAGCCGTTGATACGCAGCCAAGTCTTGGTGGTCATGGGTGCACTGTTTGTATCCTTGATTACTCTGTTTGGAGTGCTGAACAATCCGGGAGAGTTGATTAAGCAGGATGTGACAATGGGACCGATCGTTGCTGCAGGGCGCATCGTGGTTCCCTTGATTATTGTAGTGGGAGTGCTTTATTTTTTTGCCAATCTGCGCAAGTGTGAATCATGCGGGAAAATTCTTTTTTGGAAAAAAAACCGGAACTGATGCCCCAACAAGCAAAATCGGTTGTATTATACCCCGCTTCGGCGGGGATTTTTTTTGGATGTCTGCTGCCGACAGCGCATCAGAATGCAATAAAGGAGAGGAAGAGAGATGGCAAGGGTCTTTAATTTTAGCGCTGGACCGGCAGTTTTACCCGTACCGGTATTGCAGCGGGCACGTGATGAGATGATCGAACATGGCAACAGCGGCATGTCGGTTATGGAGATGAGCCACCGCTCCAAAGCTTATATGGCCATCATCGGCAATGCCATGGCTTTGTTGCGCGAGTTGTTGGAGATTCCGGACGATTATGAGGTATTGTTGCTGCAGGGGGGTGCCTCTCTGCAATTTTCCATGATTCCGATGAACCTGTTGAGCGATCCGGGCAAACAGAGTGTCGATTATGTATTGACAGGCAGTTGGGCCGAAAAAGCCTATGGTGAGGCCAAAAAGCAGGGTGTCGAGGTGCGGATAGCCGCCACCAGCAAAGCGGTCAACTATTCGCGGATTCCGACGCAGGCAGAGTTGACGTTAAATCCTGACGCTGCTTATGTGCATATCACCTCCAACAATACCATTTTTGGCACGGAATATTATTATACTCCGGAGACCAACGGCATTCCGCTGGTAGCCGACATCTCCTCCAATGTGCTGTCGCGCCCGATGGAGATCAGCAAATATGGTTTGCTCTATGCGGGAGCGCAAAAAAATCTGGGACCGAGCGGTGTTACGGTAGTGATTGTGCGCAAGGATCTGCTGGGACGGCGCAGCGGCTTGCCACAAATGTTGGATTATAAAGTACATGCAGAAAATGATTCCATGTTCAACACCCCGCCCACCTATGCCATTTATATTCTGGGATTGGTGTTGCAGTGGACCAAAGAGCAAGGTGGTGTAGCGGCCATGGAGCAGCGCAACATTCGCAAAGCAGCCAAACTTTATGCGGCCATTGACAACTCCTCCTTCTACCAATGTCCCACCGAACCGGTCAGCCGTTCGCGGATGAATGTGCCCTTTACTTTGGCGGATGCCGCTTTGGATGCCACCTTTTTGGCCGAAGCCAAAGAGGCTGGATTGGTCACCTTGGCAGGGCATCGTTCCGTTGGCGGCATGCGTGCTTCCATCTATAACGCCATGCCTGAAGAGGGGGTGGAGGCACTGGTGCAATTCATGGCCGAATTTGAACGGGTGCATGGCTGATCCCATCCACGCTATTCAGGAAGAGGTTTGGATCCGGTTTGAGCAAGGCTCCTTGCGCATCACCGGATCCAGCCAACAACTGGCCCCTGTTGCCGCTTCTTTGCGTTGGGATGAACGTACCGATTGTTATCGTGCTGAAGCCCGGCGTTATGGCATTATCCTCTTGACTCTGCATCAACTGCGCATACCTTTTCGCGACGAAGCCCGTCGTTTCAACAGACAAAATTTTCAACTGTTGCAGCACTATGCTCCCCGTCCCCATCAGCAGGAGGCTTTGGATGCCTGGCTGGCGGCCAAGCGACAAGGGGTAGTGGTGTTGCCGACCGGGGCAGGCAAGACTTTGGTAGCCCGTTTGGCTATTGCCAAGACACAGCGCGATACCTTGATTTTGGTTCCCACTCTTGACCTGATGCAGCAGTGGCATGAACAGTTGGCGGCCAGCTTCTTAATACCCATCGGTCTTTTGGGCGGTGGTGACTATCAACTGGAGAGCATTACCGTCTCCACCTATGATTCGGCCTATTTGCGCATGGAGCAGATAGGCGACCGTTTTGGTCTGTTGATCTGCGACGAATGCCATCATTTGCCGGCCACCACCACCCGCCTGGCAGCCATCCAATCCATCGCCCCGTTTCGTTTGGGGCTGACTGCTACCCCAGAACGCACCGACGGCCAAGAGGCGGATCTGTATGACCTGCTGGGGGCCATCTGTTATCGCAGTGAAATTACCGATCTGGAAGGAGAATATTTGGCTCCCTACCGGTTGGAACAGATTGCGGTACACCTGGACCCGGATGAGCGAATTGCGTATAATAATGCATATGCGCAATATCGTGACTTTGTACGAAGTTGTGGAGTAAAATTAAGCGAACCCAACGGCTGGAGTCAATTTGTACAAATCTGTCACCGTTCGCAGGAGGGGCGAGCGGCCTACCGGGCCTATTTGCTGCAAAAGCGGCTGGCGAGGGCATCGCGAGCCAAGTTGCGCACGGTGTGGCAGTTGTTGCGACGGCACAAGGGAGAGCAGGTGTTGTTGTTCACCGATGATAATGCCACGGCCTATGCGATTGGCGAGACATTTTTTCTGCCGGTGATCACCCATCATACGCGCATTTCCGAGCGCAAGCAGATGTTGGATAATTTTCGTTCTGGCGAGTTGCCATTTCTGGTCAATTCGCATGTTTTGAACGAGGGGGTAGATGTACCGGATGTTGCGGTAGGTATTATAGTTTCCGGCAGTGGTTCGGTACGGGCTCATGTGCAGAGGTTGGGCCGAATTTTACGACCACGCGAAGGAAAACAGGCAATATTGTACGAATTGGTATCGGAAGGTACAGCGGAAACCTTTACCAGTGAAAAGCGCCGTCAACATTTGGCCTATCAGCGATGAAACAGTTTTTTCTTTGGACGGGTCGCCAACAGTGTACAGGAGGAAGAGATGTCAGCAATTACTTTGAAGAGGCAACCCGTTATTTTGGTGGCAGATGATTCCCGTTCGGCGCGGGAGTTGATTAAAAATTTTTTGGAGAATGATGGCTATTCGGTCACTTTGGCTGCGGATGGCAAGGAGGCGGTGAAAAAGTTTCGTGAGCGGCATCATGATTTGGTGTTGATGGATGCCAACATGCCGGTGGTGGATGGTTATCGGGCTTGTGCGGAGATACGGCGTGGGCCCACTGGCAAGGATGTGAGCATTATCATGATCACCGGGCAGAATGATGATGAGTCGGTGGAGCAGGCATTTGCTGCTGGGGCAGAGGAGTTTGTCACCAAGCCGATCCATTGGAGTGTGTTGCAGAAGCGGATACGATTATCTTTGAACAGTCGCTTTGCCCAGGAGGAGGTATTGGAGAGTCGGGCGCGGATGGAGGCGGTTTTCAATACTGCGGCTGACAGTATTATTGTCATCAATGCGGCTGGGATTATGGAGTCGGTAAACCGGGCGGCAGAAAAGTTGTTTGGCTATGCGCAGTCGGAGATGGTTGGGCAGAATGTATCGATGTTGATGCCATCGCCCTATCGGGAGCGTCATGACAGTTATATTGCCTCTTATGTGCACACGGGCAAGGCCAAGGTGATGGGGCAGCGCATGGAGTTGGTAGCGTTGAAGAAGAGTGGCAAGACTTTTCCCATTGAGTTGACCATCAGCGAGGTCAAGCTTACTGATCGCATATTGTTTACTGGCATCTTGCGTGACATTACCGAGCGCAAGGAGGCGGAGCAGAAGATTTTTTATCAAGCCAATTATGATGCGTTGACTGGGATTGCCAATCGTTCTTTGTTTATGAAAAATTTGCGACATCATTTGGCGGAGTCGGCGGGCAAGGGTCAGGGATTATCCTTGCTTTTTATTGATTTGGATCGTTTCAAGTGGGTGAATGACAATTTAGGGCATGCGGCTGGGGATGAGTTATTAAAGCTTTCCAGTGAGCGGATTCAATCTTGTTTACGCGAGGGTGATTTGGCGGCGCGTTTGGGTGGGGATGAATTTACGGTTATTTTGCCCAATATTGAGCGTCAGCAAGCGGTTGCCATTGCCCATTTGATTTTGCATCGTTTGAATGAAGAGTTTTCGTTGACGGGCAAGCCGGCATATATTTCGGGATCGTTAGGGGTTGCCTTTTATCCTGAGGATGCTCAGGAGTTGGATGCGTTATTGAAGTGTGCGGATGAGGCGATGTATTGTTCCAAGCGGGCTGGGCGTAATGCCTGTCATTTATCTACTGGAGAGTCGTTGATTTTGCCGCGCAAATATTGAGCGATAATTTAATCTGTTAAATTATCAGGGAGGTCCAGGAGGGGATTATCCCCTCCTGGAATGCTTTTGCTTTTTGCTTTTTGCGGCGCTTTTACAACAAGCCAAGGCGGTTTTTGCCTTGGCGCCGCGCCGCTTGAGCCGGAGGTTTGGAGGCGGGAGCCTCCAAGGTTTTGCCCGGTGCGGAAAGCGACCTCCAAGAATTTGCGCTGCGCCGACACTATCCGCCAGAGCTTTACCCCACAGTGAAAACATCCTCCAGAGCTTTACCCCACAGTGAAAACATCCGCCAGAGCTTTACCCCACAGTGAAAACATCCTCCAAGGCTTTGCACTATGCCGAGGAGGGCCCTCAAGAAGGTTTATCCTCGCGCAGATTCCCTGAACGAAGCCGTTCCCAGGAGCACACCTCCCCTTCGACGATATAAAACAGGGGATGGGGTTGTGGTTGTTGGTTTGGCGAGAGCAGGGCAAACAGTTGCGGAGCACGTCGGTTTAATTTCTGCAGCAGGTGTTGCCATTCATAGAGCAGTTGTCCGCGCGTTTCCGCCATTGGGGAAGCAGGGGGTGCTGGACAGATCAGGCTGGCATTAAATTGATAACTGCGGCGCGTCGCCTCCTGTTGCACCGCCCAGAGGAAGGAAGCGATAGCGCCGACAGGATCGTGTTGCGCACGAAACCGCTGCAGTTGCGGATGATGTTGATAGCCTTTGCTCTCTCCGCGCAACACCTTTTGCGCCAGCAGCCCTTCACGCCAGAGCGCCACCAATCCTTGGCTATCGAGATAGTGTGGGTGCAGGGTCCATAAACGCATCGCCAGTATCCGCTGGACAGAGTTAACCTATAATGGGCAAGCATACAAACAGAATCGGTGCTCCGTAGCGACACAGCGCAACACATCCAGGAGGGTATTTTACCCCTCCTGGCCGCTTGCGCCAATCCTTACATCTGCAACAACTCCTGCTCCAGCAGCTCCTTTCCGCCTTCCCACTCCTGACGCAACTGCTCCATCTGGCCGTTCAACCCCTCGATACGGTTTTCCAAACCATCCATCTTCTCCAACATGCGGGCATGAAAATGGCTGTCGTTGGGCACGGTATGCAGATTTTCCCTTACGCGAACCTGCTCCTGCTGCATGCGCTGCAACTCCTCCTGCTGTCCCTGCAACCGGCTCTCTAACGCCGCCAACTGCCGCCGCTTTTGCAACAACCCCTCCAAACTCTTGCGCACACCTGCATCCATCCCCTCCTCGGAGGCCCAGACACTCAACACCGCTTCCGTCGCCTGCAAGAGGGCTATCTGTTGCCCTTGCACACGCTCTTCCACCACCTCAATAGCCTGCTGCGAGCCTGCCGCTGCCGTCACGGGGATGCGCCAAAAGCGCCCGCTCTCGCGTGCACTGTTCGGGGCCACCATCTGCCAGCCCCCCTCTCGCGCCTGTACCATCATCACCTGCCGACTCTCCTTGGCACGATTGCGCACACTATAACGCTGCAGACGCTTCTCGCGATGCGTCACCTCCAAAACCCCTTTGACCACCTTGACCGACTCCAAACGCTTTTGCAGCGGAGTACCCTGCTTGACCACCTCCACATCCAAATCCAAAGCATAGGACAAGAGTTGATCTGCCCCCACCGGCAAATAGTCAAAACGGGCCTCACCGGCATATAAATCCCCGTCATACAAAGCTACCGGACCTGGTGAAATGGTCCCTGCGGTGCCATTGCTCACCCGCAACGCCCGCATGCTGCGTCCCCCCCCAGGCAAGGTGGTGTCAAAAACGGTCAAACGTTCCACATCAACTGCAGCATTGACAATTGGCAACAAAGCCCCTTGACCACGCTCCAAATGGACCCCATCCACCTTGAAAATAAAGGTCTCCCCCGCCTGCTCGCCGCTGGCCACAATTGCTTCTGGCGCCGGGTCGGGCAAAGAGAGCTCCCAAGGTTGCTGGGCAAGCATCGGTTGACTATCCATTTCGGCAGCGGCTCCGGCCTCGAATTGGCGTGCCGATTTGGCGCGCGGCAGGGATGCCGCCGAGCGCATCAGTTGCCGTTCTGCCTGCGCACGACTCTGTTTTTCTCCCTCCCGCTCGGCTCCCCCCTGCAAACGTAATGGATCAACTATCCGCTGCCGTGGTCGATACCAGGGTTTGGAAAGCTCTTCGATAAAAGAGATCGGACGACCGGAGGCCAAGGTCAAACGCACATCGCGCCAATCTTGACCGCTCTGATTTTCCACCACCGCCCAACCTTGCAAACGGGCTTTGCCCCCCTTGCCCTCCGTGGAGGACAAACTGAGCCGCCAGGCACTTTTCCACACCGGGCTCTCCATCACATAACCCAAACGAATCCGTCGCGACCCCTGCCCTGGAATGGGAATCACCACATCCCGCCGCTCCCGACCCCGGTTGCCATCCAACAAAGCCAACGAACGCGCCAGATCCTGACGCACCCGCTCCTCAACAATCTGCATCCCACGCAAATCGCGCCAGGGCAAGCTGCGCACACTTCCCTCTTCGCTGGCCAGATTGACCACCCAATCGCTGCTTGTCCCCTCCCCTTTACCCTCCCAGGAGAGCGGACGTTGTTCTGCACCCAGCAATCGACCAGCCAACTGCTCGCCATGATAGTTGAGCAATACCTTTGCGCCACGCAGTCGGCTCAGCAGCTCGCCCACCCCAGGATTATCGGACAAATCGACCTGCAACCCCGCCAAGAGACGTTCCAAAGGTTCGCGTGATGGATAGATCGCCTGTAACGCTGCGCCACCATCCACATCATCCACCACCAGCGATTTAAGCAGATCATCCAGTTGTTCATCCTTGAAAGAGAGACGCACCTCTCCGGGTGCTGCCACGGTTCCCGCATGCTGAAAATAGCCCACCCCAGAGGCAAAGAGAGCCACTGCCCGCATTGGCACCTCCGCCCAAGCCAGTGCCGTCAACGAACTCAACAGAGCTCCTCCCAACAGACCATAGCCTTTTTTCATGCCCACTCCTCTCCACTCCAATAGGATACCATCCTTGTCCACTGCCGATCATCCAGCCTGCTTGCGCTGCAGAGCGAGCCATTATGACAAATTTATTCCCTGCCCAGATAGGATCAATAATTCAAGGCAATCAAAAATCAATATATTATTATGGAGGTCCAGGAGGAGATTATCTCCTCCTGGTGGGTGCAGGGCAAAGCCCTGCTGGTAATATCAATATATTATTATGGAGGTCCAGGAGGAGATTATCTCCTCCTGGTGGGTGCAGGGCAAAGCCCTGCTGGTAATGTGCGGCGT
>NZ_RXIU01000133.1 GCF_004217665.1 Candidatus Magnetaquicoccus inordinatus | reverse complement strand
CACTCTTTGGGAGGGCGGACGCCCGACCTGCACAGTTTCGCTTGTGGCAACAGTGAAGAAATTGGCAAATGCGATTGCCCTGAACAGTTAGTGCAAACAGTCTATGCAAACAGTCTATGCAAACAGTCTATGCAAACAGTCTATGCAAACAGTCTATGCAAACAGTCTATGCAAACAGTCTATGCAAACGCTCTATGCAAACAGTCTATGCAAACAGTCTATGCAAGCACTCTATGCAAGCGCTCTATGCAAACAGTCTATGCAAGCACTCTATGCAAACAGTTGGTGCAAGACGATAGCATTTGCACTTTTCCTCTCTGTTGCTACACGCCCAACTGTGCAGGTCGGGCGTCCGCCCTCCCAAAGAGTGCCCCTCCGGGGCACAGATTGGTGCGGCGTGCGCGAATGCTTGCGCATTCGCTTCTGGTGAAACGCCGCACAGACGCAGGACTCCGTCCTGCACCTGCCAGGAGGAGATAATCTCCTCCTGGACCTCCATAATAATTTTTTGTTTTGCTTAATGTGAACGCAAAAGGTGGTGACAAATTGAGCGATCGACAGATCATCGGACGTATTGTGGTCCTGACCGGCCACGGCAAAGGCAAATCAAGCAGCGCCTTCGGTATGGCCTTGCGCGCCGCCGGTTGGGATAAACGAGTATGCGTGATCCAATTTATCAAAAAAGCCAGCCGCAAAACCGGAGAGATCCAGGCAGCACAACGGCTCGGTATCGAATGGCACACCCTGGGAGATGGCTTTACCTGGGATAGCCCAGATCTGGAACGCGATAAGGCAACCTCACGGCGGATCTGGCAATTTTGCCAGGAAAAAATTCTCTCGGCTGCCTACGACATGATCATCCTCGATGAGATCAATGCCGTACTCTCCTGGGGCTGGTTGGATCTGCCTGCAGTGCTGCACTGCCTGCAAGTGGAAAAACCTGCCCCACTGCATCTGATTTTGACCGGCCGGGATGCCCCGGCAGAGCTGATGGCCGCTGCCGATACCGTCACCGAAATGGTCGAGGTCAAACATGCCTTTCAGCAGGGAGTGCGGGCATGCAAGGGTATCGAATTTTAACAGCTCGGAAAACACTCCCATGCTGATTGAATCTGCCCTGTTGGTGGCGCCAGCCCTGCTGCTGGACCATTGGCTGGGTGAGCCCAGGCACTGGCACCCTCTGGTCGGATTCGGCCGACTGGCAGCTTTTGCTGAACAGATGCTCTATGGGCCGACACAAGAGCTGCCTTGGCGTCGGCGTCTGCGTGGTCTGTTGGCAGTGCTGCTTCTGCTGCTGCCTCTGACCGCTATACTGGGGCTGTTGCTCCACCTGCTGGCAGATTGGTCTGGCCTGTTGGAGATGGTCGTTCTCTACTTGACAGTGGCCGGACGCTCTCTGCAACAACACAGCACTGCCGTCTACCAGGCTTTGCAGCAGCAGGGGCTGGAGGCCGCACGGCAACGAGTAGGCTGGCTGGTCAGTCGCGAAACTGCAGCAATGGATCCACAAGCTGTCATTGGCGCTACCATCGAATCGGTGCTGGAAAATGGCTGTGATGCTGTAGTGGCGGCACTGTTTTGGTTTCTCTGCCTGGGAGCTCCCGGTGCCCTTTTCTATCGTTTGGCCAATACTCTCGATGCCACCTGGGGCTATCGTAACGAGCGTTATCGCTATTTTGGATGGGCCGCCGCGCGCCTGGATGATCTGCTCAATCTGCTGCCCGCCCGTTTGACCGCTCTCGGCTATCTTCTGCTCGGCAATACCCGCCTGGGCTGGCAATCCTGGCGACGCTGCCAAGTGCGCAAAAGTCCCAACTCTACCTTGGTGATGGCTGCCGGAGCCGGTGCCCTGAATCGACAATTGGGCGGTCCCGCCATCTATCACGGCCAAATAGTTCACAATCCTCTCTTAGGCACTGGCATTTTACCCGCAGATGTCGATATTCTGCGTGCCAACCGTTTGCTGCAGCGCACTATCTGGCTGTGGGCTCTGTTGACTCTGTTGTGGGGAGGATGGCAGCTTGCTTGAACATGGAGGTGGCTTACGCCGGGCCGCAGAACAGTTTGCCATTCCACCGGCAGAGTGGCTGGATCTTTCCACCGGAATCAATCCGCACGCTTGGTCCGCAGAAAAAAGCCTGCCCAAAGAGTGCTGGATGCGCCTGCCGGAAGAGGAGGATGGTCTCGAAGAGGCGGCTCGCCTCTATTATCAGTGCGAAGAGCTGTTGCCGCTGGCCGGTACACAACAGGCTATCTCACTGCTGCCTCGTCTGCTGCCTGCTCCCAGAACTGTGGCGGTGCTCTCTCCCACTTATGGCGAACATGCCCACTGCTGGGCCATGGCCGGTCATTACGTGCAGCAGGTCAGTTTGCCAGAACTGCTGGCAACAATCGAACGCTTTGCCGTAGTGATCGTGGTCAATCCCAACAATCCCACCGGAACAGTGTTGCCCATTGCGCAACTGCTGGAGTGGCGGCAACGCCTGCACGAACAGGGGGGATGGTTGTTGGTCGATGAGGCTTTTATGGATGTCACCCCTGCTGCCAGCTTGGCCCCATACAGCTCTCTGCCCGGTCTTATAGTTCTGCGTTCGGTGGGAAAATTTTTTGCTTTGGCGGGAGCCCGCTGTGGCTTTGTCCTGGCGGAAGGCTCACTGCTTGCCGCTTTGCGTCTATTGGCCGGTCCCTGGTGTGTCAGTGGGCCCAGTCGCTGGATGGTCAGTCAAGCTCTGCGTGATCAGCACTGGATTACCCAACAACGCCAACTGTTGCCACAGGCCAGCCACAAGCTGGCGACTCTGCTGCAACACTGCCAGTTGCCAGCCAGCGGCGGCACAGCTCTTTTTCAATGGGTGCCTACCCCTATGGCTGCCCTGTATTGGCATATGCTGGCCCAACAGGGAGTGTTGGTGCGCCATTTTTCCCAGTGGAGCGCCCTGCGCTTTGCTCTGCCAGGAACAGAACAGAACCATATGCGCCTGGAAAAGACTTTACAACAGATCCACGAGCATTTATCCCCATTTTCTGCTTGTCAGGAGTCTCCGCATGTTACCCCCTAAATATCGCAAGGATCGCCTTTCGGCGCTGGCGCTGCTGGGAATTGTCGCCCTCAACTTTCCTATCCTCTCCCTTTTCAGTCGTGCCGACCGTTTGTTTGGCATTCCAGTGCTTTTTTTATATCTGTTTTCCTTTTGGCTGCTCTTTGTGATCTTGATTGCCCAGGTGGTGCGGGTGCACAGCAAGGAGAAACATTAAAATGATCTGGCATTGGTTGCTGCCCTTTCTCTCCATCGCCTATCTGGGACTACTCTTTGCCGTTGCCTACTATGCCGATCGGCGGGCGGCAGCCGGGCGTTCCCTGGTCAACAACTCCACCATCTATACCCTCTCTATAGCCGTCTATTGTACCTCCTGGACCTATTATGGCAGCGTCGGGCGGGCTGCGGTCAGCGGTGTCGGCTTTTTACCGATCTTTCTCGGTCCCACTTTGATGGCCGCTTTATGGTGGTCGCTGCTTGGTAAAATTATTACCATCGCCAAACGCAATCATATCACCTCCATTGCCGATTTTATCTCCTCACGCTATGGAAAATCTCCCATGCTGGGCGGGATGGTGACCCTGTTTGTGGTGGTCGGCATCATGCCCTATATCGCTCTGCAGTTGAAAGCGGTAGCAGGAAGCCTGGAGGTGCTCTCCTTTCATCTCAATGCCGGTTGGGGTGGTGAGGACTCCTCATCCATCTGGAATGATACTGCGCTCTATGTGGCTCTGATTCTGGCACTCTTCTCCATTCTTTTCGGTACCAGACATCTGGATGCCAGTGAACGCCATGAAGGCATGGTGACCGCCATTGCCTTTGAGTCGCTGGTCAAATTGGGAGGTTTTTTGGCGGTCGGGCTGTTTGCCACCTATGGCCTCTTTGATGGTTTTGCCGACCTTTTCGGTAAAGCGATGGCCGATCCGCAACTGCAGCGGCTCTTTACCTTCGATGTGGTGCCGGGCGGATATGCCTCCTGGTTTTCTATGACCTTTCTGGCCATGATGGCCATCCTCTTTCTGCCCCGACAGTTTCAGGTGCTGGTGGTGGAAAATGTCAACAGCAATCATCTGCGCCAAGCCTCCTGGCTGTTTCCACTCTACCTGTTGGCCTTCAATCTCTTTGTGCTGCCTATTGCTCTGGCCGGACGCCTGCTGCTGGATGGCAGCATGGATCCCGATACCTTTGTGCTTACTCTGCCCATCTATGGGCAGCAGGATTGGTTGGCTCTGCTGGTCTATATCGGAGGCTTGTCGGCAGCCACCAGCATGGTGATTGTCGAGGCTATCGCCATGTCCACCATGGTCAGCAACGATCTGATTATTCCTTTGTTGTTGCGTCTGCGCAGCAGCTATGATGATGACTATTCCAGCATCATTCTGACCATTCGCCGCGCCATTATTTTGATTTTGTTGTTGCTGGGCTATTTTACCTTTCGCATGATCGGTGAATCACACACCTTGGTCAGCATCGGCATCATCTCCTTTGCTGCTGTCGCCCAGTTTGCTCCCCCGATTTTGTTGGGTATCTATTGGCAGGGAGCCAGTCGTCGCGGGGCCATGGGCGGCTTGCTGGCCGGATTTTTGGTCTGGACCCATACCCTGCTGCTAGCCTCTTTTGCCAAATCAGGCTGGATGGATAGTCAGTTTCTTACCGATGGTCCCTGGGGTATCGGCTGGCTGCGTCCACAGGCCCTCTTCGGACTGGAAGCCTTTGATCCCATTACCCACTCCATTTTTTGGAGCATGATGGCCAATATAGGGGTAATGATTATCCTCTCCCTTATGGATCGGCAGAGTGCTGTCGAACAGATTCAAGCCTTGAATTTTGTCAATGTCTTTGAAAAAGGGGCGAAAGGGGGGGATGAATATCTCTGGAGCGGCTTTGTTTCGGTGGGCGACTTGAAAAAATTATTAGGTCGCTTTGTCGGGACCGAATTGGCCGATGAAGATATTGTCCACTATATCGAACAGCGCCATCTTGATCTGGATGATCATGCCCAGGCGCCCGCCCATTTGGTCGCCTTTACCGAACGACGCCTTACCGGGGCCATCGGATCGGCTTCGGCTCGGGTGATGGTCTCTTCGGTGGTCAAAGGCGAGGCCCTGGATTTGATTGGGGTGATGCGCATTCTGGATGAAACCAGTCAGGTGATCGAATACAGCCAACGCCTGGAACTCAAATCCAGACAGTTGGAAGCGGCCTCCAGACAATTGCAAGAGGCCAATCAACGCCTGCAGGAGCTGGATCGCTTGAAAGATGAGTTTATCTCGACCGTCAGCCATGAGCTGCGTACACCCTTGACCTCCATCCGCGCATTTTCGGAAATTTTACACGATAACGATGATATGGATGTGGCCGATCGGCAAAAATTTACCGAAATCATCATCAAGGAGACCGAACGCCTCACCCGTCTGGTCAACCAAATTCTTGATTTGGCAAAAATGGAATCGGGAAAAATGGAGTGGCATTTGGCGACAGTCGATCTGACCCGGATTGTGCGCGAGGCTGTGGATGCCACCAGACAGCTCTTTCACAACAAAAATATTGCCTTGCAAAATCAGTTGGGGGATGATCCCTGCCCGTTTGATGGTGATCCAGACAAAATCATGCAGGTGGTGATCAATCTGTTATCCAATGCGGTCAAATTTTGCTCTGCCGATCAGGGGGTGGTCACATTGCAGCTTCTCAGCAACGAAGAGGGGATTGGTCTGACGGTGAGCGATAATGGCGCCGGTATCCCGCATAGTGATCTGGAGCGGATTTTTGAAAAGTTTCATCAGGTGCAGAGCGATGCCGAAAATCTGCCTTTGGGTACCGGTTTGGGGTTGACCATCTGCCGACGGATTATCGAAAGGCACCAGGGACGAATCTGGGCGGAAAGCATTTTGGGTGAAGGGGCGACCTTTCATTTTATTGTGCCGCGCCAACAGCCCGCCATGCACTTGAGCGAGGAGGAAGAGGTGGCGGAACGTTGTTAAGCCTCACTGATTTGGGGTGCCGAAAACTGTTGCAGATCATATTTGCTGCCATAGCCGCGTGGGGTGATCATCCAGCCGGATTGCAAAAAGGTGTGGGAGTTGCCTATCAGGACGGTGCTTTCCATATCAATCTCAGCCTCCAGAAAGTGTGCCAAATCGCTGATCAGCACGCGAGCATCGCTGCGGTAGGCGGCTGTGACGATGGCGGTTGGTGTGTTGGCTGACCGACAGGAGAGAAAAATTTCCTGAGCTTCGATAATTTGTGTCGTGCGTTTGCTGCTTTTGGGGTTGTAGAGGGCGGTGACAAAATCGGCTTCTGCTGCTGCTTGCAGGCGGCGGCGAATCACCGGCCAGGGGGTCAATAGATCGGAAAGCGAGATGGTACAGAAATCATGCATCAAAGGGGCTCCCAGCAAGGCTGCACAGCCGTTGACCGCACTGACGCCCGGAATCACCTCCAATGGCACACCCTGTTCTGCTTGCCAGCCAGCCTGCAATAATACCTCAAAAGCGGGGCCGGCCATGCCATAGATGCCGACATCTCCCGAAGAGACCAACACAGTGCGATAACCGGCACAGGCCTGTTGGTATGCTTCGGCACAGCGTTGCAGCTCTTGCCGCATGCCACTGCCAAGAACAATTTTACCAGCAAGCAGTGGTTCAATCAGACGCAGATAGCTCTTATAGCCCACCACCACCTCTGCCTCTTGCAGGGTTTGGAGTGCTTGCAGGGTCAAGTGTTGTGTGGAACCGGGACCAAGACTGAGCAAAGAGAGTTTACCGGGCATCTGTACGCACTCCTATGGGGGAGGTGGGGGAGAGGGGCAATGGGCAAGCGCCAGAGTGACATTTTTGCCCTCTGCGCCACGGTGACGGATTTTAGGCAGCCACAAGCGGGCTTGTGGCCCGGCGGCCAGCAAGGCTGCTGCTTCTGCAACCGAGGGGGTGCCGACATGTTGCAACACCTTTTGCGAGGGGTTGGCAACAGCGGTTTGTGCCAGTTGCTCGGCAGAAAAGAGTGTAAGAGGAAGTGCAAAGCGTTCGGCCAGCTCCAGCAGAGCCGCTTCATCCGCTTTGCGGTCGATACTGGCCAGACCGACAATCTGTTCCCAGGAAAAAAATTGCTGGAGTTGTGCCTCTTGCAACACCTCCAGGAGGGTAGAAAAAGGGGTGTCACGGTCACAGCCCATGCCCAGCCACAGCGCGGTTCCAGACGAGAGAGGAGGAGCATAACGAATCATTCGGTCTGGCCATTGTTGGGCGATGGCAGTCGGATCACGACTCTGGGTGATCCAGAGCAGTGCCTGGTAGCGTTCGGGATCGGCAGACTCAATGTTGGGCAGAGGATGGATATGCGCGGGGAGTTGCGGATGGTTGATGCGCCAGCGCTTGCTGCCACACTCTTGTACCCAGGCAACCGCTGCACCGTTGACCACTGCCGCAGCAACACGAATCAGCGCTTGCGCAGAGGCGTGGCGGCTCCAGCCCAAGGGTTGACCCAGCAGATCCACCGCCAAAATATTCTGGTTGTCAGAGGCGGTGGTGATCACCGGCATGGCCCCCAGCAGGCGTGCCACACGCAGAGCCTGTTGATTGGCTCCTCCCTGGTGTCCAGAGAGCAGGGGGATGACAAAACGGGCGCTTTCGTCACAGACCAGCAGAGCCGGATCGCTCTCTTTGCTGCCCAGGTGTGGCGCAATCAGGCGTACCACTGCCCCCACGGCTGCAAAAAAGAGGATGGGATGGTGTTTGGCCAGCAGCTCTGGAATATACTGGCGCAGTGGGGCAAAGAGGGTTGTGGCCTGTTCCGGCCATTGTTGATCCCAGGGGTGGAGCAGAAACAGTTGCGCTTCTGGCCACAATTTGTGCAAACGTGCGGCCTGTTGGGCCCCGTTCCGGGTCAGGGCGATCAGAGCAGGAGAACGGGCGTTGCCTTCCACACTTTTCATCCGCGGTTGCCGAGATTGGCCTCGCCATCATGACAGTGGATGATCATCAAGGAGAGATAGTGTACCGAGCAGCCACGCAGAGTGGTCACATCGCTGACGACACGCTCTTCAGGGGCACCGGCACGTTCAATAAAACGGGCTTTGCCCAACAACTGTTTGCGTGCCAGAAGATCGAGCAAATCCTCCAATACCGGTCGCACTTTGAGCAGCACCAGCGTATGAAAATCCTCCAACAGTTGTTCGATGCGTTCCATGCCGACAGTGGCAGGTACCAAAGCCAAAGTTTGATCGCCATCGCCCAGGCTTTGTTGGGTGAGGGCGGCTGCGGCCATGGGTGAGGCAACTCCGGGGATGATTTCAACCACGATACGTGCATCCAGCGCCTGGACGGTGCGTTGCAGATGGCCAAAGGTGGAAAAAAAGGAGGCATCTCCTTCGACCAGAAAGACCACATCCTCTCCTTGCTGCAATTTTTGCAAAACCTGTTGGGCTGCCATTTGCCAATGTTTGGCCAGAATGGTCAAATCGCGGGTCATGGGAAAGGAGAGGGGCAAAGTATGGGCTGGCAGTGACAGACCGGCACGTTCGGCAATAGCCAGGGCATAGCCACCCCCCTCCTGGCGACTTTCCGGCCAAGCCCAACAGGAGGCGGTTTGCAAAATCCGCCAAGCGCGGCGGGTGATCAACTCAGGATCACCTGGTCCCAGTGAGGTGGCATACAAACGTCCCGGTGTTGTGGAGTCAAAATGAGTCATATGCTTCGGTTCCGTGCGGATATTTAACAGAGGGATATATTAAAATTAGGAGCAGAACGGTAAGCCACATCCCGCACGGCACCCAGCCTGTGTCTCCATTTCAATAATCGAGCATTGGGCTCGCAGAGGCGGTATTCTGGAAACGGGACCAACCCTGATTCCGGGAGTAGCGCCATGGACAGCAAAGGATGTGATAGCATCCCCCGCGCCCTGTTCGATTGGATCACATTTTTCGCCAAATCGCTACCCATTCGATCGCTGCCGACATTCATCGAGCTATGTAAAAACCTGCCGAAGCGACTCTGCTTGTGGTGAGTTTCTGTTTATGCACTGAATGACCAGTGGCTATCGTTCCCCAAATGTGCTACAAAATACCGAAAGAGTCTCTTTTCTCAGGAGAGGAACCATGTCTAAATCTGAAATGATCCGAGCTCGTATTGAACCAGCCATCAAGCAGGATGCTGAAGCCATACTGAGTGAGTTGGGACTTTCCGTTACCGAGGCCATCACCATGTTCTACCGGCAAGTGGTGCTTCATCGGGGGCTACCGTTTCTGGTGCGTTTACCGAATGAAACAACGCAGTCTGCCATGATGGATGCCTTGAACGGCCATGATGTTACCGAATGGGCTGACCTTGAGAGCCTGAAAAAGGCCCATCAATAAATGGCAGTACAACTTAGAACAGTCAGACAATTTGGTAAGGATCTGCAAAAGGCCAAAGATCGCGGGAAAGATGACAAACTCCTCTGGAATATCGTTGATGCCCTTCTGGAAGGAAAGCCGTTGGATCCTCGTCACAGAGCCCACAAACTCTCAGGAAAATGGAAAGATTTCTGGGAATGTCATATTGAACCAAACTGGTTGCTTCTTTGGCTGGATGATGGGCAATCCATCACCTTGGTCCGGACCGGGACACATGCCGACCTTTTTTAGGCAACATTCATGGTAACTATTCACCACCCAAGACAACTGGGGGTCCAGGGAGGGCACCTCAATGCCATTAACTTAAGCCGTTACGTGTGGGGCTTATAAGCTGGCCGAACGCGAACCCCTGTCCCAAGCCTCTTTTTACGGTTATAACATCTATTTAAACGCATGGCATTACAATAGCTCGCCATGCTTTTTGTAAGTCGTTGTACCCAAATAAGCGGATTGGTTGCTGTCAGTAATTTCACGATGGTA
>NZ_RXIU01000132.1 GCF_004217665.1 Candidatus Magnetaquicoccus inordinatus | reverse complement strand
GCTCTCTCTCTGCAAGGCAGTGGCCTCCTGTTCCGCACGGTGCAAACACTGTTTGGCCTCGGCGAGCTGTCCCGACTCTTTATAAGCGATGGCCATGCCGTTCAAGACCCGTACCCGTTCCGCGCTCGCTGACCCCTCATCGCCACCCAGTTGTGGCCATAGCGCCTGCAAGGCCGTTAATCCCTCCTGCCAGTTACCCCGTTTGATGGTCAAGGCGGCCAGATGAGTGGCACACTGTTGTTCTCCCTGCCGATCCTGCAGCTCGGCAAAAAATTTTTGCCCCTGCTGTAAGGCATGGGCAGACTCCTGCAACTCACCGCGCACCAGATGGATGACTCCTATGTTAAGCAGAGCATTGGCGCTGGCGGGGCGATCATCACGCAGTTGCGCCAAGTGCAGTACTTTACGATATTCGACCAGAGCCAGTTGGGTGCGACACTCCCGGAACAGTTGTGCCGCTTTTTGGCGCGTGGACTCCCCCTTTTCGGCCAATGGCGGAGTGGTGGCTCCTCCCAGACAACCAGCCAGAAAGAGCGACAGCAGCAATACAGAAAAACGAGGGGAGAAGCGCATAAGTATCTCCTGGCAATCAGGGTGCTGCTACCGGCAACATCGGCAAGTCGCGTGGAGTCTCGCTCAAACGCCCTTGCGCGGGATCGCTTAAGGTGGAAGAACCAAAAAGAATGGAATGATTGACATTGTGCATTAAGGTTTCCGCTTCGCGCATGGTCTCCTGCCCTTGGTAGAGCAAAACCGGGATCTCCGGGCTGATTTGTCCCAATTGAGCCGTTACTTTGGCAATATCCATCGCGATTTGGTCGGTATGGCGCAATACCCCTTGTACCTGGCCAATCAGAGGGTGCAACTGCTTGAGAAGAGTGTGCATTTCAGCAACAGTTTGATCGACTTGTTGCAGGCTGCGGTTGGCCGACTGCTGCAGACCGTTCATCATCGGTGGGGTTGTCTGGCGCAACTGCTGCATCAGGCCGGAGGCATCACGCGCCAAACTCTCCAGGTGATCGATGGTGTGTTGCAGGTTGGGCCCTTTTTGGTTGACGGTGCGCCCCAATTGCGAGGTTTCACTCAGCGTGGCATTGGCCTGAGAGAGCGTCTGCTGAAACGGACCTTGCACTTCCAAAAGCTGGCTGGTCAAATTGCGGATATTGGCAGCCACCTTCTCCACATGCTCCAGAATGGCAGGCAGTTGGCTTAACATGTCGGTCAGATCACTGCCACGACCAAAGGCAATCTGCTGTTCCGGTTGCAGAATGGCATGGCTGGGAGAGCCCAGGCTGATGTCCAAAGAGGCGTTGCCAACCATCGGTTTGACCAGGGTGAGCACCGAATCGGCACGAATACGCTGCATATGTTTTTTCAAAACACGGATGGTGATGCGAATTTTATTTTCGGAGGTAAACTGCAGATTGGTGATGCGTCCGATCAAAATGCCAGCCAATGTCACTGGGGTATCAATTTTCAAAGTTTCGCCATGAGCCAGTTCACTGTGCAGGTTATATTTGGCATCAAAGGGGTTGTCAGTGGTGTGACCCAGCCAGATCATGCCCAAAACCAGGAGCATGCTGATAAAGATAAAGAGAGTGACGCTCTGTTTGAAGCGGCGGTCGCGGTTACGCCAGGAGAGAAGGTCAGACATGGCAGGTACCTTTGCGGCTGGTAAGCGGCGTCATTGATTGAGTGGCTGGATAACAGGATACGAAGGGAGGGCATGAATATGCAATGCTCCTGCATGCACAGTGGCCCGGCGCAACAACTCTTTGGGAAAAAAACGGGCCATGGCCGGGGTGCCACGCACCACCAAAGCCAGGGCTTGTGCCTCGATTTGTGGCAGCAGTGGGGGCATGAGCCGATCCAAATAGCTGGCGACACCATCATTATCGAGGAGAATCAGTTGTGGATTGTTTTGCATGGCGCGCAGCAGTGCCATGCGTCGTCGTTGTTCGATGGTGAGGGTGGCAGCAACGCGGTAGAGCAGCTCCTCTTCCTCGCCAAACTGTTGCAAAAGGGTGGTGAGGGTCTCCTGCAGGGCCGATTCGGGCAACAGATCATGATAGCGCCAGGGGAGGGCAAGGTTGTCAAAGATACTCCAGGAGGGGATAAGGCCATCGCCTTCCAGGAGGATGCCCATGCGCTGGCGCAGGCGGGCCAGGGAACGGGCGCTGCAGGTGCGCAGGTTGGTATTAAAGAGGCTGATAGTGCCACTGCGCGGCTGGATCAAGCCGGAGAGGACTTTGAACAGGGTGGTCTTGCCCGATTTGGCGGCGCCGTCGATCAACCAGATCTCACCAGGATGGATAAGCAGATTGATGGCCGGTGGTGGTTCGGGAAAGGGCAGGATGATCTCTTTCAGTTGCAAGAGAGGCTCAGCCATAGCGCACCAGGGAGAAGAGGGTGATGACCAACAGGCAACTGAGGAAGGAGCGGACAAAGGCTTTGGGCAGGTTCATGGCGGTTTGTACGGCGTTGGCGGATTGGAAGCCGTAATAGCAATGGATGGTGCCGATGGCCATGCCAAACCAGAGCATCATCAAGGCAGTCAGTCCCCACTCTTTCAGGGTGAGCATGGAGGCGCAGGCCCGCATCACCTGCAACCAGCCGGCATCATCAACCATGAGGACGATGGAGCTGGCACCAAGGATCGCTCCGGCAATCATCCAGGTGGTCAAGAGCAACATGGAGAGAATCATGCCGATGACCCGTGGTTGCACCAGCAGATGATGGGGATCGATTCCTTGCAGCAGCAACATATCGATAGCCTGTTGGCTTTGCATGCTGGCAATTTCCGAGGTGATGGCGGTCCCGGAGCGACCGATGGCGACAATGGCCGTGAGAAAAGGGATAAGCTGTTGGAAGAGCACTTTGGAGATCAGTGAACTGAGCATATCAATATCGGTAAAGCCGAGAGAGACCATGGGGACAACCATCAGGATGCCGAGGGCCAGACCGATAAAAAAGACAAGCTGCCAGCTTTGCAGCGTGGTGAAATAGATCTGTTGGATGGAGTGTTTGAGCAGATATTGGTAACGACCGGCTGAGGTATGAAAAAAGCCGGAGACAAGATTGCCAGACATATAGGAGAAGCGCCCCATGCCACCGGCAGTGCGCTGCATGGGTGCGCTGAGATAGCCAGGCAGGTGGGGCCGGGGGGGAGCAGAGGGTGTTGTCGGTTCAACTGACATGGCAGTCATGCGCATCAGAGAGAGGGAAATGAACAGGTAAAAATGGATTGTGCGGTGAAGCTGGCAGATCTGGCAAGCAAAAAATGATTGCGTGCTGGAAAGAGGATGGATAGAATGGGAAAGGTTAATGGCTCCGAGAGGGGTAGTGGTGCGTTTTCTTGGCATTACGGGTGAACGTATATTTGGCGGTCACCGGGTAAGGTCTTTAATTTTTGTGTTAACCTTTCAAGATAAAGGAATCGAAATCCCGATGAAAGTCACCAAGATAGCAGTGATGATGGGTGTTGCGGCGTTGTGGGCAGTATCGACAGTGGAAGCAGCCCCCCCTGGGCAGTGGAGCTTTGGTGGATTTACGCAATGGCATCCCAATGATGGACGGACAGGCTTGGGAGTAGCCGGTACGCAATGTTATTTTTGTAAACCGGAAGGCCAACCAGCCGCACCTCCGCCTCCTCCGCCTCCTCCGCCTGCCAAACAGCCGCCTGGTGATGAAGATGGCGATGGGGTAACAGATGATTTGGATCAATGCCCTGGTACGCCGAAGGGAGCACCGGTCAACAAGGTGGGCTGTTGGGTAGTGAAAAATCTGAACTTCCGTACCAATAGCGCGCAGATTGAGTCGAAAGATGCCAGTGGCTTGCGTGAGACCCTGGTGGTGTTGCAGAAAAATCCCAATCTGAAAGTGGAGATTCAGGGTCACACCGATAATGTGGGCAAGGCGCCCTACAACAAAAAGCTGTCGTTGGCGCGCGCCAATACAGTGATGAACTATTTTATCAGCCAGGGTGTGGACAAGAAGCGCTTGACAGCCAATGGTTATGGTTTGGAGAAGCCGGTCGCCAGCAATGCCAATGAGGCTGGTCGTGCCGAGAACCGTCGTGTGGAGTTGAAGGTTCTCAAATAGGTCTTGGCGCTGTTGGTGCAGTAGGGGATTCCTGGGGAGAGTTGCTCTTCCCAGGAATTTTTTTTGTTCTCAGTGGTTACTGTATTTCGCTTTTGTGCGCATGTGTGTACCGTGCTGGACAGGAGAATGAATATCTTTTTTTCATTCCTGATCGAGCCCAATAACGCAAAATAGTGACGGCAAACAAACATGTCTGATAGCAATTATTCAGCCGATTCGCTTTACCATCGTCTGTTTTCCCACCCGGAGATGGTCTCCGACCTGTTGCGCGGTTTTTTGGATCCGCTTTTGTTGGCGGAATTGGATTTGGGGCAGATGCACCGCCACAACAGTAAATTGACCTCCAGAAGTGGCAGTTGCCTGCTTGTTGGCATGGATCTGTTTTATATCACAAACTCTTCCGCTTGACGAAGATTTCCAGCATTTTCCAATGGACTATGGGAATGTCGAGCAGATCTTTTTTATGCACCCTGAAGAGGGAGGTGGCCTGTTCGGTGCGAAAATGCCACGCAGGGTTCGGCTCAAAAAAGAGTGATTCACCAAAAAATCCCCCCCCACGCACAACCTCCAATACCCTGCCCTGGGGATTGCAGATCTGTACCGCACCCTGGGCGACCAGCCACAATACGGGATGTTCGGGCAGTGGCAACTCCTCTTCGGCCTCATAATGCTCTGGGGTCATCTCGCGGGCAATTCCTCCCAAGGAAACAAACGAGGTCTGCTCGCCAAACAACCAGGTTTTGCGCAAAAAATCAACCTTGTCCAGAATCACCTCTACCTTGTGCAATATGCCATTGTTTTCCAGAAAAGCACGAAAGAGGGTGTAGGAAAAACGCATGATACTGCAATGGGATAAGGCCCGATAGGTGCCCTCAAATACCTTTTGTTTGCCAAAAAAAAGATTGACCCCAATCAAGGAGCCAAAAGAGAGATGATTGCGTACCCCAAAGGTCGATTCCAAATAGGCCACCGTTCCTGAAACCACCATATCAATACTGTGTTTGTGCTCGTCGGAACGATGAATAATCGTGCCGACGTTATATTCGATAATCGGTGAGTTGAGCAGCATGCGAATTTGCGCAACATCGACTTCAGGAAAAAATTCATGCAGATAGCGAAAAGCGCGTGGATAGAGATAATCCTGATAGCCAGGAATTAATATATCCATGGCTCCAAAAGAGGTCTCGGAACCGATTTTCATCTCTTCCAGAGTCAAAGGCCGATCGGTGTGCGAAAGAATCAAGCGCACGGAGGGATCATTGCGAAAATCTTCTGCCTTGCCGTGAATCAATCCCCCATCAATGTCGATCTTTTTGATGTCGGCCTTGATCAAATATTGCTCTTTTATTTTGGCAACAAACGCAGCCGGCAGATCCTCTGCTCCCTCACCGACCATTTTGTCCAGCACATGAAACGAGGCGATATCTGCCCAATGGGCATAGCTTTTATAGCCATCATTATCCATGGTGCGAAAAAGGAGAATATTGGTCTCGGTCGGATGCGGAGAGTAGATCGGCATCACATCCAAACCATCAAAGGTGTTCCAGCGATCAAACTGCAAATCACGAATATCAAAAAACTGTCCAAATTGCTGCTCATCCATCGAGACCAAAGCAGCAAATTTTTTGACCACCGCTGCCCGTACCAACGGTGTGGCATAATATTTTAATCGCTTTCCCGAATGCAGCAGGGCGGGTAAACCAGCAAAATGGTCATCATGTCCATGGGTGTGAAAAATTCCCTCGACCTCGCTGATGTTGATGCCCAAGGCACTCAAGGTATGAAACACTCCCGGTGCCGCATCAATCAGGTAGATACGGCCTTGCAGCATAATGACACTGGCCATGCTGGGGCGATGCGGATCCCAGCCATCTCCTTCCCCACGATGCAATACCGCATAATAGGGCTGTTGGATGCGATGGTAGCCTAAGGCATAGGAGGGTAAATAGTTGGTGTTGGGGGGCAGGTTCATATCGACATCGACATCACGACCGCGAAAGGCAAAACGGTAGCGATTAAAACCAACCCGTTGCACCGTGACTCCGTTGCGGATCGTTTTCTCTTCCTCACCCACCTCCAGAGCGTCCAACAATTCGGAGGGATGACGGATCTTGCCAAACGCAAATTTGAGTTTGACTCGCATCATCAATTCGGCCAGTTCTTCCTCAATACCGCAGGCCAGAATCTCCTCTTTGCTGATCAGTCCATAGTTGCCACGATAGATATATTCCATCTGGGCGCGAACCTGCACCGCTGAACCAATCAATAGCGGTTTGATTCCTGTATTATTGGGATGTCCGGGAATAATCATGCCCTGGCGATAGAGCATCTGCAGTACCGGAAACTCGGTCAAATTGGCAAAGCCACCATTTTGCACCAGCGAATCGGACAACAGAATGGCGTTGGGCCCGGTCTCGTAGGTCACACCGGCACGGGTAACGGTTTGGATCAACCCGCGCAAAACCAAATGCTTGACTACCTCGCTGGGAGAACCACACAAGATATACAAACCAGCGTCGGGGATTTGTAGCCACACCACTCCTGGAGTCACCTGAATGGTGACCAGGTTGTCCTCATCTACCCCTCGCAGCGGTTGCACAATAGGCTCCTTGTTGGTTGCACTGGCAGCACTGTCGGTCACTTTTTCTTTTGGCAGGGTAGAGCTGGCAGCCCCCTTTGCTTTCATGGTTTGGCTCCTGCAAATCACTTAGAGCTTGTTAATCCACCTACAGTGTTCCCCTCCATAGGCGTTGCGCATGCACTGATTTTTGCCCAATTGCATGATCTTTCGTCGTTTTTCAGCCCATGCCGGAACGGAGGGCCTGTTTGTGACGATGTCTGCAGCCGCTCTCAGGCCAATTGTCCGCAACATTGTTTATATTTTTTGCCACTGCCGCAAGGACAAGGTGCGTTACGGCCCACTTTTTCCCCTTCACGACGGTAAGGAGTGCGTGAATCGCTCTCTCCGGGGCTTCCTTCTTCATCCTCTTCCTGATAACTGGGATGGTGCATGGAGAGCTTTTTATCGCGCTGGGCTGCCCGCTCGGCTTCCAACTCCTCTACCTCTTCCTGACGGGAGACCTCAATACGGCAGAGGATCTCCACCACCTCCTCTTTAATCCGGTTTAACATGCCGTCAAAGAGTTGAAAAGCCTCACGTTTATATTCATTAAGCGGATCTTTTTGGGCATAGCCGCGCAGATGGATCCCCTCTTTCAGATGATCCATATTCAACAAATGCTCTTTCCAGAGTGAATCCAATACCTGCAACAGAATGCTTTTTTCCAGATAGCGCATCAGAGTAGCGCCAAGGCGCTCCTCACGCTCTTGGATATGGGTTTGCATCGCTTGACGGGCCCGTTCCAGGATGATGTGACTGGTGACCCCATCTTCATCGCGCCAGGCTGCCATCCCGTTGATATGCACACCAAACTGCCGCAACAGATTGGCCTGCAGGAGATCCAATTGCCAATCTTCTGGCAAGGCGGTCTCAGGGACTGATTCGGCGACCAGAGCATCCAACAGCTCTTCACGAATGCTTTCGATATAATCGGCCAGATCCTCCTGCTGCATGATCTCCAGACGTTGCTCGTAGACCACTTTGCGCTGCTCATTCATGACATCGTCATATTTGAGCAGGTTTTTGCGAATATCAAAGTTGCGTCCCTCCACCTTTTTCTGGGCGGATTCGATGGCGCGGTTGATCCAGGGATGGATAATTGCTTCGCCCTCCTGGAGACCAAGCTTTTGCAGCATGCCATCCATGCGCTCGGAGCCGAAGATACGCATTAAATCATCCTGCAGCGACAGGTAGAAGCGGCTGGAACCGGGATCCCCTTGGCGACCGGAACGACCACGCAGTTGATTGTCGATACGTCTGGCTTCATGACGTTCACTGCTGAGGATATGCAGTCCGCCCAGCGCGATGACCTCTGCTTTTTCTGCAGCGCATTCGGCACGGATGGCGGCTTCCAGTGCCGGACGCTCCTCCTCAGGCACATTTTCGGCGATTTCCCGGGCGATACGCATATCGGGGTTGCCGCCCAGTTGAATATCGGTACCGCGTCCGGCCATATTGGTAGCGATGGTGACTGCTCCTTTACGTCCGGCTTGGGCGACGATTTCCGCCTCTTTTTCATGATATTTGGCATTCAATACGGTGTGCTGAATCTTCTCTTTGCGCAGCCGTTTGGAAAGCTCTTCTGATTTTTCGATGGAGATGGTGCCCACCAGCACCGGTTGACCCCGCTCAAAGCAGTCACGCACCTCTTCGATAATGGCGACCAATTTTTCTTCGTGGGTACGGTAGACCACATCATCATGATCGATGCGAATCATCGGGCGATGGGTGGGCAGGATGATGACTTCCAAGCGGTAGATCGATTCAAATTCAGAAGCTTCGGTATCAGCAGTACCGGTCATGCCGGCCAGCTTGTTATAGAGGCGAAAAAGATTTTGGAAGGTGATGGAGGCCAGGGTTTGTGACTCATTTTGGATGATCACATGTTCTTTGGCTTCCAGGGCTTGGTGCAGGCCATCGGAATAGCGGCGACCGGGCATCATGCGACCGGTAAATTCATCAATGATCACCACTTCGCCATCTTTGACAATATAGTCGCGATCTTTTTCAAACAGTGCGTGGGCGCGCAGCGCCTGATTGACATGATGCACGGTTTCCACATTGCCAATATCATAGAGATTGCCGCTTTTGATGATCCCTTTTTCTATCAGCAGGTTTTCGATCAATTCGCTGCCCTCTTCGGTGAAGACCACAGTGCGTGATTTTTCATCGATTGTAAAATGGACCAGTTTCTGCAGATGTGGAATCAGGCGATCGACGCGATAATATTTATCGGTATTATCTTCGGTAGGACCGGAGATAATCAGCGGGGTGCGCGCTTCATCGATAAGAATGGAGTCCACTTCATCGACGATGGCATAGTGCAAAGGCCGCTGCACCAGTTCTGCGACAGTAAACTTCATGTTGTCGCGGAGAAAGTCAAAGCCGAACTCATTGTTGGTGCCATAGGTAATATCGGAGTTATAGGCTTCCCGTCGTTCATCATCGTCGAGGCCGTGGATGATCACGCCGACAGACATTCCCAAAAAGCGATAGATCTTGCCCATCCATGCGGCATCGCGTTGTGCCAGATAGTCGTTGACGGTGACCAGGTGCACCCCTTTACCGGTCAAGGCGTTCAGATAGAGAGGCAAGGTTGCTACCAAGGTTTTGCCTTCACCGGTACGCATTTCGGCAATTTTGCCCTGATGCAGCACCAACCCTCCCAGCAGTTGCGTATCAAAGTGGCGCATTCCCAGCACACGTTTACTGGCTTCGCGCACTACGGCAAAGGCTTCTGGCAGCAGGTCATCGACTGTTTCTCCCTCTTGCAAGCGGCGTTTGAAAAGATCGGTCTGACCGCGCAAGGCGTCATCGCTTAATTTTTCCAAATCCGCTTCCAGACTATTGATCTGATCGATGACTCCTTGCAGTTTGCGCAGGTAGCGATCATTACGGGAACCAAAAATTTTGCGGGCGAGTGTGCTGAACATAAAGGGATTCCTTGCAACCGTTAGAGGTGAACCTCTCCTTATACCAATTTTTTCATCTAATGGCAAAGCAAGGACATGGCCGTGCAGGGCAATCGCATTTGCCAATTTCCTCACCGTTGCCACAAGCGAAACTGTGCATGTCGGGCGTCCGCCCTCCCAAAGAGTGCCCCTGCGGGGCACAAATCTGTGCGGCGTGCGCGAATGCTTAAGCATTCGCTTTTGTAAAACGCCGCACATTTTCAGCAGGGCTTTGCCCTGCACCC